>NZ_JQMO01000003.1:1502179-1802615 GCF_000744785.1 Kitasatospora azatica KCTC 9699 | reverse complement strand
GACCGGGACCCCCTCCGGGGTGCAGCAGGCCGGGTCGGAGCAGAGGAACGACCACCATCGGCCGGCGGAGACGCAGAGCGACTCCTTCACCGGCACATCGGCCTCGCGGAATGCCTGCAGCAGGCGGTCGGCCAGCGGGCGCAGGGCCGACACGATCGGCGGGCCGTCCGGTTCCGGATCGCGGCAGAGGTAGAGCAGCACCGCCTCCGGACGCCCGACACGCTGTTCGGAGAGCTCGACCAGCGTTTGGGCGATCTCGGCAGCGACGAGTGGCCAGTGCTGCGGGTCGTCGGGAATGTCGAGCCGGATCGCGCCGCCCTGCTGGAGCATCGGGCCGTGCAGACCGACGGCGACGATGCTGTCGTCCGGGTAGAACCCCAGCAGGTAGGGGAGCATGGCGGCCATGTCCGCCGGGCCGCGCATCCGCAGGAGCTGGTACTCGGAGGGGCGGCCGATGGGGGTGGGGTCGTTGCGAGTCATGGGGGAAGCATGGGATCGATCGCCATCAGCACGGCGAAATTCCGTTCAGGCTGTGGATAACCCCGCACCTGTGGACAACACGTTCTCGCGGTAGCCGAGTTGTCCACAGCCTGCGACGCTCGTTCGCCCGCTGTCGGTCGAGCAGGGTTACATAGAGGCCATGGACCAGCCGATCACCACCCCCGGCCCGTATCCCACCGCTGCCTTCGGCACCACTACCGTCGACCGCGCGGCCGTCCGCGAGCGCGCCGAAGCCGTCCTGCGGGAGCTCGCGGGAGCGACCGCCCAGCTGCGTGAGGACCAGTGGGTGGCCGTCGAAGCCCTGGTGGTCGACCGTCGCCGGGCACTCGTCGTCCAACGCACCGGCTGGGGCAAGTCGGCCGTCTACTTCATCGCCACCTCACTGCTGAGGTCGGCGGGTGCGGGCCCGACGGTGATCGTCTCCCCGCTCCTGGCCCTGATGCGCAATCAGGTGGACTCCGCTGCCCGGGCCGGAATCCACGCCCGCACGATCAACTCGGCCAACCCGCAGGAATGGGACGAGATCCAGGCCGAGATCGCGGTCGGGAAGGTGGACATCCTGCTGGTCAGCCCCGAACGGCTGAACAATCCCGACTTCCGTGATCAAGTGCTGCCCAAGCTTGCGGCCTCGACCGGTCTGCTCGTGGTCGACGAGGCGCACTGCATCTCCGACTGGGGCCACGACTTCCGGCCGGACTACCGTCGCCTGCGCACCATGCTCGCGGACCTCTCCCCCGGCGTCCCGGTGCTGGCCACCACCGCGACCGCCAACGCGCGAGTCACCGAGGATGTCGCCGAGCAGTTGGGCACCACTGGCGCCGATGGTCGCGCGCTGGTGCTGCGGGGCGCACTCGACCGGGAGAGTCTGAGCCTGGCCGTCCTCTCGCTGCCGGACCCGGCCCACCGCCTGGCCTGGCTCGCCGACCATCTGAACGAGCTGCCCGGCTCCGGCATCGTCTACACGCTGACGGTGGCCGCCGCCGAGGAGGTCACCGACTTCCTGCGCAGCCAGGGCTTCGCCGTCGCCTCGTACTCGGGGCGGACCGAGGATGCCGAGCGTCGCACCGCCGAGGCCGACCTGCTCGCCAACCGGGTCAAGGCCCTGGTGGCCACCTCAGCTCTGGGCATGGGATTCGACAAGCCCGATCTGGGCTTCGTCGTGCACCTCGGCTCGCCGGGCTCACCGATCGCCTACTACCAGCAAGTCGGCCGAGCCGGCCGTGGCGTGGACCGGGCCGAGGTGTTGTTGCTCCCCGGCCGGGAGGACGAAGCGATCTGGCGCTACTTCGCCTCCCTCGGCTTCCCGCCGGAGGAGCAGGTGCGCCGAACGATCGACGCGCTGGCCGAGGCGGGTCGGCCGCTCTCCACGGCCGCGCTGGAGACCCGGGTGGACCTGCGTCGAGCCCGGTTGGAGACGATGCTCAAGGTCCTCGACGTGGACGGCGCCGTTCGCCGGGTACGCGGTGGTTGGCTGGCCACCGGCGAGCCCTGGGCCTATGACGGCGAGCGCTACGCCAAGGTTGCCCGGGCCCGCTCGGACGAGCAGCAGGCCATGCGCGAATACGCCTCCGGCAGTGGCTGCCGAATGGAGTTCCTCCGTCGGCAGCTGGACGACGAGCAGGCGGCGCCGTGCGGGCGCTGCGATGTCTGCGCCGGCGCCCGACACGGCGAGGCGGTCTCCGCAAGCACGCTCGACGCCGCCCGCGCGGCGCTCGGCCGCCCCGGGGTGACGTTCGAACCGCGGCGGCTCTGGCCGACCGGCATGGAGGCACTGGGAGTCCCGCTGAAGGGCAAGATCCCGGCCGACGAGCAGGCCCAGACCGGCCGCGCGCTGGGGCGACTCTCGGACATCGGCTGGGGTGGCCGGCTTCGGACCATGCTCGCCGAGGGCGCGCCGGACCAGCCGGTCCCGCAGGACGTGCTGGACGCGCTGGTGACAGTGCTGGCCGACTGGGCCCGCGGTCCCGGCGGGTGGGCAGGGGTGACGCCGGAGACCAGCCGCCCGGTCGGTGTGGTCACCATGGCCTCGGCTTCGCGCCCGCAGCTCGTCGGCACGCTCGGTGCCCGGATCGCGGAGATCGGTCGGCTGCCCTTGCTCGGCCGGATCGAGTACATGGACGGCCAGCCGCCCTACGGTGCGCGGAGCAACAGCGCTCAACGGCTGAGATCGCTCGCCGGAGCGCTGGTTCTCCCGGCCGATCTGACGCACTCGCTGGCCACCGCCCCGGGACCGGTTCTCCTGGTGGACGATCTGGTCGACAGCGGCTGGACTGTCACGGTCGCCGCACGGCTGCTCCGCAGGGCAGGCGCCGAAGCAGTGTTGCCCCTGGTCCTGGCGGTACAGGCATGAGCCGGTGTGACGCCGGGCGTGACCCACCCGGGTGCAACACACCCGGCCAAGTCTGCGCCATCTGGGGAATAATTCCGGCAGATCAACGGTTTTCGGGCGCCATTCGTCATTTCATCGTTGCCGCTCGAGCCTTCTGACGTGAGAATTGCAGCGTACCCAGACGCCGGTCCTCAGGACCTGACTTCGGCGTACGCATGTGCCCGTACGTTGTGCGGGCAGGGGAAGGAGGACCATGCTCCACGGCATCGACCGCGGTCAGCTTGCCTCCGCCATGGGCCGGTCCATCGACCTGGAGAGCTGGTCGAGCGCGGGGGTGCCCCTGCTGCGCGACCCGCGCGAGCTGGTCACCGAGCTGCACCAGCGCCATCTGCCGCAGCCTGGCACCGGCGTGATCGCCGTGCTCGACACCGAGCATCGGGTGGTCGCCTCGGCGTCCGTCAGCTCCCGACCGCATGTCACCGACGGCTGGCAGCATCGAAACTCGCTTCTCACCCAGTTGCGCCGGGTGACCGCACACGACTTGCGACTCGCCACTCCTCGGAGAACCGCCGTGCTGCTGCACTGCCGTGACGGCAGCTCCGGCTGGACGGAGCAGGACGGTGCCTGGATGTGGGCGCTCCACGACGCGGCCTCACTGCACGGCCTGCGCTGCGGCGCCTTCATCGCGCTGACAGCCGCCGGCTGGCGGGTGTTCGGCGAGGAGCGGTCCGGCCGTACCCCGCACGCGGGATCCTGGTCCGAGCGTCCAGTGCGCACCGTCTCCGAGCTCCCGACCCGGCCGACGCCAAGTGTCCGCTCGGTGCCGGACTTGGCCCTCCCGAGCCGCGGGTGGACCGCTGCCGCGGCAAGTCCTGAGCCGATCCGCCAGGCAGCGCGCTGACCCGGCAGCCGCCCGCGTCGCCAGGCGGACGCTACGAGGCATGACGGCATGTCAGCAGCCGGCCGGGCCGGCAGGCGCGCCCATTCAGGCGCTCGGCCGGCCCGGCCGACGACACACACCAACCGGTTCAGCGGCTGCCGTTCAAGCCGGAACCGGCTGCCCTTCGAGCGTCGGCACACCGGTCAGTCCGCCCGTGGCGCCACACACCACGAGCAGCGAGACCGCATGGGTCCGAGCCTTCTCGGCCGCCAGCACGGCACTGCCCGCGTCGGCCGCGTCCACCACCAGGACCACCACGTCGCGGCGGGCCGGACGGGTCAGGGCCAGGTCGGCGTAGAACACGTCGGCGCCCTCGGCGAGCTGCGCCCAGTAGCGCTCCTCGCCGAAGGACAGCTCGTGCTGCTGCCAGGGGTGCGGCTGGTCAGCGGTCAGCACCAGGATGTCGCCGGGATTGCGGCCCGCCTCCAACAGCAGGTCCACCGCTTCGTCGGCCCGCTCCAACGCGTTCCCCGGCTGGGCCGGGACCAGTTGGACGGCCGGGCCGGCCGGAGCCGGCCGCGGTCCGGGCTTGGGGATCTGCCCGGGCCGCGCTCCGGGCCGGGGCGGACCAGGACGCGGCGCGGTCGGGCGCGGCGGACCGGGGCGGGGGCCGGGCACCGGAACGGCCGCCGCAGCGGCTCGGACCGAGCCGGTCGCGCCAGGCGTCCCGCCGGCAGCGCCGGACACCTGGACCGCGGTACTGGCAGGGGCCGCGTTGCCGGCGGCAGGGGTGCTGGGGGCGTGTGCGTCCGACTCGCGGGGGAAGGGAACGCCGGGGCCCGGGATACTCTCGTGAATCTCCGGCTCCTCGGGGAAGACAGGCATACCCGGATATCTATCAAATGCCGGTCGAATGCGCACGGGCGCCCCACCTGTTGGTCACTACGGCATCGACCCGGTCAGCGGAACGTGCTCCCGTCGAACGTTCCTGATGATCCTTCAGAAGCCGAGCGTGAGCTGTTCGTCGCCGTCCGCTGCGCCGACCGCCTCGCGGGAGCGCTTGAGGTGGCTCCACTGCGGCAACGCGTCCAGATAGGACCAGGAGAGCCGATGGTGCTCGGTCGGCCCGAACTCCTCCAGCGCCGCGCGGTGCACCGGCGAGGGGTAGCCCGCATTGTCCTCGAACCCGAAAGCCGGGAACTGCGGTGCCAGCTCGGCCATCTGGCCGTCCCGATGGACCTTGGCGAGAACCGAGGCCGCGGAGACGCAGACACAAGTCTGGTCACCCTTGATCACCGTACGGACCCGCCACGGCCCGCCGAGGTAGTTGTGCTTGCCGTCCAGGATGACCGCATCGGGAATGACCGGGAGTGCCTCCAGAGCGCGGATCGCGGCGAGCCGGAGGGCGGCGGTCATGCCGAGCTCGTCGCATTCGAGGGCGGAGGCCTCACCGAGTGCGTAGGCGGTGACCCAGCTGGCCAGGATCGGGGCGAGCTGCTCCCGGCGGCGCGGAGTGAGCAGCTTGGAGTCGGTCAGTCCCTCCGGCGGGCGTCGCAGTCCCGTCACGGCGGCGCCAACCGTCACCGGACCGGCCCAGGCACCGCGACCCACCTCGTCCAGTCCCACGACGACCGTCGCACCGGCTCGGCGCAGGGACCGCTCCACACTGTGGGTCGGCGGCTGGTACGGCATGACAGCGGATCCGTTTCGGCTGAGGCGGCCAGGGCAGAACGGCGCCCGCTCGCAGGCGGCACACGCTCACGCTCCCACCCTACGGCGGCCGACGGTCCGCTCAGCCCGCCGGCCGGACCAGCGGCAGCATGACCTCGTCGACCAGCTGGGCGCAGAACTCGGCCGTCACCGGAGCATCGCTGAACTTGTTCCGGTACAGCAGCAGCGCCAGCCCGACATCGGCGACCAACTCGGTCGCCGCACCGGGCCGGACATCGCCCCGCTGCTCACCGCGCCGCAGCACCGCCAGCGTGGCCCGCCGGGCCGGCTCCATGACCTGGCCCATCACGAAGTCCTTGACCAGCGCGCTGCGATCGTGGTCCAGCTCGGCCATCAGAGCCCGCATCGCGGCGCCGCCCGGGGAGTCCAGCGCAGCCTGGTAGGTGCCCATGAGCTGCATCAACTCGCTACGGACCGACCCGAGATCGGGGACGTCGGTGCGGGCTGGCAGAGTGGATGCCAGCGCGTCGAGGGCAAGCTCCAGCTTGGACGGCCAACGCCGGTACAGCGCTGCCTTCCCGGTCTGCGCCGCGCCGGCCACACCCTCCATCGTCATCCGCGCGAAGCCACCGGAGGTCAGCTGCTCCAGCGCGGCCTCGAAGATCGCCTGCTCCAGGGCCTTGCCGCGGCGACGGGCCGCGCCTGCGGCGGCCGGCCCCGGTTCAGCCGCCTCCGACCGAGCCGATGTCTGCTTCATCGTCACTCACCATCACCACTCGCCCTGAGAAAAAATTCGCGCAAGGAACGCTTGCGTTCACAATACTAGGGGCGCTATGGTTCCGTCATAGTGAACGACTACGTTCCTTATGAAGGTATCCGCTTGGACGGCTTGACCGGCCGTTCAGCCCGACCAACCAGCACGTCAGCGACACAATAGCCAGCAGGGGGAAGTACATGGCTGTCTCCGACACGCTCAGTAAGGTCTCACCTCCCAGGGCCAGCCGCGGCCAGTACAAGGGCCTGGCCCTGACGGTCATCGCGGCAACCCAGCTCATGGTCGTGCTCGACGCCACGATCGTGAACATCGCCCTTCCGCACATCCAGGACGCGCTGAAGTTCTCCACCACCAACCTGTCCTGGGTCATCAACGCCTACACCCTGACCTTCGGCGGCCTGCTGCTCCTCGGCGGTCGCGCGGGCGACATCCTCGGCCGCCGCAGGGTCTTCATCGCGGGCGTGCTGCTCTTCGGCTTCGCCTCACTGCTCGGTGGCTTCGCACAGAACGGCACCATGCTGCTGGCCGCGCGTGCGCTGCAGGGCATCGGGGGTGCGATCTGCTCACCCACGGCATTCGCCCTCATCGCCACGAACTTCGAGGAAGGGCCGGAGCGCAACCGGGCCTTCGGCGTCTTCTCGGCAGTGGCCGGGTCCGGCGCCGCCATCGGCCTGCTGGCCGGCGGCCTGCTCACCGAGTACCTGAACTGGCGCTGGGTGCTGTTCGTCAACGTGCCCATTGCGATCGCCATCGCGCTCGCGGCACCGCTCTACATCAACGAGTCCGATCGACAGACCGGCCGGTTCGACCTGCCCGGCGCCTTCACCTCGACCCTCGGCCTGATCGGGCTGGTGTACGGGTTCATCCGGGCGGCCTCGAAGGGCTGGGGCGACACGGGCACGCTGGTCTCGTTCGTCATCGGGGCGATCCTGCTCCTCGCCTTCCTGTTGATCGAGCGGCGGACCTCGCAGCCGATCACCCCGCTGCACCTGCTCGCCAACCGCAACCGCACCGGCGGCCTGGTGATGATGCTCTGCCTGGCCGCGGCGATGTTCGGGATCTTCTTCTACATCACGATCTTCGCCCAACGTGTACTCGGCTACAGTCCGTTGAAAGCTGGCGTGGCGTTCCTGCCGATCAGTGTGGCGATCATCGTCGCCGCCCAGTTGGCCTCGATCTTCCAGGCCCGGCTCGGTGCGAAACCCTTCATGGTCGGCGGTTCGGTGCTGGTGACCGGTGGGCTGATCTGGCTCACACAGACCAGTGCGGACAGCTCCTACCTCACCGGAGTACTCGGTCCGACGGTGATGTTCGGCTTCGGGATGGGTCTGATCTTCGTGCCGGTCATGCTGCTCGCAGTCGCGGGTGTGGCTCTGCGCGAGACCGGCGCCGCCTCCGGCCTGCTCAACTCGATGCAGCAGATCGGCGGTTCACTCGGCCTGTCGATTCTCACCACGGTCTTCGCTCGGGCCGCCACCAGCAAGGGAACCGCGCTCTTCCCTGACTTCAAGGCACATGCCACTCCCGATCAGCTCGCCGAGTTCGGCAAGACGAAACAGTTCCCCGTCGGTACCAGCTGGGCCAACGAGGTCCTGGCTTACGGCATCTCGCACGCCTTCGTGATCGGTGCGGTGCTGGCGGGCGTGGCCCTGCTGATATCCATCGTGGTCATCAAGGCGAAGCCGGGTGATCTTCCCACCGAAGCAGCAGGCGTGGCGCTCTGACCATGCGCCAGGAGGCTTTGCCGGTGCAGGTCCCCGCGCCGGCAAAGCCCGGGCCAAGGCGGCAGACAGCTCAGCCCTTGACCGACCCCGCCAGTAGCCCGCGCACGAAGTACCGCTGGAGCCCGAAGAAGACCAGCAGCGGCACGATGATCGACAGGAACGCCCCGGCGGTCAGCAGCTCCCATCGGCCGCCGAAGGAGCCCGAGAGCTGGGCCAGCCGGACTGTCATCGGCGCCACCTCGGGGGTCCCGCCGGCAAAGGTCAGCGCGACGAGCAGGTCGTTCCAGACCCAGAGGAACTGGAAGATCGCAAAGGAGGCCAGCGCCGGCGCGCAGAGCGGGAGCACGATGGACCGGAAGATCTTGAAGTGCGAGGCTCCGTCCACCACCGCAGCCTCCATCAGGTCCCGGGGCAGTTGAGAGATGAAGTTGTGCAACAGGAAGGTGGCCAGCGGCAGAGCGAACATGGTGTGCGCCAGCCAGACCGGAGCATACGTGCCGCTCAGGTCGAAGGCCGGGATGACGGTCACGCTGCCCAAATGGGCGCCACCCGAGAAGAGTTGAAGCAGCGGGATGAGGGCCATCTGCAGGGGCACCACCTGCAGCGCGAAGATCAGGAAGAAAAGCGTGTCGCTCCCTCGGAACCGCACCCAGGCCAACGCATAGGCGGCCATCGCGGCCAGGACCAGGGGAAAGATCGTGGCCGGGATGCTGATGGCCAGTGAGTTGACGAGATAGGGCATCAGCCCGCCGCTGACACCGAAACCGCCCTCGAAGAGCACCGTGTGGTAGTTGGAGAGGCCTACGTCGGGGTGAGCGAAGACGTTCCACCAACCGTTGGCGGCCACGTCCTTCTTGGGGCGTAGTGAGGTGGCCAACAGGCCCAGTGTGGGGATGGTCCACAGCACCGTGATGACGATGACGAAGAGAGAGCCGAGCGGGCTACTGAAGGACTTCCGCACGGCCTTGACGGCGGGCAGCGGTCGGGAGTCCCCGCCCAGGGGCCGGTCCGCCGTCTGATCAGAGGTCTGGCTGCTCATCGGGTGGCCCGCTCCTTGCGCAGCTGGACGATGTTGTAGCCGACCAGCGGGAGCACCGCGAGGAAGAGGATCACCGCGAGGGCGCTTCCCCGGCCGACGTTGAACTGGACGAAGGACTGCGAGTACATCTCGTTCGCCAGGACCTGGGTGCCGAAGTTGCCCCCGGTCATGGTGCGGACGATGTCGAAGGCCTTCAGGGTGACGATCATTACCGTGGTCAGTACGACCACCAGGGTGGTGCGGATCATCGGCACTGTGACGTACCAGAAGAGCCGCAGACCGCGGGCGCCGTCCAACCGGGCCGCCTCGGTGACCTCATCCGGGATCGCCTTGATCGCGGCTGACAGGACCACCATGGCGAATCCGGTCTGCACCCAGACCATCACCGCCATGAGCAGGAAGTTGTTCAGCGGGTGGGAGAGGATCCAGTTCGGCGGATGCTTCCAGCCCAACCAGATCGCCGTCTGGCTGAGCAGGCCGATCTGGGACTGGGAGGACTCCCGCGAGTCATAGACGAACTTCCAGATGATGCTGGCCCCGACCAGGGAGATCGCCATCGGCATGAAGATCAGCGACTTGTAGACCGCCTGACCCTTCATCCGGTCCACCAACAGCGCCAGTGTCAGACCGAGACCGGTGGCCGCCAGCGGAGCGACCACCAGCCAGAGGAGGGTATTGAGCAGCACCTGGTGAATGGAGTCGTTGGTGAGCGCCCAGCCGTAGTTCTTACCGCCGAGGAAGCGGCTGCTGTCGTCACTGAAGAAGCTCAGGTAGATCGTCCGAACCAGCGGTGCCACCAGTCCTACGAGGAGCAGCAGCACCGCCGGCCCCAGGAAGACCGCGATCGCCAGCGGTCGGCCCAGCCGCCCGGTCGCCCGACCGGCCACGAAGAAGATCACCAGCAGGATGCCCAGGAACCCGGCGATCGCACCGAAACTGTTGCCCAGCTTGATCACCGCATCGTTCCACGAGGAGTCAGCGAGTGCGGAGCCGGCAAGCTGGGCGCCGGTGAACGGCATGTGGCGTCCTTCCAGTGGCCTGAGGCGGAGCAGGGACCGGTGATCCAGAGACTGGTGATCCAGGGACTGGTGATCGATGGTCCGGTGGTCGAGAGGCTGACGGCTGAAAGACCGACAGGTGCCAGGAACCGCTACTGCGGCCAGGCGCCGTCGATGTCGGAGGCAACCTGCTGGATCGACTTGCCCTCCGCGAACCAGGCGGTGAGCGACTTCCATTCCTGACCGGCGCCGACAGCGGCCGGCATCAGGTCGGAGCCGTCGAAGCGGAAGGTGGCGGCCGGGTTGGTCAGCGCGTTCGCCGAGAGCTGGTCGATCGGATCGGTGTAAAGGCTCTTGTCCACGCCCTGGTTGGCCGAGACCCAACCGGTGGCGACCTTCACCCGGCTGCTGGCCCAGTCCGACGTGGAGAGGTAGTTCTGCACCGCCTGGACTTCGGGCCGGTCGGAGAACGCGGCGAGGAACTCGCCACCGCCCTCCACCGGGTTGGCCACCGACGGGCTCACGGCCGGCAGCGGGAAGGCGAAGATGTCCCCGTCCGATGCGATCTTGGTGCCCTTGGGCCACTGCGCCTCGTAGAACGAAGCCTGCTGCAGCATCCAGCACTTGCCGGTGAGGATCGGCGCACCGGCGTCCTGGAAGGTGGTGGTGGCGATCGACTTCACGTCGCCGATACCGCCGTTGACCCAGGCGGGGTTCTGCATCCAGCCGGCCACCGTCTGCATGGCCTGGGTGATCTGCGGGTCGCTGAACTTCACCTTGTGGCTGACCCACTGGTCATAGACGTCGCCGCCCTGACTGCCGAGAACGACCTCCTCCAGCCAGTCGGTGGCCGGCCAACCGGTGGCCGTCCCGGAGCCGATGCCGCCGCACCAGGGCTTGCTGCCGTTGGCGCCCGCCTTGGCGATCTTGTCGCTGAGCGCCATCAGGTCGGCCCAGGTCTTCGGCACCTCGTAGCCGGCCTGCTTGAACGCCTTCGGCGAGTACCAGACAAGCGACTTCATGTTGGCGCTCATCGGAGCCGCGTAGAAGGTCCCGTTGACCGAGCCGTAGGTCTTCCAGACCGGGTTCCACTGGTTCTCGTTGGAGACCGTCTGGGCCGGTGGCTTGGCCACCTTGCCGGTCTTGACCATCTGGGCGAGCAGGCCGGGCTGCGGAATGATCGCGAAGTCGGGCACGTTGCCGCCGCTGACCCGGACCGGGAGCTGAGACTCGAAGTCGTTCGAACCCTCGTAGGAAATCTTGATCCCGGTACAAGAACTGAACTCAGCCCAGGACCTCTCCAGGGAATCCGACTCGGGGCTCAGGATCGAGGCGAACATGGTCACCTTGGTCCCGGCATGCCCGGCGTAGGGCTGGTACTTGGCACACTCGGCTGACAGGGTCGGCGCCCCGCTGGCGGCGTTGCCGCCCTTCCCCGAGCTGTTGGAGCAGGCACCGGTGAGGGCAAGGCCCAGCACCGCCGGGACCACCAGCAGTCGATTCCGAAGCCGGGCACTCATTCTGATGTTCAAAACGTTCTCCTGCGGCCTGGGCTGAACGAACGGCGGGAACGAACGTGTGGGCGCGCGCTGAACCTGAGATCCAAAAAAGCCGCGGCAGGACCGGCCGCGGCCGAGTCATCGGTGACTGGGCTTGAAGACGTTAACGCAACGGTCATCCGGCGCCAAGGGACGCGTTCATGTTTCATCGCCCGGTGTTCCAGTCGTGACCTGGTTGTGGTGCGAGTGTCCGCGGATATCTACCCCGACCGAGCCTGAACACGCCAGCGGCGTGGGAAGTCGCCCAAGCCGACTTCCCACGCCGCAGACACCGCACATGCCACAGAGACCGCACATGGCACACATGCCGCATGCCGCACGCCGCCACTTACCAGAGCCGGACCGGCAGCTCCCGCAGACTGTTCACCACCACCGAGGCCGTCGGCCGCAGTTGCTCGTCCGGTACCGCCAACTCCAGCTCGGGGAACCGCTCGAACAGCGCCGGCAACGCGATCTGAGCCTCCAGTCGGGCCAGCGGCGAGCCCGGGCAGACGTGCGGGCCGTGCCCGAAGGAGAGGTGCCGGATCGGGTCGCGGGTGATGTCGAACAGCTCGGCCGTTACTCCGTGCTGCAGCGGATCCCGCCCGATCGCGTTGTAGGAGATCAGCACCGGGTCCCCGGCGGGAACCACAACACCCTCGACCGCGATGTCCTCGCTGGCGAACCGGAACAGGAAGTTGCTGGTCGGGGGCGTCCAGCGGAGCGACTCCTCGACCACCGCCGCCCAGCCAACCTCACCCGAACGGACCAGCGCCAACTGGTCCGGGTGGCCCAGCAGGGCCCGCACCGCGTTGCTGATCAGGTTGACCGTGGTCTCGTGCCCGGCGGCGATGATCACCCGAATGGTGGCAGCAGCCTCGGCGTCCGACAGCCCGCCGCGCCCGCTTCCCGTGCCGCCGTCACTGCTCTCGCTGCCCCCGCCACCGCCACCGCCACCGCCAGCGTCACTGCCTTCGCTGCCCGCACTGCCGTCGCTGCTGTCGACGTCCGCGGCAAGCAGTGCGCTGGTCAGGTCGTCGCCCGGGTCGGCCCGGCGCTGCTTCACCAGGTCGTTGACGAAGGCGTTCAGCGCGGCGATGGTCGCCTGGATACCGGCCGGGTCCGGAACGCTGCTGAAGAACCGCTCGTACAGGTCCCGCAGGTACTCGTGGTCGGCCGGGTCCACACCGAGCAGCGAGCCGATCACCGTCATCGGCAGCGGGAAGGCGAAGGCGCTCTTCAGGTCAACCTCACGGCTACCGGCCGCCAGCCCGTCCAGCAGCTCGGCCGTGATCTGCTCGACCTGAGGACGCATCAGCTCCACCCGACGCGGCGTGAAGGCCTGCGAGACCAGTGCCCGCAGCCGCCGGTGCTGCTCGCCGTCGGTGGTGACCATGCTCGGCCCGGGTACCGCGAGACCGATCAACGGCCAGCTCTTCGGCACCTCGCCGCGCTGGTAGGCGGCCCAGTGCGCGGCGTCCTTGACCAGGCGCTGATCAGTGAGCAGCGCCCGAGCAGCCGCATGCTCGGTGACCGCCCAGGCCGACACGCCACCGGGCAGCTCGACCCGGACCACCGGCCCGGCGGCTCGCAGCAGTGCGCCCTCCCCCGCACTGTCCCGAGCGAGCGGGTCAAGGGCGATTGGCGGCACAGTCATGGGTGAGACACCCACGGCCGAGTCGCTCACGGCCGGAACACTCGCCGGGACACTCATGGACGGAACACCGGCCGAACCACTCGCGGCCTGAACACCGGCCGAATCACTCACGGTCGGATCACTCATCCGAAGGCTCCTCCTGTCGTCACAGTCGCCGGGGTGAACCCGACCGGCAGGGCCACCAGTGCCCGGACCCAGGCCGAGGGCCGCCAGACCAGCGCGTGCTCGGCCACCGCGAGTCGCAGGTCGGGCAGCCGGTCCAGCAGCACCTCGATGGCCGTCGCGGCGATCACCTCGGCCGCCTCCTGCGCCGGGAACGGGCAGCGGTGTTCACCGTGCGAGAAGCTCAGGTGCGCGTGGTTTCCCTCGGCCGCCTCGCCGTTCGCCTGCCGCACGGCCGGGTCCGCGTTGGCCCCGGCGAAGCCCAGCAGCACCAGGTCGCCGGCCGCGATCTTCTGCCCGCCCAACTGGGTGTCGCGCGTCGCCCACCGCCCGGCGAAGTTCTGCGTGGGGGTGTCCTCCCAGAGCGCCTCGGTGAGCGCCTGCCCGACACTGCGCCGCCCGCCGGAGAGCGAGGCCGCGAACCGGTTGTCGGTGAGCATCAGCCGCAGCGCGTTGGCGATCCAGTAGGCCGTTGGCTGGTGACCGGCGATCAGCAGCACCCGTAGGTCGCGCACCACCTCGTCGTCGCTCAGCCCGGCGGGGTGGACCAGCAGCCGGGAGGTGATGTCGGCGCCGGTCTGGGCCCGCTTGGCCTCGACCAGCTCCAGCATCACGGCCAGCAGTTGCTGCGCCCCCTGCTGCGCGTTCGCCCCACCGTCCAGCATGTCGAGCAGGCCCTGGATCAGCACCGGGACCTGCGCCGGGTCCAGCCCGAGCATCCAGCAGAGCACCAGCAGCGGGAGCCGGTGCGCGTACTCGGCGACCAGGTCCGCCTCGCCGCGACCGGCGAACTCGTCGATCAGCCGGTCGGCGATCCGCTCGCAGTAGGTCTTCAGCTCGTACGGGTCGACGGCGCTCAGCGCATCGGTGATCGCGGCCGAGCGCCGCTGGTGCTCGGAGCCCTCGGTGTAGAGGATCGACGGCACCGGGGCCATCATCGGCTTGAGCGGCCAGTCCTCGGGGATGGTCGGCCAGGCGTTCCAGCGGCTGGAGTCTCGCCCGAACAGCTTCGGCTGACTGGTCACCAACTGCAGCTCGCGGTAGCCGATCACCAGCCAGGCGGGGACGCCTCCGAACAGTTCGACCGGTGCCACCGGGCCGTGCGCGGTCCGCAGCTCGCGGTAGACCTGCCCGGGATCGGTCTGGAACCGCGGCCCGTACAGCGGCGCCGCCGCGCGGTGCGCGGGGCAGCCGGGAGGCGGGGTGGTCGCCGGCTCGGTCATGAGGACATCTCCAAATCAGCGTCGGCAGAGCCGGCTTCGGCCAGCGTGGTCAGATGGCGTACCAGCTCGATCAGCACCTGCTTGCTGGACTCCCGGTCGCGCGCATCGCAGTCCACCAGTGGCACCTCGGGCGCCAGGTCGAGTGCCTCGCGCACCTGGTCCAACGTGTGTGCGGGCGGCTCGAAGTTGTTGCGGGCCACCACGAACGGCATCCCGTGGTGCTCAAGCCGGTCGATCGCGTACCAGGAGTCCGCCAGTCGGCGCGGGTCCACCAGGACGACCGCGCCGAGTGCCCCGCTGAACAGCCGGTCCCAGAGGAACCAGAACCGCTCCTGCCCGGGCGCCCCGAAGAGGTAGAGCACACTCTCGGCGGACAGGGTGATCCGCCCGAAGTCGAAGGCCACCGTGGTGGAGCGCTTCCCCCGGACCGCCGACGGGTCGTCGATCCCGACCCCGGCCTGGGTCAGCACCTCTTCGGTGTTGAGTGGCCGGATCTCGCTCACCGATCCGACCAGCGTGGTCTTGCCCACGCCGAAACCGCCGACCACCACGATCTTCCACGCGTTGGCGGCCGTACTGCGCAGCGGCTGACGCGGGGTCACCGCGGTGTCAGAGCCGTTGGAGTCCATGCAGCACCTGCTTCAACGTGTCGAGGTCGGGCAGCTGGGCCCGGGGGACGAAGCGCGGATGGCGCGCGGTGATCTGGCCGGCCTCCAGCAGGTCGCCGAGCAGGATCTTGACCACGCTGATCGGCAACCGCAGCTCTGCCGCCACCTCCACCACCGCGGTCGGCTGCTCGCACAGCCGCAGGATCCGCGCGTGCTCGGACTGCATGCCGGGGACCGGCGGGCGCTCCGTGACGATCAGCGTCACCACGTCGAAGGCGTCGGTACTGGCCCGACTGCGCCCCCGAGTCACCGTGTACAAGCGGTCCGGACCGTCCTCCGGCCCCGGCCGGCCTGCCCGGGTCACGCGTCCTCGGCGGTGTCGTTCTCCCGCGGCGGCGCGCTGAGGAAGTCGCCGATCTGCTCGACCAGACCGTGCATCTTGTGACCGACCAGCCCGACATCGGCACTCTCGTCGGTCACCACCGCCAGGTGCGCGCCCTGGCCCGCCTCGACGATGCACAGGATCCCGCCGTGGAACTCGGTCATCGACTGCCTCACTCCGCCGCTGCCGTCGCCGAACTCGATCGAGGCGCCGTGCGCGAGGCTCTGGATACCGGAGGCGATGGCCGCCAGCTGGTCGGCCTGGTCCTCGCTCAGTCCCGCGCTGTGGCAGAGCTTCAGTCCGTCCGCCGAGAGCACCAGGGCGTGTCGGGAGTCGGGCGTGTCGGCCAGCAGGTTCTCCAACAGCCAGTCGAGATCGCGGTCGGTGGTGCTGCTCATCAGGCGTTGTCCTTCGGGAAGTCGGCGGTCGGAGCGGGGTGGGGAGCAGCAGGGGCAACGGCAACGGCCGGGGCGGGAGCGGGAGCGGGAGCAGCCGGAGCGGGAGCGGAAGCGGTGGGCTGCGACCCCCGGACGGCCTGCCGGAAGGCGCCGAACCGGGCGGCGCTCCCCGACGGGCGGGTCCGCGAGGCGGCCGGCGCAGCCGGCGCGCCTGTGGCCGCCGCCAGGGTCTGGCCGCGACGACGCTTGGGCAGGCCGCTGTCGGCTTCGGTCGCGGCTTCGACTTCGGCCCCGCTAGCGGTGCTCGCGTGGGCGGCGTCGGTACCGGTATCGGGAGTTGCGACCGCCGCGGGCGCGGCTGCCGACGCGATGGCAGCCACCGTGCCCGCCGTACCCACAGTGCCCGCCGTGCTCGCTGTGCCCACCGTGCTCGCTGTGCCCACCGTGCCTGCCATTCCCGCCGAGCCGGACAGCACATCGGCCGTCACCGGCTCCAGGTGCGTGATCAGTTGCTCGGGCACCAGCACCACCACGCCCGTGCCGCCGCGCGAGGAGGGCCGGAAGGAGATCGCCAGACCGTGCTTGCGGGCCAGCGCGCCGACCACCGCGAAGCCGAGCCGGGTTCCGGCCGAGAGGGTGGTGAGGTCCAGCGGCTCGCCGGAGACGGCCTGTTCGGCGCGGCGCAGCCAGACCTCGGAGAGCCCGAGCCCGCCGTCCTCCACAGTGATCGCCAACCCGGCGTGCAACTCCTCGACGTAGATGTGCACCTCGGCCGGTGGTGCGGAGAAGTTGGCGGCGTTGTCCATGAGTTCGGCCAGCACATGCATCACGCCCTCGGCCGCGTAGCCCGCCACCGCTGCGGTGCTCGCCGAGTGCAGCCGGACCCGCTGGTAGGCGCTGATCCGGCCGAGCGCGCCACGCAGCACGCTCTCCACCGGGATCGGCCTGGCCCACCGGCGGCCACTACGGGCGCCGGTGAGCACGGCGATGCTGTCGGCCATCCTGCCCGCCTGGGCGGTGCTGTGGTCGAGCCGGAGCAGGTCGCCGAGCACCTCCTCGCCGTGCTGGTGCTGCATCTGGCGCAGCTCGGCGTGCATGCTGGTGGCCAGCGCCTGGACCCGGCCGGCTGCCGTGGCGCAGACCGCGAGGGCGGCCGCGCGCTGGCGCTCGCCGTGTGCGATCTCGCGGGCGAGCAGCCCCAGCAGTTCCTCGTGCGCGGTCTGCCGGTGCTCGACCAGCACGGTCTCCACCGAAGCGCCGGCTCGCAGCCGGCGGACCACCTCGGGGATCGTCTCCTTGGCCAGCCGGGCGATTTCCTCGCGTTCGTCGTTGGCCGCGGCCCGGGCCGCGGCGGCCTCGGCACGGGCCTCGACGGCTTCCGCGCGGGCGGCGAACATCTCCACCCGGGCCGCCTCGGCGTCGGTGTGGGCGGCGTTGGCCCGGGCCCGGGAGGCCTGGGACTCGGCCACCGCGCCGGCGGTGGCGGACTCGGCGCGCAGGACGGCGGCCAGCGCGGCCTCGCCCTTGGTCCGACTGGTGGCCAGTTCGGCCGCCAGCTGCCTGGCCCGCCGATGCTGGGTCAGTGCCACCGCGACGGCCGCGCACCAGGCGAGGGCGGCCACGGTGGACCAGCTGCCGACCACCGAGCGGTCCGCGACGGGCGCCGCGGAAGTGGCGGCGGCCACGGCGGCAGCGGCCACCAGCACCGCCGCCAGGGCGGCGAGCAGGGTGGCCGGTCTGCCGGAGAGGCGGGAGCGTGCGCTCATGGGGAGGTTCCTCGGCGGGCGTTGGAGGCAGGGCAGGCGACAGCGCACCAGCCTCCCGCGGCCGGGAGCTGCATGATCAGTTCACGCGGTCAATAGATCATATCGACTCAGATCATGGGCTCAACCGGTCAGTTGACGTGACGTCCAGCAAGCCGATGCCTCCGAGTACGAACAGCGGCACCGCCGAGTACGCCCAGCGGTACCGCTCATCACGAATAGCGGTACCTCCCCGCACGAACACGATCAGAGCTGAGCGCCCCGAACCAGACCCGGACACCCCAGAGCACGCCAGAGCACGCCAGAGGACGCCAGAGGACGCCTGAACACGCGTATGCAGAAACGACAGGGGCGGTCGGACCGGAGAACCCGGTCCGACCGCCCCTGTCGTCAGGCGATCAGCTGCGATCAGCTGCAGCCGCTGGTGGAGCCGCAGCCCTCGCAGAGGTAGCAGCTGCCCGCGCGGCGCATCTTGGTGCCGCAGGAGAAGCAGAGCGGGGCGTCCGCGTTCAGGCCGAGCTGGATCTCCAGCAGCTCGGTCGAGTTGTGCGGGGCCTTGGCCGCGGCCTTCGGGGCCTCGGGCTTGACCGGCTCGACGGCGCGCGGTGCGGACTGGGCCAGGCCCTCCACGTCCACGTCCTCGGCCTCCAGCGGCTCGTAGGAGCCGGTCTCCAGGTGGCGGGTGCGCTCCTCGACGGAGTGGATGCCGAGCGCGGAGCGGGTCTCGAAGGGCAGGAAGTCCAGCGCCAGGCGGCGGAAGATGTAGTCGACGATCGACTGGGCCATCCGCACGTCCGGGTCGTCGGTCAGACCGGCCGGCTCGAAGCGCATGTTGGTGAACTTCGAGACGTAGGTCTCCAGCGGCACGCCGTACTGCATGCCGACCGAGACGGCGATCGAGAAGGCGTCCATCATGCCCGCGAGGGTCGAGCCCTGCTTGGACATCTTCAGGAAGACCTCGCCGAGGCCGTCGTCCGGGTAGGAGTTGGCGGTCATGTAGCCCTCGGCGCCACCGACCGTGAAGGAGGTGGTGATGCCCGGGCGGCCCTTGGGCAGACGCTTGCGGACCGGGCGGTACTCGACGACCTTCTCGACCGTCTTCTCCACCACGGCGGGCTCGGCGGCCGCGGCAACCGCCGGGGTCTTGGTCTTGGCCGAGAGCGGCTGGCCGACCTTGCAGTTGTCGCGGTAGATCGCCAGCGCCTTGACGCCGAGCTTCCACGCCTCGAAGTAGATCTCCTCGACCTCTTCGACGGTGGCGTTCTCCGGCATGTTGACGGTCTTGGAGATCGCGCCGGAGATCCACGGCTGGATCGCCGACATCATCCGCACGTGGCCCATCGGCGAGATGGAGCGCTCGCCCATCGCGCAGTCGAAGACCTCGTAGTGCTCGGGCTTGAGGCCCGGGGCGTCCAGCACGTTGCCGTGCTCGGCGATGTGGGCGACGATCGCCTCCACCGACTCGCCGTGGTAGCCGAGTCGGCGCAGCGCGCGCGGCACGGTGCCGTTGACGATCTGCATCGAGCCGCCGCCGACCAGCTTCTTGAACTTGACCAGGGCGAGGTCGGGCTCGACGCCGGTGGTGTCGCAGTCCATCATCAGGCCGATGGTGCCGGTCGGGGCCAGCACCGAGGCCTGGGCGTTGCGGAAACCGTTCTGCGCACCGAGCCGCAGCACGTCCTGCCAGGTCTCGGTGGCGGCGGCCCAGACCGGGGCGTCCAGGTCGTCCACCGCGACGGCGGCGACGGAGGCGTCCGCGTGCTGCTTCATCACCCGCTGGTGCGGGGCGGCGTTGCGGGCGTAGCCGTCGTACGCGCCGACCACGCCGGCCAGCTCCGCGCCACGGCGGTAGGCGGTGCCGGTCATCAGCGAGGTGATCGCGCCGGCCAGCGCACGGCCGCCGTCGGAGTCGTAGGCGTGGCCGGTGGCCATCAGCAGGGCGCCGAGGTTGGCGTAGCCGATGCCCAGCTGGCGGTAGGCGCGGGTGGTCTCGCCGATCTTCTCGGTCGGGAAGTCAGCGAAGCAGATGGAGATGTCCATCGCGGTGATGACCAGCTCGACCACCTTGGCGAAGCGCTCGGCGTCGAAGGAGTCGTCGTCGCGGAGGAACTTCATCAGGTTGAGCGAGGCGAGGTTGCAGCTGGAGTTGTCCAGGTGCATGTACTCGGAGCAGGGGTTGGACGCGTTGATCCGGCCCGACTCCGGGCAGGTGTGCCAGTGGTTGATGGTCGAGTCGTACTGGATGCCCGGGTCGGCGCAGGCCCAGGCGGCCTCGGCCATCTTGCGGAACAGCTTCTTCGCGTCGACGGTCTCGATGACCTCGCCGGTCATCCGGGCGCGCAGGCCGAACTCGGTGCCGTTCTCGACCGCGGTCATGAACTCGTCGGAGACCCGGACCGAGTTGTTGGCGTTCTGGTACTGGACGGAGGTGATGTCGTCCCCGCCGAGGTCCATGTCGAAGCCCGCGTCGCGCAGCGCGCGGATCTTCTCCTCCTCCTTCACCTTGGTCTCGATGAAGGCCTCGACGTCCGGGTGGTCGACGTCCAGCACGACCATCTTGGCCGCGCGGCGGGTGGCGCCACCGGACTTGATGGTGCCGGCCGAGGCGTCGGCGCCGCGCATGAAGGAGACCGGGCCGGAGGCGTTGCCGCCGGAGGAGAGCAGCTCCTTGGAGGAGCGGATCCGGGAGAGGTTCAGGCCGGCGCCGGAGCCGCCCTTGAAGATCATGCCCTCTTCCTTGTACCAGTCGAGGATCGACTCCATGGAGTCGTCGACGGCCAGGATGAAGCAGGCGGAGACCTGCTGGGGCTGCTTGGTGCCGACGTTGAACCAGACCGGGGAGTTGAAGCTGAACACCTGGTGGAGGAGGGCGTGGGTCAGCTCGTGCTCGAACACCTCGGCGTCGGCCGGGGAG
This sequence comes from Kitasatospora azatica KCTC 9699, assembly GCF_000744785.1. Classification (NCBI taxonomy): domain Bacteria; kingdom Bacillati; phylum Actinomycetota; class Actinomycetes; order Kitasatosporales; family Streptomycetaceae; genus Kitasatospora; species Kitasatospora azatica. The sequence goes on along the minus strand of NZ_JQMO01000003.1, from coordinate 1,782,053 downwards.
GCGAAGTAACCGTTCTTCTCGCCGGCGGCGCGGTAGGTGAGCACCACGCGGTCGATGATCTGCTTGAGGCTCCACTCGCGCTGCGGGGTACCGACGGCGCCGCGGAAGTACTTGCTGGTGACGATGTTGACCGCGTTGACCGACCAGAAGTCGGGGAACTCGACGCCGCGCTGCTCGAAGTTGATCGATCCGTCGCGCCAGTTGGTCATGACGACGTCGCGCCGCTCCCAGCTGACCTCGTCATAGGGGTGGACCCCAGGAGTGGTGTAGATGCGCTCGATCCGCAGGCCACCCTTGGGAGCCTTGCCGGCTCCCTTGGCCGCCTTCTCGGACTTCGACCCGCGTGCGCTGCCGCTCGTGGTGTCTGTCACTTCTTCTCCTCCTCCTGGGCTAACGCCCCGGGTGCCCCATTTGTTGCCATCTGGGGCCTCGCTTCTCCGAGTGGGCGGGCGGGCCGGGAACACCGACCGGTTCGCACCGTTTGCAAGGGTTTGCGCGCCGTTTTCGGGCGCACCTCAGCCCTAGGGGGCCAAGAGATCCTGACTGCCTAGGACGCCGCGACGGGGACGGGGACGGCGGAGCCGTCGTCGTCCTGCGCGGTGGTGGGCCGCTCAGCGCCACGCAACTCGGCGATGGCGGCCTCGAAGTCTGCCAGTCCGTCGTACGCCTGGTAGACCGACGCGAACCGCAGGTACGCGACGACGTCCAGGTCCTTCAACGGACCGAGTATGGCCAGCCCCACGTCATGGGTGGAGAGTTCGGCGCTGCCACTGGCCCGCACGCACTCCTCGACCCGCTGGCCCAGCACGGCGAGGGCGTCCTCGGTGACCGGTCGGCCCTGACAGGCCTTGCGGACTCCGGAGATCACCTTCTCCCGACTGAACGGCTCGGTCACCCCGCTGCGCTTGATCACCATCAGTGCGGCGGTCTCCACCGTGGTGAAGCGTCGACCGCAGTCCGGGCACTGGCGACGCCGACGGATCGAGCTCCCGTCATCGGTGGTCCGACTGTCGACCACGCGGCTGTCGGAGTGCCGGCAGAAGGGGCAGTACACGGAACGACTCCCTTCCTGACGGGGCGGCTGAGCAGAGCACACAGTCTAGGACACGCGACCATGATCCAAATACCCGGGACCACAACCTGTGGGCTGCGAGCAGCTATGTAACCACTAGATCTAGGTCGATGCACCACTCGACACACCAGGACTCGGTAGTCCGGGAATCACCCCGCGCAATCGATGCTGGTCAGTCGGCGGCGGCCTTTCCCGGGCTCGCCCGAAGCTCACCCGAACAGCCGTGGCGGCACGCTAGAATCAGGGCGATCGAACATTTAATCGACATACACCCAAAGCCTTGATCGAGTCAGCCGACTCCTCAATAATTCACTCGAACGTGTGTTTGGCGCAACCTTTCGATAGGTGCTGCCGTTGGGCTGGGCAAGCAAGGGAGACCGCCCGTCGAGAGGGGCCGCCGTGAGCGCCGTACAGACCAGTAGCACCAGTCACACCGCCACCCAGAACACCATCGCCGACACCCGCGGCATCCCCGTGCAGGAGGACCGTAGGAGCATGGACAGCCACCGCCCCGGAGCCACGCCGGGCTATCTCGGGGAACAGCCCGTCGAGCACGCCTCGGTGCAGGACGTACCGATCGGCCTGCCGAACGGTCAGGTCCGCTCGATGCCCGGCCGCCCCCCCGGGATCAGGACCGACGAGGCCGGTCTGACCGAGCGCCAGCGCCGGGTGATCGACGTGATCCGGGATTCCGTGCAGCGCCGCGGCTATCCGCCGAGCATGCGGGAGATCGGCCAGGCCGTCGGGCTCTCCTCCACCTCCTCGGTGGCCCACCAGCTGATGGCCCTGGAGCGCAAGGGCTTCCTGCGCCGCGACCCGCACCGCCCGCGCGCCTACGAGGTGCGCGGCGTCGAGGTCAGCCGTCCGAACACCGCCGAGGCGGCCGGACGGCCGGCCACCTCCTATGTGCCGCTGGTCGGCCGGATCGCCGCCGGTGGTCCGATCCTGGCCGAGCAGACCGTCGAGGACGTCTTCCCGCTGCCGCGTCAGCTGGTCGGCGAGGGTGAGCTGTTCGCCCTGGTCGTCAAGGGTGACTCGATGATCGAGGCCGCCATCTGCGACGGCGACTGGGTCACCGTGCGCCGCCAGCCGGTCGCCGAGAACGGCGACATCGTGGCCGCGATGATCGACGGTGAGGCCACCGTCAAGCGCCTCAAGCGCGAGGACGGCCGGATCTGGCTGATGCCGCACAACCCGGCCTACGAGCCCATCCCGGGCGACAACGCGACCATCCTTGGCAAGGTCGTCGCGGTCCTGCGCCGGCTCTGACCGACCTGCTCCGACTCTGAACCACCTCTACCGACTCTGAAGCACCCGAGCCGGCTCTGAACAGCTGTGCCGGCTCGGAAAGCATCTGAACAGACTGGTGCCCCTGTCCCTTCGGGACAGGGGCACCAGTCTGTTCACCCCCGCTTGGCCACCGGCCGCACCGGCGGCGCACTCCCCGCGATGGCCGCCAGCGAGCGGCGCACCTGGTTGCGGTCGGTGGTGTACCAGAAGTCGGGCATCGAGGCCCGGAAGAAGCCGCCGTACCGGGCCGTGGCCAGCCGCGGATCGAGCACCGCGACCACCCCGCGGTCCTCCGCCGCCCGCACCAGTCGCCCGGCGCCCTGCGCCATCAGCAGCGCGGCATGGGTCGCCGCCACCGCCATGAACCCGTTGCCGCCGGCCTCCTCCACCGCCTTCTGCCGGGCGCTCATCAGCGGGTCGTCCGGACGCGGGAACGGGATCCGGTCCATCACCACCAACTGGCAGGCCGAGCCCGGCACATCCACCCCCTGCCAGAGCGACAGGGTGCCGAACAGGCAGGTCTCGGGGTCACTGGCGAAGGCCCGGATCAGCTCGCCCAGGGTGTCCTCGCCCTGCAGCAGGATCGGGAAGTCCAGCCGCTCGCGCAGTTGCTCGGCGGCCAGTTGGGCGGCCCGCATCGAGGAGAAGAGCCCGAGCGTGCGGCCGCCGGCCGCGCCGATCAGCTCGGCCAGCTCGTCCAGCATCTGCGGCCGCTCCGGCTCCCGGCCGGGCGGCGGCAGGTGCTTGGCGACGTAGAGGATGCCCTGCTTGGGGTAGGAGAACGGCGAGCCGACGTCCAGCCCGCGCCAGTACGGCGGGGCGTCCTCGCCGCCGACCCGGGCCGGCTCGGTCTCGGTGCGCTCGTCCGGCAACCGCCCCTCGACCGGCAGGCCGACCGAGGCGGCCACCCCGTTGAAGTCGCCGCCGAGCTTGAGGGTGGCCGAGGTCAGCACCACCGAGCGCTCGCCGTAGAGCTTCTCCCGGAGCAGCCCGGAGACGCTCATCGGCGCCACCCGCAGGGAGGCCGGGACCAGCCCGTAGCGGTCGTTGCGCTCGATCCAGACCACGTCGTACGGGTTCTCGGAGAGCAGCCGCTCGGTGGTGTCGTGCAGTGTCTCGGCGGCGGCCATCGCCTGCTTGCGGACCACGTCCTCGTCGGAGAGGCTCTTGTCCCTGGTCTCGCCGAGCGAGGTGATGACCTGCCGACTGGCGTCCCGGATCGCGGCGACCGCGTAGCCCAGGTACTCGGGCAGCTCGTCCACCTTGCCGGGCTGGGCGGTCTCCATCAGGCCGTGGAAGCTCTCGGCGGCCGCCTGCAGGGCGTCCACCGCCTTCTCGTTGGCCAGCCGGGCGGCCCGCTTGACGGTCCGGTTGACCGCGCCGACGGTCAGTTCGGCGGTGGCCGCACCGGTCACCCGGTTCACCAGCTCGTGCGCCTCGTCGATGATCAGCAGCTCGTGCTCGGGCAGCACCGGGGCGCCCTCGATGGCGTCGATCGCCAGCAGCGCGTGGTTGGTCACCACCACGTCGGCCAGCTTGGCGCGCTCGCGGGCCTTCTCGGCGAAGCACTCCTGGCCGTAGGCGCAGCGGCTGGCGCCCAGGCACTCCCGGGAGCTGACCGAGAGCTGGGCCCAGGCCTTGTCGGAGACGCCCGGCGTCAGGTCGTCGCGGTCGCCGGTCTCGGTCTCGTCGGCCCAGTCGCGCAGCCGCAGCACGTCCTGGCCGAGCTTGCCGGTGGGGCCGGCGATCTCCTCGAGCGGGATGAGCCCCTCGCCCTCCTCGCTCGGGGTGCCCTCGTTGGCCCGGTGCAGGCAGAGGTAGTTGGAGCGGCCCTTGAGCATGGCGAACTGCGGGCGGCGCCGCAGGATCGGGTGCAGCGCCTCCACCGTGCGGGGCAAGTCCCGCTCCACCAGCTGGCGTTGCAGGGCCAGGGTGGCCGTCGCGACCACCACTCGGTCGCCGTGCGCGAGCGCGGGGACCAGGTAGGCGAGCGACTTGCCGGTGCCGGTGCCGGCCTGCACCAGCAGGTGCTCGGCGCTGTCGACGGCCTCGGCGACGGCCTCGGCCATCCTGATCTGGCCGGGCCGCTCGACGCCGCCGACCGCGGTCACCGCGGCGTGCAGCAGTTCGGGGATGCGGCCGGCGGGCTCCTCGACCTCGGGGGACCGAGCGTCGGGCAGCAGCTGGGGTTCGGAGTCGTTCCTCATGGCCCTTCCACCCTACGGGGCGGGACTGACAACGCCCTCGCGCGGACGGGGCAGAGCGACGTCGATCGGCACGGCCAGCGGGTTGGCGACCCGCCCGTGCACCGCCGCGTGCGGGCGCTGCGGGCGGTCCCGGTAGCCGTCCAGCAACAGCCGGTTGCGGTTCAGGCAGAGCCGGTCGATCTCGGGGGTGAAGAGGTCGAAGAGCGCGAACCGGTCGGCCAGCTCGGGGAAACGCCGCTGGTGGCCGAGGATCTCGGCGCGCAGCAGCGCCCAGAACTGCGGCTCGGGCAGCGCGCAGCGGCGCTCGAGCAGCGGGGCCAGATAGCGGTAGACGCCGATGAACAGGCCGGCGTGCAGGAACTGGCACAGGCCCTGCGGCGGCTCGCGCAGCAGCACCTCGGCGACGGCGGGCGGCAGCGAGCGCAGCTCCGGCAGGTCCTGGTCGCTCAGGTTGACGTCGTCCACGAAGTCCTTGACCGCGAGCCGGACCGGGATGTCGTGCTCGTCGAAGAGCAGGATCGCGTTCTCCCCGTGCGGCGAGAAGACGGTGCCGTAGCGGTACAGGAAGTGCAGCAGCGGCGGCAGCATCACGGCGAAGAGCCGGGCCGTCCAGTCGCGCGGGGTCAGCCCGGAGCGGGCGATCAGCTCCTCGACCAGGCTGCGTCCGTCCGCGCCGGTCTGCAGCAGCGCGGCCAGGGTCCGACCCCGCTCCCCCGGTTCCAGGCAGCTGCCCAGCGGCTCGCGCCAGATCGCGCCGAGCAGCTCCTTGTACTGGTAGGGCGCTTCGGGCAGTTGGGCGTAGTAGGGGTGCTCGACGGTGACCGAGGCGACCTCGCCGAGCAGCACCACCCGGCACTCGTCGCGCAGGAAGGCGTCCTGCTCGCGCAGCTGGTGGATCCAGGCGGTGACGGCCGGCGCGGCCAAAGTCCGCTCGGTGGGAAGACCGCGCCAGACCAGCGTGTTCAGCACCGAGAGCGGCAGTTTGACGGTGCGCCGGTGCGGACTGGTGACGTTGAAGAAGGAGCGGATCGACTGCTGGGGCAGCCGCAGGTCGTGGTCGGCGGGCAGCGGGACGATCCGGCCGTCGGCGACCCAGGGCGCGAAGAGCGGCAGCACCGTCTCGTCCCACTGCCAGGGGTGCACCGGCAGCAGCCGGTAGCCGGCCGGGTCGAGCCCGCGCTCGGTGAGCAGCCGGCGGTACTCGGCCAGCACCTCGGGGTCGAGTTCCTGGCGGTAGAGCTGCTCGGCCTCGGCCAGCTCGCCGACGCCCCGGTAGGCGGCCAGGTCGTGGTGCACGGCCAGCCAGCTCAGCGGCTGCAGCCTGCGCGCCTCCGGGGTCCAGGCGGCGGCATCGGCGGCCGAGAAGCCGAGCCGGCCCTTGTTGAGGACGATCCACGGGTGCCCACTCTGGTAGCCCTCCAGCGCGGTGTGGTCCAGGTCGGCGAGTTCGGCCGCGCTCAGCGCGCCGGCGGCCAGCCGGACGTCGGCCAGCAGGGTGGCGGTGAGTTCCCGGACCAGGTGGCCGACGGTGTCGCCGGGCAGGCCCAGTAACCGGCGGGCGGCCAGCAGGAAGGCGAACGGGTCCTCGGCCGGCCGGCCGTCGCGGCGCACCGATTCCGGGTCGACCTGCCAGCTGCCGTACGCACCGCGCCGGGCAGCGAAACGGTACTCCGGGCCTCGCTCGGAGCCGCCTGCCTCGGCGAGCCGCAGCCGGTAGCCGCCGTCGACGGCCTCGGGCCGCAGCAGCTCCTCGTAGCTGAACTCGCCGAGCAGCTTGGCCAGCAGCGCCCGGCAGGCCTGCTGCCAGCGCGTCGGGGTCAACAGGTCATCGGCTGGCGGACGGTGCACGGTTCCACTCCTCGGGGACGGCGGCGGACTGGGCGGGCAGGGCGGCCGGGGCGAAGCTGGTCCAGGCGGTCCGGGCGGGCAGCCGGTGCACGGTGCGGCCGGTGAGCGCGTTGAGGATGACGGCCGCCCGGTGGGCGCCCAGGCCCAGGTCGGGCGTGCCGACGCCGTGGGTGTGCAGCTCGGCGTTCTGCACGTACAGCCCGCCGGCCAGTTCGGGGACGGTGGCCACCCGGTGGTCAAGGTCGACTCGGAACCGGCCCTGCGGGTCCCAGTCGATCAGTTCGGCCAGCGGCTCCAGCAGCGCCGGGCGGCGTGCCCGGTAGCCGGTGGCCAGCACCACCGCGTCGGTGCGCAGCACCCGGCGGCGGCCCGAGTCGCGGTGCAGGCAGCGCAGTTCGAGGCCGCCGCAGGGTCCGGGCAAGGCGGCGGTCACCTCGGTGCCGGGGGTGATCTCGGCCTCGACGGCGCTGATCGGGCGGCCGATGGTCTGTTCGTAGAGCAGGTCGTGGATCTCGGCGAGGGTTTCGGCGCTGGCCGCCTTGTGCAGCTGCCACTGCTCGGCCACCAGCCGGTCGCGCACCGCCTCGGGCAGCGCGTGGAAGTAGCGGGTGTAGTCGGGGGTGAAGTGCTCCAGGCCCAGCTTGGAGTACTCCATGGGTGCCAGCGCCCTGGTCCGGGTGAGCCAGCGCAGCCGGGTGCCGTCGCCGGCCCGGCCGCGCAGCAGATCGAGGAAGACCTCGGCGCCGGACTGCCCGGAGCCGACCACGGTGATGTCCCGGGCCCCGGCCAGGTTCCTGGCGCGTTCCAGGTACTCGCCGGAGTGGAAGACCGCCGGGTGCCCCTCCAGGGCTTCGAAGGCGGGCGGGCGGATCGGCGCGGTGCCGACCCCGAGCACCAGGTTGCGGGCCAGCACCTGCCGTTCGGCGCCGCCCGTTCGCAGCGTCACGGTGAAGGCCTCGCCGTTCCAGCGGGCGGTGGTGACCTCGGTGCCGAACCGGCAGCTGGGCAGCCGGTCGGCGGCCCAGCGGCAGTAGTGGTCGTACTCGCGCCGGGGCAGCTGGAACCGTTCGGCGAAGTAGAACGGGAAGAGCCGGTCCTGGGCGCGCAGGTAGTTGAGGAAGGACCACGGGTTGGTCGGGTCGACCAGCGAGACCAGGTCGGCCAGGAAGGGCACCTGCATCCGGGCGCCGTCCACCAGCATGCCCGGGTGCCAGCGGAACTCCGGCCTGCTGTCGCAGAACAGCGCCCGCAGCCCGGGCACCTGGTCGGCCAGTGCGGCCAGCGAGAGGTTGAACGGGCCGATACCGACCCCGAGCAGATCGTAGGACTCGTCGGACTGCTGGTTCATCAGGTTGTCCTCGCAGTAGGGCGCTCACGCACTATCAGCGCCGCACGCTTCTCGGGCAGCTGAAGCTCGCGGTCGAGGCGGAACCCGGCCCGCTGGAAGGCCCGGACGCTGGCGGTGTTGCGCACGTCCGGTTCGGCCACCACCCGCGGGCAGTGCTGGAGCAGCCGGCCGGCCACCGCGTCGATCAGCACCGCGCCCAGCCCCCGGCCGCGTGCCGAGACCGGGCCGAGCAGCAGGTGCACCCCGGTGTCACCGGGACGCACGGGGTAGTACTCGGCCAGCCGGTCCCGTTCGACCTGGTAGACCTCCCAGTAACTGACCGGCTCGCCGTCCAGCACCCCGAGGCAGGGACGGCTCGGGCTGTCCGCCGCGAGCTGCGGGCGGACATGCCGCTCGGTGGCCTCGGGCGGGCCGGCCAGCTCCCAGAAGGCGGCCACCGCCGGATCGTTCATCCATGCGGTGATCAGCGGCAGGTCACCCTCCTGGACCGGCCGGAGCTCGAACGCCCCCACCGCGTTCACCCGGCCACCGGGTTGTCGATGCTCACATAGACCGACTGGGTCTCCACCGGCCCGACCAGCTCGTCCATGCCGTGCAGCCGGGTGAGCAGGTTGGCCTTGCAGCGCAGGGTCGGGGACTCCAGCAGGTGGGCGGGGAGCGTGGAGCCGGTGGCACGGACGGCCGGCGAGGCCAGGAATCCGCGCAGCGCCGCCAGCAGCACCCGCTCGTCGGCCAGCCGCTGGGAGCCGAGTGCGCCGATCAGCCCGAGGATGTGGTTGATCCCCAGGTAGTAGGCGAACCGCTCGTCGGCGACCGCGTCCTCGACGAAGGTGTCGCTGGCCTTGCCGAGACCGGGCAGCCGCCGCTCCAACCGCTCGGCGTGCGAGCTGCGGAAGTAGTAGCCCTGGTTGTCGCGGAACCGGCCGCCGCTGGGCCAGCCGTCCGCGTCCAGCAGCACCAGGCTGTTCTGCTGGTGGGCCTCCAGGGCGATGCCGGCCCGCCCGTCCAGCCAGAGCACCGGCAGCACCACGGCGTCCAGGTAGCGCAGGAACCACTCGGCGGCCACCATGGCCAGCGGGCGTCCGCTGCGCCGGGCCAAGGAACGCAGCAGGTCCCCGAGTTCGGACGGCACACCGGGGGCCGGCTCGCCCAGCGGCCGCTCGGCGACCAGTCCGGCCACGCACAGCGCCCGGTCGCCGGGGGCGAACGGCTGCCGGCGCAGCACCGTGTCCAGCCCTCCGGCCCGGCCCTCCGCCAGCCCCGGCAGGTCCACGCCGATCCAGGCCGGGTCGCGGACGATGTCGAAGCCCGGGTGCGCGGCCCGCCACTCGGCGCCGAGCCCCGCCTCCAGCAGCCGGTGCACCTCCAGACCGCGGTGCAGCTCCTTGCGCAGGTTCTCCCGGCGGGAGTTGGTGATCCGCAGCCCCAGCGAGAGCTTGAGCATCCACGGGGTGCCGGGACGCAGGACGGTACGCACCGAGGAGGTCGGGTACCAGGGCTCGCCGTGCCGGCCGAGGTCGTGCAGCCGGCCCTGGTCGAGCAGTTCGGCGATCTGCGGCCGGCGGGCCAACTCCTGGGCCTGCCAGGGGTGCAGCGGCAGCGCGGCGGTCCCGGGCGGCAACAGCGCGGGTGCGCCGAGCAGTTCAGCGGTGAGCTGCTCGGCCGGCCGGTCCAGCGCCGATCCGGCGGCCAGCAGCTCGCGGTCGACGGCGAACCAGTGCAGGGCGAAACTGCCGCGCAGCTCGGGCGAGTAGGCGGCGCTCTGGGCCGGGGCCAGGCCGTCGCGGCTCTTCGGGGTGGGGTGCAGCGGATGGCCGAGCAGCAGCGCCTGCTCGCCGCGGAGGAAGACGCTGTCCGGGCCGGGCCCCGGCCGCTCGCGCCGGTGCAGCAGCAGCTCCGCGGTGCGCTGCACCGAGTCGGCCACCCGGCCCACCAGGTCGGCGATCTGCTCGGGGCGCCCGTTGGCCGAGCGGGCCAGCAGCGCCGCCGCGGTCACCGCGTCCAGCGGGGTCCCGCTCTCCGCCTGTCCCGCCGCCAGCACGGCCGGGCCGAACCGGTGCCAACCGCACGGCGACCAGTGCCGCACGTCCGCCAGCAGCCGGGCCAGGCCGCCGAGCAGCGGGATCCGCAGCAGGCCGTCCTGATCGGGCCGGGCCCCGGTCTCCCGACACCAGCAGCGCAACAGTGCCTCCACCGCGGCCTGTTCGGCTGCGACGGCGGAATCCTGGTGCAGCAGCGGGTCCGCCTCGGCGGACTGGTCCAACTGTCGGGGGACGGTGGCCGGGGCTCCGGTCAGGGCGGTGCTCAAGGCTGCTCCTCGGTGCGCATGGGGATGCGGGGACATCCACTTGGGCTAACGAGCGGGGCATGCCAGGGTCACAGCTCGGTGACTGTCTCTCACCGGCCGCAACTGGGGGGCGAACCGGGCCGTCCTTGCCGCATGGGAGACTCCCTTGTTCAATCCGTTCGCGGGTTGCCCGATTCCACCTGGGGGAACTGAACGCATGTCACCGATCAACCGCACCAACCGCTCGCTGGCCTCGGCAGCCGCCGGCGTCACGGCGGCGCTGACCCTCTTCACGGCGACGGCCTGCGGCCCGGACGAGACCGAGAAGCCGCCGCCGGCGCCCTCCTCCGCGGCGGCCGTGGCAAGCCCGAGCGCGAGCGCGAGCAAGGCGGGCCTGCCGGCCGGCCTGCCCAGCCTGGACGACCTCAAGAAGTGGAAGTTCGAGGACTGGGACAACTGGGCCAAGCAGCACGTCGTCACCCCCGCCGCCAAGGGCTTCTGGGACTTGGAGAAGCTGCTCCAGGCCAAGCCCAAGGACCCGGTCAGCCCCAAGCAGCCGCCCACCGACGACGGCAACGACCCGCTGCCCAGCGCGATCCAGGCCAAGCCGATGACCCACCCGTACGCCCAGTACCCGGTGGACGGCAAGGTCTTCTTCGACATCGCCGCCAACCAGCACGCGGTCTGCTCGGCCACCGTGATCTCCGACCCGCAGCACCCGGGCAAGAGCAACCTGGTGTGGACCGCCGGCCACTGCCTGACCAGCGGCAAGACCAACCAGCAGTACTCGAACATCGCCTTCGTGCCGTCCTTCAACAGCTCCGGCGCGGTCAGCGGCGGCAAGCGGGCCAAGGCCGAGTCCGAGTACGCCCCGTACGGGGTCTGGGACGCCACCATGGCGATCACCTCGCCGCAGTGGTCGGCCGAGGGCGGCGAGTACGGCAGCGCGGCCAGCCAGTACGACTTCGCGATCCTCAAGGTGGAGAACCAGAACGGCGGCGGCAAGTCGCTGGAGGAGACGGTCGGCGGCTCGGTGCCGGTCTGGTTCAACGCCCCGCGCGACCAGCTGAAGATCACCGCGATCGGCTACCCGTCCGCCAAGCCCTTCGACGGCATGGAGATGGAGCGCTGCGAGGCCGGCAAGCCGTCCCGGCTCTCCTTCGACAAGACCCGCCCGCCGATGCAGGTGATCGGCTGCACGATGACCGCCGGTTCCAGCGGTGGCGGCTGGTTCGCGGTCAAGGACGGCAAGCCCGCGCTGGTCAGCAACACCTCGATCGGCCCTGAGGACAGCACCTGGCTGGCCGGTCCGTACCTGGACGACGTGGCCGCGAACGCCCTCTCCTACATCGCCAAGAAGAACTGACGACCCGTCCGCTCGACGACCCATCACAACGGGGAACTGAACACATGTCACACCGCATATCCCGCCGGGCCGGCCTGACCGCCGCCCTGGTCACCACGCTCGCACTGACCGCCGTCGGCTGCGGCCCGGACGAGACCAAGAGCACCGACGCCTCCTCGGCCGCCCCGAGCAGCGCCACCGCGAGCGGCGGCGGCAAGCCCGGCCTGGGCCTGCCGACCAGCCTGCAGGACCTGAAGAGCTGGAAGGCCGCGGACTGGTCCAACTGGGCCAAGCAGCACGTCTTCAAGAACGAGATCGTCAAGGACCTCTGGTCGGTGGACGCGATGAACTCCGCCACCCCGACCGAGGCGATGCGGCCGAGCACCAAGTCGGCCGTGGACACCTCGCAGAACGACCCGGTGCCCGCCTCGATCCCGGCCAAGGGCGAGCACCACCCGTACACCGGCAACATGGCGGTCTTCGGCAAGCTCTTCATGAAGAGCCCGCAGGGCACCTACGTCTGCTCCGGCACCGTGGTCTCCGACCCGCAGCACCCGGGCAAGAGCAACCTGGTGTGGACCGCCAGCCACTGCCTGCACGGCGGCAAGGGCCAGGACTGGCTGAAGAACATCGCCTTCATCCCCTCCTACAACCGCTCCGGCGCGGCCAGCGGCGGCAAGCGGGTCACGCTCGACCAGGTCGCCCCGTACGGCCGCTGGTGGGCCGACTACGCGACGGTCGCCCCGCAGTGGGTCGAGGAGGGCGGCGAGAGCGGCGGTCCGGTGAGCCAGTACGACTCCGGCATCATCCGGGTGACCAACCCCGACATGCCCGGCAAGTCGCTGGAGGAGATCGTCGGCGGCTCGGTGCCGGTCTGGTTCAACGCGCCGCGGGACAAGATCTCCGCGTTGACCGCCTACGGGTTCCCGTCCGCCAAGCCCTTCGACGGCCAGGAGCTGGAGTACTGCGACGGCGGCCGGCCGAGCAAGCTCTCCTTCGACGCCACCCGCCCCACCATGCTGACCATCGGCTGCACCATGACCGCCGGTTCCAGCGGCGGCGGCTGGCTGGCGCCCGGCCCGAACGGCAAGGCGGCGCTGGTCAGCAACACCTCGATCGGCCCGAACCCCTCGGCCTGGCTGGCCGGTCCGGAGCTGGATGACCAGGCCAAGCAGATGTTCGACTACATGACGCAGCTGCCGTAACCCGCAACGCCCGCAACGCCCGCAACGCCCGCAACGCCCGAGGGCCCGGAATCCAGCAGGATTCCGGGCCCTCGACGCGTACCGTCAGTGCTGCACGGCCACCGCGTAGCGCTCCAGCTCGGCGGCCAGCTCGGCCGCCACCTTGGCCCGCAGCAGGGTGCCCTCACCGGTGTGCTCGGTGGAGAGCAGCTCGCCCTCGGCGTGCACCCGGGAGACCAGGTCGCCGCGGGTGTACGGGACCAGCGCCTGCACCTCGACGGCGGGGCGCGGCAGCTCCTCGTCGATCAGCCGGAGCAGCTCCTCGATGCCCAGCCCGGAGCGGGCGGAGACCACGATCGCGTGCGGCTCGCGGCGCAGCAGCCGCTGCAGCACGTGCGGGTCGGCGGCGTCGGCCTTGTTGATCACCACGATCTCCGGCACGTTCTGTGCGTCGACCGAGACGATCACCTCGCGGACCGCGGCCAGCTGGGTCTCCGGCTCGGGGTGCGAGCCGTCCACCACGTGCAGGATCAGGTCGGCGTCAGCGACCTCCTCCATGGTCGAGCGGAAGGCCTCGACCAGGTGGTGCGGCAGGTGCCGGACGAATCCGACGGTGTCGGCCAGCGTGTAGATCCGGCCGGACGGGGTCTGGGCCCGGCGCACGGTCGGGTCCAGGGTGGCGAACAGCGCGTTCTCCACCAGGACGCCGGCGCCGGTGAGCCGGTTGAGCAGCGAGGACTTGCCGGCGTTGGTGTAGCCCGCGATCGCGACGGAGGGGACCTGGTGACGCCGGCGCTCCTGGCGCTTGGTGTCGCGGCCCTTCTTCATCTCGGCGATCTCCTTGCGGAGTTTCGCCATCTTCTCGCGGATCCGCCGCCGGTCGGTCTCGATCTTGGTCTCACCGGGACCACGGGTGGCCATGCCGCCGCCCGAGGAGCCGGAGCCACCGCCACCCATCTGCCGGGACAGCGACTGACCCCAACCGCGCAGTCGCGGCAGCATGTACTGCATCTGCGCGAGCGAGACCTGGGCCTTGCCCTCTCGGGACTTGGCGTGCTGGGCGAAGATGTCCAGGATCAGCGCGGTCCGGTCGACCACCTTGACCTTGACCACGTCCTCGAGGTGGATCAGCTGGCCGGGGGTGAGCTCACCGTCGCAGACCACGGTGTCGGCGCCGGTGCTCGCGACGATGTCGCGCAGCTCCTTGGCCTTGCCGGAGCCGATGTAGGTCGCGGCGTCGGGCTTGTCACGGCGCTGGATCACACCGTCGAGCACCTGGGATCCCGCGGTCTCGGCGAGGGCGGCGAGCTCGGCGAGCGAGTTCTCGGCCTCCTCCATCGTCCCGTCGGTCCACACCCCGACGAGCACCACGCGCTCCAGGCGGAGCTGGCGGTACTCGACCTCGGTGACGTCCTCGAGCTCGGTGGACAGACCCGCGACGCGGCGGAGCGCGGCGCGCTCGCTGCGGTCGTACTGGTCGCCGTCGTAGTTCTGGCCGAAGTCCTCGTCGAGCGCCGCGAGGTCCTCGTCCATCAGGGCTTCCGCCCGGAGGTCAGCGGGACGGCGAGCGCTGCGGCCGGCGGTCTCGCTGGAAAAATCGCGGTCTTCGAACGTGGAGGTCATCGTGTCCTTAAGGTCGTGAGACTACTGGGTCGAATCGGAGGGTCCGTCCACTGCGCCTAACGCGGCGGAGCGGTCCCGAATTCCCTTCGATGGTCGCATGTGCGCCGCCCCCGGGTCACCCGCATTTCCGGCGGAACGGGCGTGCGGGCGCAGTCTGGGCGGCCGGGGGGCCTCCAGACCGGGGCGGCGGACATCGTAGACCCCGGAGACCCGCAGCATCGCGCGCATCACCACCGGCAGCGTCGCGGCATGCGGCAGCTCGACGGTGTAGGTGTGCCGGACCCGCAGTTCCTCGGGCGGTTCGACCACGGCGGAGACGATGTCCAGGCCGGTGGCGGACATCGCGGCGGTCAGGTCGGCGAGCAGCCGGGGCCGGTTCAGCGCCTCGGCCTGCAGGGTGACCCGGAAGCCGCTGCCGGTGCCGGTCTCGGCGGGTGCGCCGGCCCCCGGCGCCCAGTCCAGCTGGACCGGGCCGCGCCCGGCCCCGCGCATCCGCTCGCCGGTCGGGCAGTCGGCCCGGTGCACGGCGATCGAGCCGCCGCGGATCTGGAAGCCGGTCACCCGGTCCGGCGGCACCGGCGTGCAGCAGCGGGCCAGTCGGACGGTGGCGCCCGGATGGCCGGGGGCGATCACCAGTCGACCGCGCCCCGCCAGGTGCCGGGCCGGCTGCGCGGGCGACGCCCGGGCCGGCTCGGGCACGGTGGCCGCCGGCTGCCCCGGGGCGGGGAGTCCGCCCGCGCCGGCCGGTGCCGGCACGGGATCGGCGCCCTGGGCCGGCTCGGCCGGCGCCGGGTGCCCGGCCAGCCAGCGTTCGATGGCGATCCGGGCGCCCGGGGTGCGGGCGAAGTCGAGCCACTGCGGGCTGGGCCCGGACGGCTCCGGGCCGCCCGGTGGTCCGGCCGGCTCGGTGAGCACGCCCAGCACGTCGCCGTCGGCCAGGGTGGTGGAGAGTGCGACCAGTCGCCCGTTGACCCGGGCGCCGATACAGCGGTGGCCGATCTCCTCGCCCAGCTGGTAGGCCGCGTCCACGCAGCTGGCGCCGGACGGCAGCACCAGGGTGGCGCCCTCCTCGGTGACGGCGGTGATCTCCCGGTCGTCGGAGAGGTCGGCGGTCAGGGTGGACCAGAAGGCGTCCGGGTCGGGGGTCTCCTGCTGCCACTCGAGCAGCCGGCTCAGCCAGCCGGGCCGGGCCGGGTCGGTGCCGTCCAGCTCGTCCCGACTGCCCTGCTCGCCGCCCGGCTGCTGCGGCTCCGACTGCTGCGGGCTGCCCAGCGCGACCACGCCGAACTCGGCGATCTGGTGCATCCGCGGGGTGCGGACCAGCACCTCGAAGACCTGGCCGTCCACCGAGACCGCGGTGTGCAGCGACTGGTAGAGGTTGAACTTGGGGCTCGCCACGAAGTCCTTGAACTCGCCCGGCAGCGGGGTCCAGCAGGTGTGCAGCTCGCCGAGGACGGCGTAGCAGTCGGCGTTCTCCTCGACCACCACCAGCAGTCGGGCCAGGTCGGCCGGGTGCGGCCGGCCGGGCCGACCGCCCCGGCCGCGACGCAGCAGCTCGCGGTGGACCGAGACGCAGTGCCGGGGGCGCAGCGTGACCTCGGCGCTGACCCCGGCCTCGGCCAGCTGTCGGCCCAGCGCCTGGGCGAACGGGATGAACAGTTCCTCCTGGGCGGCCTCCTGAGCGGCGATCAGGGCCCTGGTCCCGGCGTACTCCTCGGGGTGCAGGGTGGCGAAGACGATGTCCTCGAGCTCGGTCTTGACCACCTGGATGCCCAGCCGCTCGGCCAGCGGGATCAGCACGTCCCGGGTGACCTTGGCGATCCGCACCTGGCTGGCGGGCTTCATGTGACGGATCGTCCGCATGTTGTGCAGCCGGTCGGCGAGCTTGATCACCATCACCCGGACGTCGTCCCCGGTGGCGACCAGCATCTTGCGGAACGTTTCGGCCTCGGCTGCCGCGCCGAAGTCCACCTTCTCCAGCTTGGTCACCCCGTCGACCAGATAGGCCACCTCGGGTCCGAAGTCGGCGGCCACCTGATCGAGCGTCACCTCGGTGTCCTCGACCGTGTCGTGCAGCAGCGAGGCGACCAGGGTGGTGGTCTCGGCGCCGAGCTGGGCCAGGATCAGGGTCACGGCCAGCGGGTGGGTGATGTACGGCTCGCCGCTCTTGCGCTTCTGGCCGCGGTGGCTCTCCTCGGCCAGCCGGTAGGCGCGACCGAGCAGTGCGAGGTCGGCCTGCGGATGGTGCCGGCGGTGCACCTGGACGATCGGCTCGATCGCATCCGGCACCGGGCCGCGGCCGGTGGCCAGCAGGGCGGCGCGGCCCGCTCGGCCGAGCGCGGCCCGGCCGAGCAGTCGCCGGCCCTGCGTACCCGGTGCCTGCGTGCCCGGGGTCTGTGCACCCGGGGTCTGCGTGCCCGGTGTCTGTGTACCCGGCGTCTGCGTGTCCGAGCTCTGCGGTGCGGAACTGGGCTGGTCAACGGGCTGTTCAGCGGTCTGGCCGGTGGGCCGGCCGGTCTCAACGGTCATGGCAACCTCCGGCAGCGAACACCGGAGCGACGACTGCCCCGGTGGTCCATGCTACCGAGCAGACCACGTTCCGCGAGGCCCCGCTTCCGCTCTGTGCACGGGATCACCCGAATGGGCGGATTCAGGCACAAGCGGAACGGGGAAAGCGGCGCCGCCTACTGACCAGGCGTCAGCCGACAGCCCGTCACCCGACCGACCGTCAGAGCCAGCCCGGCTCGATCGTCCCTTCGGCCACGATCACCGCGGGTCCGGTCTTCTCGACTCGGCCGTCCGGGTACTCGGTGATCACCAGCCGCCCACCCGGCACGTCCACCGTGTAGCTGACCGGCTCGCCGGTGACCGCCGGGTCGAGGCCGTCGCGCCGGGCGGTGGCCACCGCCACCGCGCAGGCGCCGGTGCCGCAGGAGCGGGTCTCGCCGGAGCCGCGCTCGTGCACCCGCATGGCGACGTGCCGCTCGCCCCGGTCCACCACGAACTCCACGTTCACCCCGTCCGGGTACACCTCGGCCGGGCTGACCTCGGGGGCGGTGAACAGGTTGCCGGCCTCCGCCAGGTCGGCGACGAAGGAGACGGCGTGCGGGTTGCCCATGTTGACGTTGCGGGCCGGCCAGTGCCGCTCCCCCACCGTCACCTCGATCCGGTCCGGACCGGGCAGCACGGCCCGGCCCATGTCCACGGTGACGTTGCCGTCCTCGCCGATCACCACCTGGCGCACCCCCGCCCGGGTGGCCACCGCCAGCGGGCCCGGCTTCGCCAGTCCGGCGTGCACCAGGTAGTGGGCGAAGACCCGGACCCCGTTGCCGCACATCTCGGCGATGCTGCCGTCGGAGTTGCGGTAGTCCATGAACCACTCGGCCCGGTCGGCCTGGTCGGCGGCGGCCGGGTCGTTGGCCGAGCGGACCACCCGGAGCAGGCCGTCGCCGCCGATGCCGGCCCGGCGGTCGCAGAGCCGGGCCACCGTGGCCGGGTCGATCGCCAGCAGACCGTCCGGGTCGGGGACGATCACGAAGTCGTTCTCGGTGCCGTGGCCCTTGAGGAAGGGAATGGGTGCGCTCACCCTGCCGATGGTACTGACCAGGTGGGAAGCGCGATGCGCCGTCTCAGCCGCGCAGCTGGACGACCCGCCAGACGGCCAGTCCGAAGCAGCTGCAGGCGATCAGCGTGTAGGCGGCGATGGCCTGCCAACGGGCCGGTCGGCCGGAGCCGCGCCGGGGCAGCCCGGGCCAGGCGTAGCCAGCCCGGCGGGCCGCCATCGCACCCCAGCCGACCGAGGCGGAGGTGAGCAGCAGGCCGAGCATGCCGACCATCGAGCCGCCGTCACCCGAGCCGAAGGCCAGCGGGAAGGCGAACATCAGGGAGCCGATGACGCCGATCAGCACGATCGGCAGGATCTGCCACCAGCGCAGCCGGCGCAGCGGCCGGATCTCCCGTTCCAGCACCACGGGGTCGGCCGGCAGGCCGAGCGGGGCGTCGGGGTCCAGCGGCGGCAGCAGGTCGTCTGACGGCAGAACGGTGGGCAGGACGAAGGCCTCCTCGGCCAGGGCATGGCGGGGGAACTGGTCGGTCTCGGGGCCGGGACCCGTGGACACGCGGCCTCCCCTGACAGTTCGACACGAGCGCAGGACTCGCGAACGGTGGACCCGGCCCGCGCGACCGGTCCCTCTTGCCTCGATAATGGCATGTCCCAACGCGCTCACAGCGCGTAACCCGGGTCGCCGGGTGATCCGTGGCCAGGACGTGATCCGCCTGTAACCGCCGCTTCCTTCTGCACCTGCAGCTGCCGGGGCAGGTGCACTCCCGGATGGCCTGATCCGGTCGGGCGGCGGGCCGAAACCCGTCGTCAGATCTGTCGGTCGATCAACTCGAGCGAGCGTTCCAGCAGCTCGGCGGGGTCGGCCCCGGCGGGGCGGTCCAGCCAGTGGATCCGATCGTCCCGGCGGAACCAGGACTCCTGACGGCGCGCGAACCGCTTGGTGGCGCGCACCGTCTCGGCGTGCGCCTCCTGTTCGGTGCACTCCCCCGCGAAGTGCGCCAGCACCTGTTGGTAACCGAGCGCCCGACTGGCCGTCAGCCCCTCGCGCAACCCGTGCGCCTCCAGCGCCCGCACCTCGTCCAGCAACCCGGTCTGCCACATCCGGTCCACCCGCACGGCGATCCGCGCGTCCAGCTCGGGCCGGGGAACCGCGACCCCGATCTGGACGGCCGGGTAGACGGCGGTGTTGCTCGGCAGGCTGGCGGTGAACGGGCGACCGGTGAGCTCGATCACCTCCAGCGCCCGGACGATCCGGCGGCCGTTGCTGGGCAGGATCGCGGTGGCGGCGGCCGGGTCGGCGGCGGCCAGTCGGGCGTGCAGCACGGCCGGGCCCGCCGTCTCCAGCTCGGCCTCCAGCCGGGCCCGGATCGCCGGGTCGGTGCCGGGGAACTCCATCTCGTCGATCGCCGCGCGCACGTACAGGCCGGAGCCGCCGACCAGCACCGGTGGTCGGCCGGCCGCCAGCAGTCGGTCCATCTCGGCCCGGGCCAGCCGCTGGTACTCGGCGACGCTGGCGGTCTCGGTGACCTCCCAGACGTCCATCAGGTGGTGCGGGATCCCGTCGCGCTCGGCGGAGGTGAGCTTGGCCGTGCCGATGTCCATGCCCCGGTAGAGCTGCATCGAGTCGGTGTTGATCACCTCGCCGCCCAGCGCGCGGGCGATCGCCACGGCGAGGTCGGACTTGCCGGCGGCGGTCGCGCCGACCACGGAGACGACGGGCACGGATTCAGGGGAGCTGCTCACACCGCCAAGTCTCGCAAAGATCCAACCCCCACTCGAACGAGCGACGTGACCACCCCCTACCCGGGTCGTTGCCCGATTGGCGGTCGCGGATGCGGCCGAGTCCGCCGCAGACCGCGTAGCTTGGGAGAAGATATGGGTGTTTTCAGTTGGTTCCGCCGCCGGGAGCCCGCCACCACGACCACCGCAGCCACCGCCACCACGGTGACGGCCACCACGACACCGACGGCCGAGGCCGCCGAGGGGGGCGCCGTCGCCGTGCTGGCCCCCGAGAGCCGTACGGAGCAGGAGCCGCCGCCCGGCGTGCCGAGTGCCCGGACGGCTCCGGAGGCCGGCCCGGCGGCGGAGGCGCCGAGCGAGGGGGTGGCGCTGCCGGAGGGCTTGGCGCCCGACGTCGCCGAGCTGCTGGCCGCCGCCGTCGCCGCGGTGGCCCAGGGTGCGGCACCGGCGGAGGACAGCCATCCGCAGCGCCGACCCGAGCGGCCTGACACAGGAGACGAAGCCATGGGCCTGATGGACAACCTCAAGGGCAAGGCCGAGGAGCTCGCCACGGACCTCAAGGAGAAGGCGAGCCACCTGGCCGGCCAGCACAACGAGAAGATCGACGAGTTGGTGGACAAGGCCGGCGGCGCGATCGACAAGGCCACCAAGGGGAAGTACAGCGACAAGATCGCCACCGGCACCGAGAAGGCCAAGGGCGCGGTCGACGGCTTCGCCGAGAAGCCGGACGAGCACGGCGAGCCGGCCAAGCCGGAGGAGCCGGGCGCCAAGGAGAGCTGAGCAGCGAGCTGAGCACAGCCGGACGGGGCCGGGCGGATCGGATCGCCCGGCCCCGTCCGGCTGTCCGGCTGTCCGGCTGTCCGGCTGTCCGGCTGCGTTCTGGGGATCAGCTCCAGGACGCCACGAAGTACCCCACCCCGTACGGCGCCTCGGCGTACCGCAGCCGGCCGCCCAGCCCGGTGCCCCGGGCCGCCCCGGCCAGTACCTGCCAGGGCGCCCGCCCGGCCACCAGCAGCTCCGCGCAGAGCCCGGGGTCCAGCGCGGCCAGCGCCTCGGTGTCGGCCGAGCCCAGCGCCCGCGCCAGCTCGGCGTCGAAGTCCTCGGCCCGCTCGTCCAGGTAGCCGGGTGCCTTCAGCGAGCGGCGGGCGCTGCCGTCGCCGAGCACCAGCAGCCCGACCCGGTCGGCCAGCCCGGCCAGCCCCTGGCCCAGTCCGAGCATCCGGTCGGCCGGCGCGTCGGCCGGTACCGCGCAGGCATGGGTGGGCAGCGCGGCCTCGGCCTGTTCGAGCAGCCACGCGCCGACGCTGAGCGCCGGGCTGAGTTCGGGCCCCTCGACCCCGCCGGACGGCAGCCGGACGGCTCGGGGCACACCGAAGCGCTGGAAGGAGCCGAGGCCGCCCTCGGTCCAGACCTCGGCCTGCGGGCCGTCGCCGACCAGCACCAGCAGCTCGGGACCGGCGGCCAGCAGCTCGCCGACCGCAGCCGCACAGGCCGCCCGCAACCCGTCCAGTTCGGCGGCCGCCCCCGAGGCGACCTCGGGGACCAGCAGTGGCGGACAGGGGCAGACGGCGGCGGCGACCAGCATGTGGATCACTCTAGCCGCCGCCCCGAACCGCCCTGGTCAGTCGCAGCCGCAACCGTTGCTGGGCGCGGCACTCTGCGGGGCGGGGGCGCCGATGGTCGGCAGCCCGAGCATCACTCCGGCGGGCTTCGGCGCCGGGGCTGCGTTGCGCTTCTCCCAGGCGTCGCCGGCCCGGGTGCGCCGCACGCCGAGCATCGGGCCTTCGGCGAGCAGGTGGTGCGGGGCGGCGTAGGTGATCTCGACGGTCACCACGTCGCCCGGCCGGACCGGCTCGCTCGGGCGGGTGCTGTGCTGGTCGTTCGGCCCTCGCAAGCTCGGGTCGAAGTGGACCAGCCGGTTGTCGGGCGCGCGGCCGGAGAGCCGGTCGGTCCGGCTGTCCTTCTTGCCCTCGCCCTCGGCGACCAGGATCTCCAGGGTGCGGCCGACCTGCTTCTTGTTCTCCGCCCAGGAGATCTCCTCCTGGAGGGCGATCAGCCGGTCGTAGCGCTCCTGCACCACGGCCTTGGGGACCTGCTGGTCCATCTCGGCCGCCGGGGTGCCGGGCCGCTTGGAGTACTGGAAGGTGAAGGCGTTGGTGAACCGCGCCTCCCGGACCACGTGCAGGGTCTGCTCGAAGTCCTCGTCGGTCTCGCCGGGGAAGCCCACGATGATGTCGGTGGAGATGGCGGCGTCCGGCATCGCCTCGCGGACCTTGTTGATGATCCCGAGGAACCGCTCCTGGCGGTACGAGCGCTTCATCGCGCGCAGCACGGTGTCCGAGCCGGACTGCAGCGGCATGTGCAGCTGGTGCATCACGTTCGGGGTCTCGGCCATCGCGGCGATCACGTCGTCGGTGAAGTCGCGCGGGTGCGGGGAGGTGAAGCGGACCCGCTCCAAGCCCTCGATCTGGCCGCAGGCCCGCAGCAGCTTGGAGAAGGCCTCGCGGTCGCCCAGGTCGGAGCCGTAAGCGTTGACGTTCTGGCCGAGCAGGGTCACCTCGATGACGCCCTCGCCGACCAGCGCCTCGACCTCGGCGAGCACGTCGCCGGGGCGGCGGTCCTCCTCCTTGCCGCGCAGCGCCGGGACGATGCAGAAGGTGCAGGTGTTGTTGCAGCCGACCGAGATCGCCACCCAGGCGGCGTAGGCCGACTCGCGGCGGGTGGGCAGCGTCGAGGGGAAGGTCTCCAGCGACTCCAGGATCTCCACCTGGGCCTGCTGCTCGACCCGGGCCCGCTCCAGCAGCGCCGGCAGGTGACCGATGTTGTGGGTGCCGAAGACCACGTCGACCCAGGGCGCCTTGCGCACGATGGTGTCGCGGTCCTTCTGGGCCAGGCAGCCGCCGACGGCGATCTGCATGTCCTTGTGGCGGGTCTTGGCCGGGGCGAGCTGCCCGAGGTTGCCGTACAGCTTGTTGTCGGCGTTCTCGCGCACCGCGCAGGTGTTGAAGACCACCAGGTCCGGGTCCCCGACCTGGTCGGCCTTCACGTATCCGGCGTCCTCCAGCAGCCCCGCGAGGCGCTCCGAGTCGTGGACGTTCATCTGACAGCCGTGCGTGACGACCTTGTAAGTTCGCAAGCTCTCTCCCATACCCACAGCAGCAAGGGTAAGGGCAGCCGGCTTGCCGTCCGGCAACGGTTTGCCGCCCGCCCTCCCGCCGGGGGCCGTGGCCTGGCAGGATCCCCCGCATGACCAGGACCAGCCTGCACCGCCTGTGGCCCGCCCTGGCCGCGCTGCTGCTGGTGGCCGGCCTGCTGGCCGGCTGGTGGCTGACCAGCGGCGGCACCGACTCCTACCCCAGGGGCGTCGACGGCTTCGCCACCGGAGTGCCCAACGGCGTCTACGACAGGTACGGCACGATGCTGCAGCAGTACCTGCGCACCGCGCTGCCCGGGGTGGAACTGCGGCTGGACCGCTCCCAGGGCTCGGTGGACAACCTGGAGCGGGTGGCGTCCGGGCGGGACGACTTCGCGATAGCCACCGCCGACGCCGTGGCCGACTACCAGGCCCAGCGCCAGGGCGACGACCGGCTGCGCGCGATCGCCCGGCTCTACGACGACTACCTGCAGCTGGTGGTCCCGGTGGACTCCAAGATCCAGAAGGTCGCGGACCTGCGCACCCTGAGGGTGGGCGTCGGCCAGAGCAAGTCCGGGGTCAACCTGGTGACCCGCCGGCTGCTCACGGCCGCCGGGATCGACCCGGACCACGGGATCCAGCCCGCCCTGCTCGGGGTCGGCGACGAGGCCCAGCAGCTGGCCGCCGGGAAGCTGGACGCGTTCTTCTGGTCCGGCGGGCTGCCGACCTCGGCGCTGACCGACCTGGCCGGCACCATGCCGATCCGGATCGTGCCGCTGGGCGACCTGACCGACGCGCTGCACAGCCAGTTCGCCGACTCCGCCGCCTACCGCACCGCGGTGCTGCCGGCCGGGATCTACCCGAGGAACCCGGCGGTGCTCACCATGGCGGTGCCGAACCTGCTGATCACCCGCGAGGACCTGGACCCGCGGCTGGTCGAGCGGCTGACCAGGGCGGTGATCGACAGCCGCGACTGGATCGGCGGCCAGGTGCACTCCGCCCAGCTGGTGGACCTGCGGACGGCCGTCTACACCGACCCGCTGCCGCTGCACGAGGGCGCGCGCCGCTACTACCGCTCGGTCAAGCCCTGACCGAGTGCTGACGCTCGGTCAGACCCTGACGGGCCGAGGCCGGTTCAGCGGCGCTGCTCGCGCGGTGCGCTCAGGGTGACCGCCAGGCCGTTCGGCTGGGCCGCCGCGAAGTCCAGCGAGCCGCCGCCGGCCAGCAGCAGGGTGCGGGCGATGGACAGGCCCAGGCCCGAACCGTCCACGTTCTGGTGCCGGGGGCTGCGCCAGAACCGGTCGCCGGCACGGGCCAGCTCCTCCTCGGTCAGCCCGGGCCCGTCGTCGGCCACGGTGACCGCCACCTCCTCCCGCCGCAGCTGCACCGTGACGGCCACCCGGCCGCCCGGCGGGCTGAACTTGAGGGCGTTGTCCAGTACCGCGTCCAGCGCGCTGCCGAAGCCGATCGGGTCGGTCCAGGCGCGGGCCGGCGGCGGCGTCCCGCAGCCCAGCCGGATGCCGCGCTGATCGGCCACCGGATGCCAGGCGTCCACCCGGGCCAGCACCAGCGCGGTCAGGTCGACCGCCTCCGGCTGCGGCCGTCCGCCCTCGGCGGTGGCCAGTCCCAGCAGGTCGTCCAGCACCCGGGCCAGCCGGCTGCCCTCCTCGCGGACCTGGGAGAGCTCGATCTCGTGGCCCTCGGGCAGCTCCAGGCCGAGCAGTTCGACCCGCAGCATCAGCGCGGCCAGCGGGTTGCGCAGCTGGTGCGAGGCGTCGGCGACGAAGGCCCGCTGCTGGTCCAGGGCGATCACCACGTGGTCGGCCATCTCGTTGAACGAGGTGGCCAGTCGGCGCAGTTCGGGCGGGCCGCCGACCGCGGCCACCCGGGCGTTCATCCGACCGGTGGCGATGTCGTGGGTGGCCCGGTCCAGGGTGCGCACCGGACGCAGCACCCACTCGGTGAGCCGGACCGCGAGCAGCACGGCGGCGATCATCGCGACCGCCTCGCCGGCGCCCAGCCAGAGCCAGCGGTGCAGGATCCGTGCGCGCAGCGGGCCGGTCGGCGACTCGGTGACCACCAGGGCCACCACATCGCCGTCGCGGACCACCGGGGAGGCGATGACCAGGGTGCGGTCGGGGGTCCAGGGCCAGACCCGTGGCGGGTTGCGGCTGCGCCGCCCGTCCCTGGCCTCCTGGACGGCCTGCGCCCCGGCGCCGGTGGTCGGCAGCTTCCAGTCGGCGGGCGCCACGGCCAGGGGTCGGCCGTCGGCCAGGAAGAAGCCGGTCCGTACGCCGTACAGCTCCTCGTAGCGGGTCGCCTCGGCGCGCAGCGCGCTCAGTTGCGAGGTCTCGGGGCTGGTCGGAACGCCCGGCGAGGAGCCGGCCGCGCCGCGCTCGGGCAGCCCCTGGGTGGGCAGTTCCTGGGCGAACCGGGCCACGTCGTCCATCCGGTCGACCACCACGCTGATCTGCTCGGTCGAGGCCATCGAGGCGGCCAGGGGCACGCCGAGGGCGGCCAGCACGCAGGCGATCAGGGCCAGCAGGATGCCGAGCAGGCGGGTGCGCATGCCTAGGGAGCGCTCTCTGAGGTCGGCTCCGGTGCGGGCGACTGCGGGATCAGCCGGTAGCCGACCCCGCGCACCGCCTCGACCAGGCCGGGCAGCGCGAGTTTGGTGCGCAGCGAGCCGATGTGCACCTCGAGGGTGCGGCCGTTGCCCTCCCAGCCGCTGCGCCAGACCTCGCTGAAGATCTGCTCGCGCCGGTAGACCACGCCCGGGCTCTGGGCGAGCAGCGCGAGCAGGTCGAACTCCTTGCGGGTGAGCGGCACATCGCGTCCGTCCACGCTGACCCGGCGGCGCTCGCGGTCGATGCTGATCCCCCAGGACTCCAGCGAGCCCGGTCCGGCGGGCGTCTCGGGGCCGCCGGCCGGCGGGCCGGCCGGGGCGGGCTGGAAGCGCCGGGCCACCGCGTGGATCCGGGCGAGCAGCTCGCCCATGTCGTAGGGCTTGGTGATGTAGTCGTCGGCGCCCAGGTTCAGGCCGTGGATCCGGGAACGGATGTCGGCCCGCGCGGTCACCATGATCACCGGGACCCCGCTGCCGGCCCGGATCCGGCTGCACACCTCGAAGCCGTCCCGGTCGGGCAGTCCGAGGTCGAGCAGCACCACCCGGTAGGGGTCGTTGCCGTCCGGCACCAGGGCGTCCAACGCCTCGTGCCCGCTGCGCGCGTGCCGCACCTGGAAGCCGTGCCGGCTCAGCACGGCGACCAGCGCCGCCGCGACCCGGTCGTCGTCCTCGACGAGGAGCAGCCGCATCCCACACCTTCCTACTGGGTAACCGGCCGGTAGCCGCAGGCTGCCGACGAAGCGGCCATCCTCCCCCACGCCGGGGCGCCCGGGCCAGCCCCGACCGGGACCGTGGCGGGCACGTGGCCCTTTCGTGATGCTCAAGTTCTGCTCAGATGCACTGACGACACCCGATCAACCAACCTAGGGTCAAATTTCACCGGGGGCTGCGTGCTCCGCCGGCCACAGCCCCCGGTGCATCGCACGTCGAACATCGGGGGGAGTCGCTTCGCCCCGACGAACTCCAGAGGGCAGGGGCGCCATGACCGAGACGACTACGGACCGTCCGGCGACCCCGCTGGTGGTGCTGGCCGGGGTCAACAAGTCCTTCGGCAGCCACCATGTGCTCCAGGACATCGACCTGACGATCCACCAGGGCGAGGTCGTGGTGCTGATCGGCCCCTCGGGCTCGGGCAAGTCGACGCTCTGCCGCACCATCAACCGGCTGGAGACCATCGACACCGGCTCCATCACGGTCGACGGCGAGCCACTGCCCGCCGAGGGCCGCGAACTGGCCAAGCTGCGGGCCGAGGTCGGCATGGTCTTCCAGTCCTTCAACCTCTTCGCGCACAAGACCGTGCTGGAGAACGTGGTTCTCGGCCAGGTCAAGGTGCGCCGCACCGCGCGGCCCGAGGCCGAGGCCAAGGCGCGCGCCCTGCTGGACCGGGTCGGCGTCGCCGCCCACGCGGACAAGTACCCGGCCCAGCTCTCCGGCGGTCAGCAGCAGCGGGTGGCGATCGCCCGCGCGCTGGCCATGGACCCCAAGGTGCTGCTCTTCGACGAGCCGACCTCGGCGCTGGACCCGGAAATGATCAACGAGGTGCTGGACGTGATGCGCGGCCTCGCCGCCGAGGGCATGACCATGGTCGTGGTCACCCACGAGATGGGCTTCGCCCGCTCCGCCGCGAACCGGGTGCTCTTCCTGGCCGACGGGAAGATCGTCGAGCAGAACACACCCGAGGAGTTCTTCACGAACCCGCGCAGTGAGCGCGCCCAGGACTTCCTCTCCAAGATCCTCCACCACTGACGCCGCCAGGCACCGAAGTCGCTAGGAGATTCCCCGTCATGCTCAACCGCCGTACCTCTGCCGCTGCCCTGGCCGTGCTGGCCCTGGCCGCGACCGCCGCCTGCGGCAAGAGCGGCTCGCCGTCCGCGAGCACGGACAGCTCCGTGAAGGCCGCCGCCTACCCGGTGAAGACGGACGCGAAGCTGGACGGTTCGCCGACCATCGCGGCCGCGAAGAAGCGCGGCAAGCTGGTCATCGGTGCCAAGGCCGACCAGCCGTTCCTCGGTTTCGAGGACGTGACCACCAACACCCGCAACGGCTTCGACATCGAGGTCGCCAAGATGGTCGCCGCCGACCTGGGCTTCTCGGAGAGCCAGATCGAGTGGAAGACCATCGCCTCGGCCAACCGCGAGACCGCGCTGTCGGGCGGTCAGATCGACTACTACGTCGGCACCTACAGCATCAACGACAAGCGCAAGGCCCAGGTGTCCTTCGCCGGCCCGTACTACATCGCCGGTCAGGACCTGCTGGTCCGCAAGGACAACAGCGACATCACCGGGCCCGACGCCACCAAGGGCAAGAACGTCTGCACGGCCACCGGCTCCACCTCGATCGACAGGATCAAGACCTACGGCGCCACCGTCACCGCCTTCGACACCTACTCGCAGTGTGTCGACAAGCTGCTCAACAAGGAGGTCGACGCGGTCACCACCGACGACGCCATCCTGATGGGCTACGCGGCCAAGAACGAGGGCCAGCTCAAGGTGGTCGGCAAGCCCTTCTCCACCGAGAAGTACGGCGTCGGCCTGAACAAGGACGACAAGGTGCTGCGCGACGCGATCGACGACGCGCTCAAGGCCCACGAGGACAACGGCGACTGGAAGAAGGCGTTCGACGCCACCCTCGCCAAGTCCGGCTCCGCCGCCCCGCAGCCGCCGGCTCTCGAGCGGTACTGACCGGACGTCACGAGCGAGTTAGGGGAAGGCCGCCGGCATGGGCATATTGTTCGAGGATCACAACTTCTCGTTGTTCTGGCACGCGTTCGTCCAGACCATCGAGTTGAGCGCGGCGAGCGCGCTGCTCGCCATCGTCCTCGGCACCCTGCTGGCGGCCTGCCGGGTCTCCCCGGTGCCGGTGCTGCGGGCCTTCGGGACCGTGTGGATCGGAGTCTTCCGCAACACCCCGCTCACCCTGCTCTTCTTCGCGGTCACCTTCGGCCTGCCCCGGGTGGACGTGCACCTGCCGGCATTCCTGTGCGCGGCGGTGGCACTGGGCTGCTACACCGCCAGCTTCGTCTGCGAGGTCCTGCGTGCGGGGATCAACACCATCCCGATCGGTCAGGCCGAGGCCGCCCGCAGCCTGGGGATGACGTTCAGTCAGACCCTGACCCTGATCGTGCTGCCGCAGGCCGGACGCGCCGTACTCGGCCCGATGAGCAGCGTCTTCATCGCGCTGCCCAGGAACTCGGCGATCGCCGGCGCCTTCAACGTCGCCGAGCTCCTCAGCCTGCAGCAGACGCTCTCCGAACGGGGTTACGCCATCTTCGCCATCTTCTTCTGGATCGCGCTCGCCTACCTGTGCATCAGCGCGGCCGTGGGGCTGGCCTTCCGCACGCTGGAGCGCAAGCTGGCGGTGGCCGCATGAGCAGCAGGGCAGCGAGCGTTCTCTACGAGGTTCCCGGTCCGCGCACCCGGGCCCGGTACCGGCTGTTCGGCGCACTCTCGCTGGTCGCCATCGCGGGGCTGCTCTGGTACGTCTACGACCAGCTGGCCTCGAACGGACAGTTCGACGCGGCGATGTGGTCCCCGTTCGAGTACACCGCCGTGCAGCAGCGGATCCTGGACGGGGTGCGGGACACCCTGACCGCCTTCGGGCTGGCCGCCGGCTTCTCGCTGCTGCTCGGCACCCTGCTGGCCACCGGCCGGCTCTCCGACCACAAGCCGCTGCGTTGGGCGGCCGGCTCGGTGATCGAGTTCTTCCGGGCGATGCCCCTGCTGATCATGATCTTCGCGCTCTACCAGGCGGTCTTCAGCGACCAGCCGCTCTACGCGCTGGTGCTCGGGCTGACCCTGTACAACGGCGCGGTGCAGGCCGAGATCATCCGCAGCGGCATCGAGGCGGTACCGCGCGGGCAGCGCGAGGCGGCCTACGCGCTGGGGCTGCGCAAGAGCCAGGTGATGATGACCATCCTGGTGCCGCAAGCGGTCCGCTCGATGCTGCCGGCCATGATCGGCCAGTTGGTGGTCACCCTCAAGGACACCTCGCTGGGCTTCCTGATTACCTACACCGAGCTGCTCTACATCGGAAAGCTGATCGCCAACACGACCAGCACCCCGCACGGCTACCCCTACATCCCCGTGGTCCTGGTGATCGCACCGATCTACATCCTCCTCTGCCTCGCGCTGACCGCGCTCGCCCGCTGGATCGAGTCGCGTGGGCGCCGCGGCTCGAACCGGCGCACACCGGCCGCTGCTTGACGGACACCCAGGTGATCTGTTGCATTGCTCTTCGTGACACCACCCGGGACCTGCACCGCCGCCCGCCCCTCGAGCCACCTGTCGATGCCCGCTGACGCATGCTGTGGGGGCCGTTCGTGGACCCGGTGATCGTGGTCGGGGCCGGGCCGGTCGGGCTCGCGATGGCCCTGGCGCTGGCCCGGCACGAGGTGCCGAGCATCGTCCTGGACCAGGGCAACGGGGTCTGCCCCGAGGGACCGCGCAGTGCTGTGCTCGGCGCGGAGAGCACCGCCTTCCTGGAGCGGCTGGGCTACCTGCGGGCCGCCTCGGACGCCGCGCGCTGGGACCGGCTGACCGTCTGGCGGCGCCGCCAGGAGGTGCTGAACCTCGACCTGACCGACCATCCGGTGCTCCACCTGCCGCAGCACCGGCTGCAGCGCGGGCTGCGGGACGCGGCCACCGCCACACCGTTGGTCCAACTGGTGCCGCACGCCCGGGTCGAGGAGATCGACCAGGACCGGGACGGGGTCAGCGTGCGCAGCCGGCACCCGCAGGACGGGTCCGACACCTGGTGGCGGGCCAGCCAGCTGGTGGGCTGCGACGGCGCGCGCTCCTCGGTGCGCAAGCTACTGGGGATCCGGTTCCCCGGGCGGCCGGCCGTGGACCGGCACGCGATCGCCACCGTCCGGGTCGACCTGCCGTTTCCCGGCGAGGCCCGGCTGCACCGCGAACCGCCGTGGCGCGGGGACCGCGAGGCCTCGGCCCGGCCGCTGCCGGACGGGCTGTGGCGACTGGACTGGCGACTGCCGCCGGGACGTCCCGCACCCAGCGAACCGGTCGACCCGCACGCCACCTGGCCGGGCCTGGTCACCGGAGACACCCTGCTCACCCGGGTGAAATCCACCCTGACCGGCTGGTGCGGCCAACTGCCGCGCTACGAGCTGCTGGCGGCCGCCGACCACACCGCCCAGCAGCGGCTGGCCGCCCGCTTCCGCAACGGCCGCTGCTTCCTCGCCGGGGACGCCGCCCACCTGCACGGGGCGCTCGGCATGCAGAACCTGGCGGACGGGCTGCGCGACGTGGACAACCTGGCCTGGCGGCTCGCCGTCGCCTGGCACCTGCACGCGGGCGGTCCGCAACCGGGCGGCTCGCTGCTGGACGGCTACGAGGCGGAGCGGCGCGGAGCGGTCGGTGCCCGGCTGCGCGCGGTGGACCAGACGATGCCGCTGCTGCGACCGCTGCGCGGCTGGCAGCAGACCAGGCGCTCGCTGCTCACCGGCTCCTTCCGCAAGCACGCGCCGCTGCTCGCCGACGGGCTGCTCGGCACCGGGCGGTTCGGCGGTGCACCGGCCTACCCGGCAGCGCCCTCCGGGGTACCCGCCCAGCGTGGGCCCGGGCGCGGGACGGCACTGACCGAGAGCCTGCCCGCCACCGCCCCCGGGGTGCTGGTGCCGGATGTCTCGGTGGTCACCACCGAGGGGGTGCCGGACCAGCTCTACGCCCGACTCGGCGCCACCTTCCTGTTGCTGCTGGTGGCACCGGGGACGGCGGTCTGGTCGGCCGAGCGGTGGATGGGCGCCGGGTTGATGCCCCGGCTGGCGGAGGTGGCGGCGGCGCTCCCGGTGCCGGCCGAGGTGCTGGTCACCGAGGAGTACCCGGGGGCCGGCCCGCACACCGTGCTGCTGATCCGCCCGGACGGCCACCTGGTCGGGGTCACCCAGGGCGCCCGGGCCGAGGACCTCCAGGCCCTGGCCGACCGCGCCCGCGGCGGGCCGGCGCCACTGGCGGGCGCCGAGCAGTCGGCCTGACGCACCGCCTCACCGACGGCCGCCCGACTGACGTACGGTCAGAAGCCGACCGGGCGTCACTCCGAGCCGAGCGACCAGTCCTCCAACTCCTCGGTGCTCTCGCCCTCGGCGTCCAGCGCCTCGCGCACCACCCGGAAGGCGAGACCCTCGGGGTAGCCGCGGCGGGCCAGCATGCCCACCAGCCGGCGCAGCCGGGCCTGCCGCTCCAGGCCGGTGGTGGCCCGCAGCTTGCGGTCCACCAGAGTGCGCGCGGTGGCGGCCTCCTCGTCCGGGTCGAGCTGGGCCACGGCCTCCTCGACCAGGGTGCCGTCCACCCCCCGGGTGCGCAGCTCCTGGGCCAGCGCCCGACGGGCCAGGCCGCGCCCGGCGTGCCGGGACTCCACCCAGGCGGCGGCGAAGGCGGCGTCGTCGATCAGGCCGACCTCCTCGAAACGGGAGAGCACCTCCTCGGCGACCTCGTCCGGGATCTCCCGCTTGCGCAGGGCGTCGGCGAGTTGCTTGCGGGTGCGCGGTGTGCCGGTGAGTAGACGCAGGCAGATGTCCCGGGCCCGGGTGGCCGGATCGGCGGGCGGCTCGGACTCGGCTGCCCGGGCGCGACGCTCCCCCCGGGGCGCGCGCTGCTCCCGCTCACCACCCGACCGGCGGGACCGCCGCGCCCGCGGGCGCGCGGAGGCCTCGGCCAGCTCGCGCTCCGCCTCCGCCACCCAGTCCGTGCGCTCCCCACCACCCGAACTGCCCGCGCCCGAACTGCTCACGGCTGGGCTGCCCGCCCGCAAACTGCTCGCGCCCGAACTGCTCGCCCGCAAACTGCTCGCGCCTGTGCTGCTCGCGGCTGGACCGCCGGCGCCCGGCCCCCCTGCGGCCGAGCCCCTCGCGTCCACGACCCAATCCGGGCGCTCCCCCTCCTCCTCGCCCTTGACATCGACCACCCAGTCCGGGCGCTCCCCCCCGCCCGAACCCCTGTCAGCGCTCATGTGCTGCTCAGGCCTTGGCCGCCGCTGTCTTCTTGGCCGGCGCGGCCTTGGCAGCGGTGGCGGTGATCGGCTTGACCGCGCCGTCCGCAGCGTCGGCGGCAGCAGCCGGGGCGCCCTCGGCCGGAGCGTCGGGGTCGACGCCGATGCCGAGCTTGACCTTGATCTTCTTCTCGATCTCCTCGGCCAGCGCCGGGTTGTCCCGCAGGAAGTTGCGGGCGTTCTCCTTGCCCTGGCCCAGCTGGTCGCCCTCGTAGGTGTACCAGGCACCGGCCTTGCGGATGAAGCCGTGCTCGACACCCATGTCGATCAGGCCGCCCTCCCAGCTGATGCCGTGGCCGTAGAGGATGTCGAACTCGGCCTGCTTGAACGGCGCGGCCACCTTGTTCTTGACCACCTTGACCCGGGTGCGGTTGCCGACCGCCTCGGTGCCGTCCTTCAGGGTCTCGATCCGGCGGATGTCCAGGCGGACCGAGGCGTAGAAC
Organism: Kitasatospora azatica KCTC 9699; assembly: GCF_000744785.1. NCBI lineage: Bacteria > Bacillati > Actinomycetota > Actinomycetes > Kitasatosporales > Streptomycetaceae > Kitasatospora > Kitasatospora azatica. The sequence goes on along the minus strand of NZ_JQMO01000003.1, from coordinate 1,749,343 downwards.
TTCAGCGCCCGGCCACCGGTGGTGGTCTCCGGCGAGCCGAACATCACACCGATCTTCTCGCGCAGCTGGTTGATGAAGATCGCGGTGGTGTTCGACTGGTTCAGCGCACCGGCGATCTTCCGCAGCGCCTGGCTCATCAGCCGGGCCTGCAGACCGACGTGCGAGTCGCCCATCTCGCCCTCGATCTCGGCGCGCGGCACGAGCGCCGCCACCGAGTCGATGATGATCAGGTCGATCGCGCCGGAGCGGATCAGCATGTCGGTGATCTCCAGCGCCTGCTCACCGGTGTCCGGCTGGGAGACCAGCAGCGCGTCGGTGTCGACCCCGAGCTTGCGGGCGTACTCCGGGTCGAGGGCGTGCTCGGCGTCCACGAAGGCGACCGTGCCGCCGAGCTTCTGGGCGCTGGCCGCGGCGTGCAGGGTCAGCGTGGTCTTGCCGGAGGACTCGGGGCCGTAGATCTCGATCACCCGGCCGCGCGGCAGGCCGCCGACGCCGAGGGCGACGTCCAGCGCGGTGGATCCGGTGGGGATCACGTCGATCGGGGCACGGGACTGGTCGCCGAGGCGCATCACCGAGCCCTTGCCGAACTGCCGCTCAATCTGGGCGAGTGCGGTCTCAAGAGCCTTCTCGCGGTCCGTACCTGCCATGGCTTCCACCCTCGGGTTCTGTGCTGTGCGCTTCATCGTCCTCGACGCTAGCGCGTCCCACCGACAATCGGCCCCGGACGGGCTCAGCCTGTGGAAAACTCGCCGGGAAACCAGTATAGGGAACATCAGTTCGATTCAATGTTCGCATCCGCGCCCGGTGGGAACCGCAGCGGGGTCGCCGCTCAGCGCAGCCGGGCCGGCACTCCCATGACCTGGCAGACCACCCGCCACACGTCCTTGGCCTCCCAGCCGGCGTCCAGCGCCTGCTGCACCGTCCGGCCGCCGAGCTCGCTCATCACGTGGTCGTGCGCGAAGGACCGCGCGTACCCCGCACCGAAGTGCTCGTCCATCCGTCCCCAGAACTCGGTCAGCCTCATGCGCCCCAGTATTCCGGAGCCCTCGGCGCGGCCGTGCCCGTGGCTGAGGCCATGCGCCTCAGCGCGGCAGTGCGACGATCCCGGCACCGTACGTGCTGCGGTCGCGGCACCGGCCGGGGCCGACCGGGCAGTTCGCCCGGGCCTGCGCGAGCAGCAGCTCGCGCAGCCGGTCCGGCCCCCAGTCGGCGTGCAGCGCGGCGGCCACCGCGATCGCTCCGGTCACCTGGGCGGCGCTCATCGAGGTGCCGGCCAGCGCGGCGTAGCGTCCGCCCGGCCAGTCCGAGACGATCGCCTCGTCGGGCCCGCCGTCGGGGTCGCCGCCGGGCGCCGCCAGGGTGATCCGGCCGTCGCCGAAGTTCGAGTAGTCGGCGACGGCGCCGCTGCGGGTCACCGCGCTGACCGAGACCACGCCCGGCAGCTCGCCGGGCAGCCGGATGCACTCGGCGCCGAGTCGGCGGTCTTCGGCCGGGCCGGAGAGCCGGTCGTTCGGACTGCGCTGGTCGGTCCGCGGGCCGGTCAGGTCCTGGGCGTCGTTGCCCGCCGAGGCGACCACCAGGGCGCGGCGCTGGGCGTAGGCCACCGCCCGGCCGACCGCCTGGACCATCGCCCCCTGGTCCGGGTCCTGCGGGCAGTTGTACTTCCAGGGATCGGCGAAGTAGCTGTCGTTGACCGCCACCGCGCCGTGGTCGGCGGCCCAGAGCAAGCCGCAGACGATGTTCTCCGGGTAGTACTGGCCGAGCGGCCCGAGCAGCCGCACCGCGGCGATCCGCACCCCCGGCGCGGTCCCGACCACGCCGTGGCCGTCCCTGGCCGCGCCGATCAGGCCGGCCACATGGGTGCCGTGGCCGCTCTCGGCGACCCCCGGGTCGGGGCGCCAGGCGCCGTACCGGGCGTCCGGGCGTCCGTCGGCGCAGGAGACCGAGTCGGCCGGGCTCACCGCGTCGCGCAGGTCGGGATGGGTGTCGTCGACCCCGGAGTCCAGCACCGCGACCAGTACCTGACGCAGCGCCGACTCCCGCTGCGCGGAGTTGCGCGGCGGCGTTTCCGGCGGCGCGGACGTGGCGGCCTGAACGGACGCCGGCGCCGAGCCGGGTACGGCGGTCGCACCGGGCGCGGGGGCCGAGCCGGGCGCGGCGAGCAGCGAGCCGACGTCCGGGGCGGTCGGATCGGCGCCCATCATCGCCAGGTTCCAGCCCCCGTGTTCGCCGGGGTCCGGGACGGTGGGCGTGCTGTCCCCCTCCACCGCGTCCGCGGCGGCCGGCCGGTGGAAGTCCCCGGCTCCGGCCAGCGCGCCGGGCGGACCGGGCACGGCGGCGGTGCGGGTGGCGCCGACGGCGGCGATCCCGGGGCGGCCGCGCAGCCGGGTCGCGAAGCCGCCGTCGGCCGCGTACGCAAGGACCATGCCGACCTGGGGGTAGTCCTGCACCACCCGACCGCCGGCCGCGCGGACGGCGGAGTCGGCGAGGGCCGCGCCCTGGGCGTCGGTCCGGTCGGCCAGCACCAGGTAGCTGAGGTAGGCCTGCGATCCGCCGGCCATGTACGGCAGCGCGCCGCCGAGCAGCAGCGCCGCGGCGACCACCGCCGGGGAGCTGCGCAGCACCAGCGCCCGGCGGCGACGGCGGGAGACCAGCCGCACCTCGGCCATCGCGCTCCTCCGCTCCAGGGGGTGTTCCGGGGGATGTTCCAGGGGGAACCAAGGCCTCACCCTATGAGCGAAATGTCCTATTTGACCATTTTTGAGAGGTCAGCCCGCCGCCATCCGGCCGCACCTCTTCGACCGCGCCTGCCCGCCCTGTCAGTGCCACCCGGCACCATGGGGGCATGGCGGACCAGCGACTCCCCTCCGATCCCCTGGCCGGCTTCGCACCGGCCACCCGGGCCTGGTTCGAGGCCGCCTTCGACGGCCCGACCACCGCCCAGACCGGCGCCTGGGCCGCCCTGCGCGAGAAGAACGACGTCCTGGTGGTGGCCCCCACCGGCTCCGGCAAGACGCTCGCCGCCTTCCTCTCCGCGCTGGACCACCTGAGCAGCACCCCGCCGCCCGCCGAGCCGCGCAAACGCCTGCGGGTGCTCTACGTCTCGCCGCTCAAGGCCCTCGCGGTGGACGTCGAGCGCAACCTGCGCGCCCCGCTGACCGGCCTGCGCCAGGCCGCCGTCCGGCTCGGCCTGCCCGAACCCGAGGTGCAGGTCGGCATCCGCTCGGGCGACACCCCGGCCGCCGACCGGCGCCGCTTCCAGAGCCACCCGCCGGACATCCTGATCACCACCCCCGAGTCGCTCTTCCTGCTGCTCACCTCGGCCTCCCGGGAGGCGCTGCGCGGCATCGACACGGTGATCCTGGACGAGGTGCACGCGGTGGCCGGCACCAAGCGCGGCGCCCACCTGGCACTCAGCCTGGAGCGGCTGGACCAGCTGCTGGAGCGCCCGGCCCGCCGGATCGGCCTGTCCGCCACGGTCCGCCCGGTCGAGGAGGTGGCCCGCTACCTGTCGCCGCAGCGCGGCGCGGCGATCGTCCAACCGCCCTCCGCCAAGGAGTTCGACCTCTCGGTGGTGGTCCCGGTCGCCGACCTGGCCGAGCTCTCGCCCGCCCCGGCCGCGGACGACCCGGCCAAGCAGGCGTCGATCTGGCCGCATGTCGAGGAGCGGATCGTCGACCTGGTCCAGGCCCACCGCTCCACCATCGTCTTCGCCAACTCCCGCCGCCTGGCCGAGCGCCTGTGCAACCGGCTGAACGAGATCGCGCACGAACGCGCCACCGGCGAGCCTCTGCCCGAGCACCACACCCCGGCCCAGCTGATGGCCGAGTCCGGGGTCGCCAAGGGCGCCCCCCAGGTGCTGGCCCGGGCGCACCACGGATCGGTCTCCAAGGAGCAGCGCGCGCTGGTCGAGGAGGAGCTCAAGGCCGGCCGGCTGCCCGCCGTGGTCGCCACCTCCAGCCTGGAGCTGGGCATCGACATGGGCGCGGTCGACCTGGTGGTCCAGGTCGAGTCGCCGCCCTCGGTGGCCTCCGGCCTGCAGCGGGTCGGGCGGGCCGGGCACCAGGTCGGCGCGGTCTCCACCGGTGTGGTCTTCCCCAAGTACCGCGGCGACCTGGTGCAGTCCGCCGTGGTCACCGAGCGGATGCGGGCCGGGCGGATCGAGGCCCTGCGGGTGCCGCGCAACCCGCTGGACGTACTGGCCCAGCAGCTGGTCGCGATCACCGCGCTGGACAGCTGGGACGTGGACGAGCTGCTCACCCTGGTCCGCCGGGCCGCCCCGTTCGCCACCCTGCCGCAGTCCGCCTTCGACTCGGTGCTCGACATGCTGGCCGGCCGCTACCCCTCGGACGCCTTCGCCGAGCTGCGCCCGCGCCTGGTCTGGGACCGGGTGGCCGGCACCGTCACCGGCCGCCCCGGCGCCCAGCGCCTGGCCGTCACCTCCGGCGGCACCATCCCCGACCGCGGCCTGTTCGGCGTCTTCATCGCCGGCGCCGACCCCAAGAAGGGCGGCGGGAGGGTCGGCGAGCTGGACGAGGAGATGGTCTACGAGTCCCGGGTCGGCGACGTCTTCACCCTCGGGACCAGCTCCTGGCGGATCCAGGAGATCACCCACGACAAGGTCCTGGTCACCCCCGCCCCGGGCGTCCCGGGCCGGCTGCCGTTCTGGAAGGGCGACTCGCTGGGTCGCCCGCTGGAGCTCGGCCGGGCCCTGGGCGCCTTCGTCCGCGAGCTCGGCGGCCTGCCCGAGCCCGAGGCCCGGCAGCGGCTGCTGGCGGCCGGGTTGGACGACTGGGCGGCCGGCAACCTGCTCGGCTACCTCACCGAGCAGCGCCAGGCCGCCGGCCACCTGCCCGATGACCGCACCATCGTGGTCGAGCGCTTCCGTGACGAGCTGGGCGACTGGCGGATCGTCATCCACTCCCCCTTCGGCGCCCAGGTGCACGCCCCCTGGGCACTGGCGCTCGGCGCCCGGCTGCGCGAACGCCACGGCCTGGACCCGCAGGTGATGCACGGCGACGACGGCATCGTGCTGCGGCTGCCGGACGCCGATCTCCTGGACTTCCCCTCCCCCGACGCCCCGGCCGCCGACGAGGCCCCGGTCGGCGCCGACGCCGTGCTCTTCGACCCCGGCGAGGTCGAGCAGCTGGTCACCGACCAGGTCGGCGGCTCGGCGCTGTTCGCCTCCCGGTTCCGCGAGTGCGCCGGGCGGGCCCTGCTGCTGCCGCGCCGCAGCCCCGGCAAGCGCACCCCGCTCTGGCAGCAGCGCCAGCGCGCCGCCCAGCTGCTCGAGGTGGCCAGCGAGTTCGGCTCCTTCCCGATCGTGCTGGAGGCGGTTCGCGAGTGCCTGCAGGACGTCTTCGACCTGCCGGGCCTGGTCGAGCTGATGCGCGACCTCGAATCGCGCGCCGTGCGGCTGGTCGAGGTCACCACCCCCGAGCCCTCGCCGTTCGCCCGCTCGCTGCTCTTCGGCTACGTCGCCCAGTACCTCTACGAGGGCGACTCCCCGCTGGCCGAGCGCCGCGCCGCCGCGCTGGCCCTGGACTCCCGGCTGCTGGCCGAACTGCTCGGCCAGGCCGAGCTGCGCGAGCTGATCGACCCGGCCGTGCTCGCCGAACTGGAGGCCGAGCTCCAGCGGCTCACCCCGGAGCGCCGGGTCAAGGACATCGAGGGCGTCGCCGACGCGCTGCGCCTGCTCGGCCCGCTCAGCACCGAGGAGCTGGTCCTGCGCGGCGCCGAACCCGGCTGGGTCGTCGAGCTGCAGGCCACCCGCCGGGCGATCCTGGTCCGGATCGCCGGCGAGCAGCGCTGGGCCGCGATCGAGGACGCCGGCCGGCTCAGCGACGCACTCGGCACCCCCCTGCCGGTGGGCATCCCGGAAGCGTTCACCGAACCGGTCAAGGACCCGCTCGGCGATCTGCTGGCCCGCTTCGCCCGCACCAACGGCCCGTTCACCGCCCAGCACGCCGCCGCCCGGTTCGGTCTGGGCACCGCCGTGGTCACCGGCACGCTGCAGCGGCTGACCGCCTCCGGGCGCCTGGTCCAGGGCGAGTTCCGCCCGGTCGAGGCGGGTGGCACCGGCGAGGTCGAGTGGTGCGACGCCGAGACGCTGCGTCGGCTGCGCCGCCGCTCACTGGCCGCGCTGCGCCAGGAGGTGGAGGCGGTGCCACCGCGCGCGCTGGCCGCCTTCCTGCCGCAGTGGCAGCATCTGAGCGGCCATCAGCTGCGCGGCGAGGACGGCCTGTTCCGGGTGGTCGAGCAGTTGCAGGGCGCCGTGCTGCCCGCCTCGGCGCTGGAGCGGCTGATCCTGCCGGCTCGGCTCAGCGACTATCAGAGCGGCCTGCTGGACCAGCTGATGTCCGAGGGCGAGATCGGCTGGACCGGCGCCGGCGCGCTGCCGGGCAAGGACGGCTGGATCAGCCTGCACCTGGGCGAGGCCGCGGACCTGGTGCGCCCCGACGCGCTCCCGTTCACCCCCACCCCACTGCACGAAGCCCTGCTGGCTCCGTTGGCCGGCGGTTACGGCCTGTACTTCAGGGATCTCTGTGCCCAGGTGATGGACACCCCCGAGCCGGAGATCGTCGCCGCCCTGTGGGACTTGGTCTGGGCCGGTCGGATCACCAACGACACCCTCGGCCCGGTGCGCGCCCTGCTCGGCTCGGGCCGTACCGCCGGGTCCACCGCGCACCGCGCACCCAAGTCCGTCCCGCGCGGGCGCTACAGCGGCCTGACCCGCACCCCGGCCAGGCGCAACGACCCCACCACCGCCGGCCGCTGGTCGCTGCTGCCCGAGCCGGCCGAGCCGACCGCTCGGGCCGCCGCCCAGGCCCAGGTGCTGCTGGACCGCCACGGCGTGCTCACCAGGGGCACCGTGCAGGCCGAGCGGATCCAGGGCGGCTTCGCCGCGGTCTACCGGGTGCTCTCCGCCTTCGAGGAGCGCGGGCGGGCCCGCCGGGGCTATCTGGTCGAGGGCCTGGGCGGCGCCCAGTTCGCGCTGGACGGCGCGGTGGACCGGCTGCGGTCGATCAACGGTCGGCTGGAGCGCGACCGGGGCGCCGACTGGCCGGAGCGCGCCCCCGAGCCCGCCGGTTCCGGCGCTCAGCCGCAGGCCCAGCTGCTGGCGGCGGCCGATCCGGCCAATGCCTACGGCGCCGCACTGCCCTGGCCGGAGCCGCCGGGCGAGCAGTCCTCGGCACACCGCCCCGGCCGCAAGGCGGGCGCCCTGGTGGTACTGGTCGACGGCGAGCTGGTGCTCTATCTGGAGCGCGGCGGCAAGTCGCTGCTCTGCTGGGCCGAGCAGGCCGGGCAGGAGCAGCCGCTGCAGGCGGCGGTGCGGGCGCTGGTCGAGGCGGTGCGGCGCGGCCTGCTGAGCGGGCTGACGGTGGAACGGGCGAACGGTGAGCCGGCGCTCGGCTCAGCCCTGGGCGCCGTCCTGGAGACCGCCGGGTTCCACGCCACTCCCCGCGGGCTGCGGCTGCGCGGCTGAGCGCAGGCCGCGCCGCGCGGGGCCGGTCTGCCGCTGGTCACAGTGCACGGGGAGGACACCTATGCCCCAGCCGCCGAGAGTGAGCAGGGCGAACAGCGCTCCGGACCCGCCAGGGCCGGAGCCCGGCGTCAACAGCAGCCAGAGCACCACACTGAGCGGAACGGCCGACGCCACCAGGCGCAGGCCGTACGGGATCGGTAACCGGCGTCGGCCAGAGGGTCCTATTCGGCCGGCTGGCCCGCCCGCGTTGGAGCGGTGCACTCGCGACTCCCTCTCTCGGCCCCCCGTTTGCAGGGCGAGGTCAGGCTGCGACGACGTCCACGGCCGCGGCCTTCGGAGTGATCGAGCTCATCCGCTCACCGGGCGCCGGCAACTGCACGGGTTCCAGCACCGGACGAAGCAGGTCGTCCTCGGACAGGGCGGCCATCGTGGCGAGCTCGGCCAGCGACAGTTCGTCGCTCACCTCGCGCATGACCTCGGACATCCGGACGTCGAGAGCGTCGCAGATCGCTGAGAGCAGTTCGGAGGAGGCCTCCTTCTGCCCGCGCTCGACCTCGGAGAGGTATCCGAGCGACACTCGTGCGGCGGCCGACACCTCGCGAAGTGTGCGGCCCTGGCGCTGGCGCTGCCGACGCAGCACGTCACCCAAGAGGCGACGGAGCAGGATCATCGGTGGCTCCCTCCTCGGACTGCGGATCGAGATGTCACGTCCCCACCGTACCGCCTTGCCCGCGTCGTGTGCGGGGACCGTGGTCGTGTTCACTCTGGGCTGCAAGGCTCTCCCCTCCCCTGTTGTTCCCGCCCCAGGCGCCGGCACGCCCCTCGTTGAGAGAGGTTTCCCGGATTCTGCCTGTTCAGCCGTTGTTCAGGCGACGCTTGTGGTGTCGGACGCGCTCTCGGTGGCGGCCGCGTGTGCCAGGAAGAGCTCCAGGGCACCGTCCACGGCCTTGCGTCGGATTGTGGCACGGTCCCCCGACAGCTGGGGCGATCTCGCGACAGTTCCGCCCGGACCGGCGAAACCCAGGTGTACTGTGCCGACTGGCTGACCGTTCTGGGCCTCCGGACCGGCCACTCCGGTGGTCGCCAGCCCGTAGGTGGCGCCGAGCAGCCGACGGACTCCCTCGGCCATCTGCCGGGCCACCACCGGGTGCACCGGCCCGTGGACCTCGAGCAGCCCCTCGTCCACCCCCAGCAGCTCCGCCTTCAGTTCGGTGGCGTAGGTGGTCACCGAGCCGCGGAAGGTCGCCGAGGCGCCGGGGACGTCCACCAGCCGGGCCGCCAGCAGGCCCCCGGTCAGCGACTCGGCGACCGCCAGGGTGGCCCCCAGCCCGCGCAGCTCGGCGTGCACCTGCTGGGCCAGCGGAACGAACTCGGTCATCTCGCCTCCTTGGCACGGGCCGCCTCGGCCCGCCGCCCCTCCCGGCGAAGCTGGACGGCCTGGCGCACGTAGTCGGCGCCGGTGGCCACGGTCAGCACCACGGCCAGAGCCATCAGCACCGCCCGTCCGGTGGCCAGCCAGCCGGTCAGCGGCAGCACGTACATGCCGACCGCGATGCCCTGGGTGAGCGTCTTGATCTTGCCGCCCCGGCTGGCCGGGATCACGCTGTAGCGGATCACCCAGAACCTCATCAGGGTGATGCCCAGTTCGCGGGCCAGGATCACCACGGTGACCCACCAGGCCAGATCGCCCAGCACCGAGAGGCCGACCAGCGCGGCACCCATGATCGCCTTGTCGGCGATCGGGTCGGCGATCTTGCCGAAGTCGGTCACCAGACCGCGGCGTCTGGCGATCTCCCCGTCGAACAGGTCGGTGATCATCGCGATCGCGAAGGCCGCCCAGGCCACCGCCCGCCACTTCGGGTTGTGCCCGCCGTCGGCGAAGAGCAGCAGCACGAAGACCGGCACCAGCGCGAGCCGCAGCATGGTGAGCATGTTCGCGAGGTTCCACAGCGAGGGCACCGCCGGCCGTGCGGCCCCCGAGTGGGCCGGGCGGGCCGCTGCCGGGCTGCCCGGCCCGCCGGTCATACCGCGGCCGCCGAACGGACGAGCTCGATCGCCTCGGCCACCAGGTCGACACCCTCGGAGGCGACCACCCGGGCACGGTAGAACTCACCCGGCCGGGCCTGCGACGCACCGGTCAGCGTGGTCAGGCCGTCGGTCTCGGGGGCCTGGTGGGCGGACCGGCCGACCACCTCGCCATCCTCGATGCTCTCCACCAGCACCTCGACCTCGGTGCCGATCCGCTGCTCGGCGCGCTGCGCGGTGAGCTCCTCGGCGAGCCTGGAGAGCTTGGCCAGCCGGTCGGCCACCACGTCCTCGGGCAACTTGCCGTCGAAGGTCGCGGCCTCGGTGCCGTCCTCGTCGGAGTAGCCGAAGACGCCGATCGCGTCCAGGCCGGCCGCGGTGATGAACCGTTCCAGCTCGGCGAAGTCCTCCTCGGTCTCGCCGGGGAAGCCGACGATGAAGTTGGACCGGGCGCCGGCCTGCGGGGCCTTGTCGCGGATGGTCCGCAGCAGCTCCAGGAACTGCTCGGTGTTGCCGAACCGGCGCATCCGGCGCAGCACGGCCGGCGCCGAGTGCTGGAACGAGAGGTCGAAGTACGGGAGGACGTCGGCGGTGCCGGTCATCGCGTCGATCAGCCCCGGGCGCATCTCGGCGGGCTGCAGGTAGCTGACCCGGACCCGCTCGATGCCGGGGACCGCGGCGATCTCGCCCAGCAGCGTCTCGAGCAGCCGGATGTCGCCCAGGTCCTTGCCGTAGGAGGTGTTGTTCTCGCTGACCAGGACCACCTCGCGGACGCCCTGCTCGGCGAGCCAGACGGCCTCGTTCAGCACGTCGGAGGGGCGGCGGGAGATGAAGGAGCCGCGGAAGGCGGGGATGGCGCAGAAGGAGCACCGGCGGTCGCAGCCGGAGGCCAGCTTGATCGAGGCCACCGGGGAGTCGTCCAGCCGCTTGCGCAGCGTGCGCGGGCCGGAGGCGGGCGCCAGGCCCTCCGGGAGGTCCTCGGCCGCGCCGTGGCCGGGCAGCGCCACCTCGGCGGCCGCGGCCTGGCGCTCGACCGGGGTCAGCGGGAGCAGCTTGCGGCGGTCGCGCGGCAGGTGCGAGGCGTGGTGGCCGCCGGACAGGATGGTCTGCAGGCGGTCGCTGATGTCGGCGTAGTCGTCGAAGCCGAGCACGCCGTCGGCCTCGGGCAGCGCGTCGGCCAGCTCCTTGCCGTAGCGCTCGGCCATGCAGCCGACCGCGACCACGGCCTGGGTGCGGCCGTGCCCCTTGAGGTCGTTGGCCTCCAGCAGGGCGTCCACCGAGTCCTTCTTGGCGGCCTCCACGAAGCCGCAGGTGTTCACCACCGCGACATCGGCTTCGGTGGCGTCGTCGACCAGCAGCCAGCCATCGGCCTCCAGTCGCCCGGCGAGTTCCTCGGAGTCCACCTCGTTGCGGGCGCATCCGAGCGTGACAAGGGCGACAGTACGGCGTTCAGGCATAGGGCCAAGATTAACGCGCGGCCCCCGGTGCCGTTTCCCCCGGAGGCCGCGCGGCGAAGATTCGAAGATCGTCGCTGGTCCGGGGCCTAACCGGCCTGCGGGTCACCGGGGGTGTACGTGAGGTGCACCACCTGGCCGTCCTTGCCGGCGGGACCGAGGTCCTTGCCGTTGACGTACAGGTGCACGGCCGCCGCGTTGCCGATCACCAGCTTGATCTGCTTGGGGTCGGTGAAGGTCTGGTCCTTGCCCTCGTCCAGGTTGTTCTGGAAGAGCGACTTGCCGTCCCCGTCCACGGCCGAGATCCAGCTGGTGCCGCCCTCGGCGACCAGCTTGACGGTGACCTTGTCGGCCGGGGCGGCGGCGATCGGCGCCACGCTGGGGGCCGGGGCGGGCGGCTGGACGGCGGTGGGCGAGGCGGGCGCCGAGGCGGTGCTGGGCAGCGGGGCGCTGGCCGCGCCCGCCGAGACCTTGCCCGGCTTGCCGTTGACCAGGTTGTAGCCGATCAGCAGGACCACCGCCGCGATCGCCACCAGCATCGCCACGGTCCAGTTCGGCCGGCCGGAGGCAGCCCGGATCCGCTTGGCCTCCAGCGTGGCCACCGGGGAGAGCTGCACCGGCTCGGTGCCGTGGATCTCGTCGTACCGGGCCACCAGGGCGTCGCCGTCGGCGCCGACCGCGCGGGCCAGCGCGCGCAGGTGGCCGCGGGCGTAGAAGTCGCCGCCGCAGCGGCTGAAGTCGTCCTCCTCGATGGCGTGCACGATCGGCACCCGGACCCGGGTGGCGCTGCTCACCTCGTCCACCGTCAGGCCGGCGGCGAGTCGGGCTTCGGCCAGCGTCCGGCCGATGCTCGGGCCACCGTCCTGGGCACCGGCAGCCGACCCCGCGGCGGGGTCGCTGGGAGTGGCGGAGGATCGGCGCTTGTCGTGGTGGGAAGACTTGCCGACGGTCACTGGGCACGCCTTTCGAGCGGAGGCCACCTGCTGGAAGAACAGTCTAGGGGTGCAGGCGAATCGTTTCTCAACCGGAGTTCGACCGAACGCGCGGCAGCGGGGTGAAGGGGCGTCAGCTTCGTCGACTCCCCTGATGGCCTACCCACGGATGAGGGCCAGCACCCCGTCCAACTCGTCCGGTTTGACCAGTACGTCCCGGGCCTTGGACCCCTCGCTGGGGCCGACGATGCCGCGTGACTCCATCAGGTCCATCAGCCGGCCGGCCTTGGCGAAGCCGACCCGCAGCTTTCGTTGCAGCATCGAGGTGGAGCCGAACTGGGTGGAGACCACCAGCTCGGCGGCCTGGATCAGCAGGTCGAGGTCGTCACCGATCTCCTCGTCGATCTCCTTCTTGGGGCCACCCCCGACCGTGACGTCGTCCCGGTACGAGGCGCTCAGCTGGTCCTTGCAGTGCTGCACCACGGCGGCGATCTCGGCCTCGGTGACGAAGGCGCCCTGCATCCGGACCGGCTTGCTGGCGCCCATCGGCAGGAAGAGCGCGTCGCCCTTGCCGATCAGCTTCTCGGCGCCCGGCTGGTCCAGGATGACCCGGGAGTCGGCCATCGCCGAGGTGGCGAAGGCCAGCCGGGAGGGCACGTTGGCCTTGATCAGACCGGTCACCACGTCCACCGAGGGCCGCTGGGTGGCGAGCACCAGGTGGATGCCGGCGGCGCGGGCCAGCTGGGTGATCCGGACCACCGAGTCCTCGACGTCGCGCGGCGCGACCATCATCAGGTCGGCCAGCTCGTCGACGATCACCAGCAGGTACGGATACGGCGTCAGCTCCCGTTCGCTGCCCAGCGGCGGGGTCACCTTGCCGGCCTTCACCGCCGCGTTGAAGTCGTCCACGTGCCGGAAGCCGTAGGCGGCGAGGTCGTCGTAGCGCAGGTCCATCTCGCGGACCACCCACTGCAGCGCCTCGGCGGCCTTCTTCGGGTTGGTGATGATCGGCGTGATCAGGTGCGGGATGCCCTCGTAGGCGGTCAGTTCGACCCGCTTGGGGTCGACCAGCACCATCCGGACCTCGTCCGGGGTGGCCCGGGCCAGGATCGAGGTGATCAGGCAGTTGATGCAGCTGGACTTGCCCGCGCCGGTGGCACCCGCGACCAGGATGTGCGGCATCTTGGCGAGGTTGGCGAGCACCGTGTGGCCCTCGACGTCCTTGCCCATGCCGACCACCATCGGGTGGGTGTCCTCGGCAGCCACCCGCGAGCGCAGCAGGTCACCGAGGTTGACCATCTCGCGGTCCCGGTTGGGGATCTCGATGCCGACCGCGGACTTGCCGGGGATCGGGCTGATGATCCGCACGTCCGGGCTGGCCACGGCGTAGGCGATGTTCTTGGCCAGCGCGGTGATCCGCTCGACCTTGACGGCCGGACCCAGCTCGACCTCGTAGCGGGTGACCGTCGGACCCCGGGTGAAACCGGTGACCTTCGCGTCCACCTTGAACTCGGCGAAGGTGGAGGTCAGCTGGGCGACCACGTCGTCGTTGAGCTTGCTGCGGGTCTTGCCCGGGCCGCCGCGCTCCAGCAGGTCCAGCGAGGGCAGCGCGTAGCCCCCGCCGCTGAGCAGTTGCAGCTGCTCCATCCGGTCGGGCGCGGCAGTGTGCTCGGGGCGCGCGGACGGCTCACCGGGCGCCGCGCCGGGCGCGGGTGTGCGCGCCGAGGGCACGGCGGCGTCCTCCGGCGGCGCCGTCCGGTCCTGCACCTGGTGCATCATGCTGGCCACCGCCGGCGAGGCCGGCACGCCGTGCAACAGCGCGCCGTCCAGGTCGGCGGCCACCCCGGCGGCCAGGTCGCGGGTCTGGAACGGGTCCTTGACGAACATGTCGGGCACCGCGGGCGCCAGCTCCGGCTCGTCCACCTGCTTGCGGCGGCCGCGCCGGCGGCGACGGGCACCGAGCTCGTCCTCGGCGCCGGCCCCCTCGACGGTGTAGGGCAGTGCGTCCGGGTCGGCGTCCTCGGGCGGCTCGGTGGAGTACTCGCGGCCGTCGGTGCCGTACTCCAGGTCCGGATCGTCGGCGGGCAGCGGCTCGACCACGCCGAGCCGCTCACCGAGCAGCCGCAGCCGCTCCGGGATCTTGTTGACCGGGGTGGCGGTGACCACCAGCAGGCCGAAGAAGGCCAGCAGCAACAGCAGCGGGACCGCCAGCGGCGGCCCGGCGGCGGCCATCATCGGGGTGGAGGCACCCCAGCCGAGGATGCCGCCGGCCTCGCGGATCCGGGTCGCGCCGCTGTCCATGCCCGGGGCGCCGCAGCCGATGTGCACCAGACCGAGCACGCCGATCACCAGCGTGGACAGGCCGATGACGATCCGTCCGTTCGCCTCCGGCAGCTCCGGGTGACGCATCAACCGGATCGCGATCGCCGCCAGCAGCAGCGGGACCAGCACGTCGAGGCGGCCGAACAGGCCGCTGACCACGTTGGTGGCGGCCGCGCCGAGCCAGCCCTGCGGGCTGAACCAGGTGCCGGCCGCGGTCACCAGGGCCAGCGCCAGCATCAGCAGCGCCTGACCGTCCTTGCGGTGGTGCGGGTGCAGGCCCTTGGCGCCGTCGCCGAAGCCGCGGAAGACCGCGCCCACGCTGTGCGCCAGGCCCAGCCAGCAGGCTCGGACGGCGCGGAAGAGTATCGGGGGTTTGTGGGCGGGCGGCGCGACGGGCGGCTTGGCGGCCGAGTTCGCCGGTGCGGCCCGCTTCGCCGCCGCCTTGGCGGGCGGCTTCGCAGGACTCTTGGCAGGGCTCTTGGCGGGCGCCTTGGCCGCCGGCTTGCGCGGGGCGGCCTTCTTCGCCGGTGCGGCCTTCTTCGCCGCCCCCGAACTGGAGGTGCGTGCCGCGCTTCCCGGCGTCCGTGGTGCCATGGCACCAGAGCCTACCGGCGGGCCACAGCCGTGGACACATGACCGACCCTCATGCCCTTGGCGTGTCGCCGAAGCCGGCCGACACACCGTCAGCGAGTCAACGGTTCACCCGAGCGGCCGAAGAACTGGTCAGGCCCGCTCGACACCCGGGCGCAGCGCCTCCAGCGCGGCCCGCAGACCGGCCAGCTTGCGCTCCAGGTGCGCGGCGGTGGCGGCGGCCCCGGCCTCGGGCGAGTCGTCCAGCTGCTTGGTCAGCGCCTCGGCCTGCTCCTCCACCGAGGCCAGCCGGGCGGACAGCTCGGCCAGCAGCGGCTCGGCGGCGTGCCGACCCGACCGGTCGCTGTCCTCGCGGTCGTCCTCCAACTGCAGCCGCAACAGCGCGGCCTGCTCCTTGAGCTGGCAGTTCTTCATGTAGAGGTCGACGAAGACGGAGACCTTGGCGCGCAGCACCCACGGGTCGAAGGGCTTGGAGATGTAGTCCACCGCGCCGGCCGCGTAGCCGCGGAAGGTGTGGTGCGGGCCGTGGTTGATCGCGGTGAGGAAGATGATCGGGATGTCCCGGGTCCGCTCCCGGCGCTTGATGTGGGCGGCGGTCTCGAAACCGTCCATGCCCGGCATCTGGACGTCCAGCAGGATCACCGCGAAGTCGTCGTTGAGCAGCGCCTTGAGCGCCTCCTCACCGGAGACGGCGCGCACCAGCGTCTGGTCCAGCGCCGAGAGGATCGCCTCCAGCGCCAGCAGGTTCTCCGGTCGGTCGTCGACCAGGAGGATCTTCGCTTTCTGCACCACGACCCGCCCTCCTGCCGGATAGCCAACCTGTTTTCCGCGCGACGGCACCCGTGTACCGCCTGCCACCGACCCGGTCATGCTAGCCGCACCCCCTTGCCCAGCCCTATCGGATGACCGAAGGCGGCGGCATGCACCTGCAGACCGTCGTCGTCCGGTTACTGTTCGCAACGATGAGTGACCCTAGCGGGTTCCCGGTCCGGCCCGCCAGTAAACGCCGATGTCCGTGGGCTAACCGCGCGCCCCCAGCCACTGGCGCATCACGCCGAGCAGGTGGTCGGTGTCCACCGGCTTGGTGACGTGGTCGGAGGCACCCGCCTCGATGCTCTTCTCCCGGTCGCCCTTCATCGCCTTGGCGGTCAGCGCGATGATCGGCAGCCCGGCGAACTGCGGCATCCGACGGATCGCCTCGGTCGTCGCGTAGCCGTCCATCTCCGGCATCATGATGTCCATCAAGACCAGCGCCACGTTCTCGTGCTGCTCCAGGACCTCGATGCCCTCGCGGCCGTTCTCCGCGTACAGCACGGTCAGCCCGTACTGTTCCAGAACGCTGGTGAGCGCGAAGACGTTGCGCACATCGTCATCTACGATCAGCACTTCCTCGCCTTCGAAGCGGCCTTCGAATCGCCCGTCGAACCGGCTGTCGGACTGCTCGACGCCGCCGCTGCGGGAGCTGGACGCCGCCTCGGCGCGGGCCGTCGGCACCGCCTCCGGCCTGGCGGCGGCCTCGGCCGCGCGCCGTCGCTCGGCCGCGTCCCGGCGCCGCTCCAGGGCCAGCTCGCGAACCTCCTGCGCCCAGTGCTCGGCCGGGTTGCTGCCCACCGGCACCGGCTGCCTGGTCGGCGTCACGCCCACCGCGGCCCGTGCCGAGCCGTTGCCGGCCGGCAGTGCCGGGGTGCCGGAGCGCTCCAACGAGATGCCGGGGGCCTCGCTGTGCAGCGGCAGGTAGAGCGTGAAGGTGCTGCCGACGCCCAGCTCGCTCTCGGCGTGGATCTCGCCGCCGAGCAGCCGGGCGATCTCCCGGCTGATCGACAGGCCCAGGCCGGTGCCGCCGTACTTGCGGCTGGTGGTGCCGTCGGCCTGCTTGAAGGCCTCGAAGATCTCGCGCAGCTTGTCCTCGGGGATGCCGATCCCGGTGTCGGTGACCGAGAAGGCCACCAGCGCCGCGTCCGGGTCGTCGATCTGCCCGGACTCCAGCAGCTGCTCCTGCACGTGCTGCGGCACGTTGTGTCCGGAGGGGCGGATCTCCAGGCGCAC
Source organism: Kitasatospora azatica KCTC 9699 (assembly GCF_000744785.1). NCBI lineage: Bacteria > Bacillati > Actinomycetota > Actinomycetes > Kitasatosporales > Streptomycetaceae > Kitasatospora > Kitasatospora azatica. Next base: position 1,732,487 of record NZ_JQMO01000003.1, on the reverse strand, counting down.
CGCGCCGCCGTCGGTGAACTTCACCGCGTTGGAGAGCAGGTTGCGCAGCACCTGCTGCAGCCGCTGCTCGTCGGTGTGCAGGGTCGGCGGCAGCTCGGGCGAGACGGTGACGGTGAAGTCCAGGCCCTTCTCGGCGGTCAGCGGGCGGAACGCCGCCTCCACGTAGTCGGTCAGCTGGACCAGCGCGATCCTGGCCGGGCGGACGTCCATCTTGCCGGCCTCGACCTTGGACAGGTCGAGGATGTCGTTGATCAGCTGCAGCAGGTCGGAGCCGGCGCCGTGGATGGTGTCGGCGAACTCGACCTGCTTGGCCGACAGGTTGCCCTCGTTGTTGTCGGAGAGCAGCTTGGCCAGGATCAGCAGCGAGTTGAGCGGGGTCCGCAGCTCGTGCGACATGTTGGCGAGGAACTCGCTCTTGTACCGGGAGGCGAGCGCGAGTTGCTCGGCGCGCTCCTCCAGCACCTTGCGGGCCTCCTCGATCTCGCTGTTCTTGATCTCGATGTCGCGGTTCTGCTGGGCCAGTTGCTCGGCCTTCTCCTGGAGCTCCTCGTTGGTGCGCTCCAACTCCTCCTGGCGGGCCTCCAGTTCGGCCGACCGCATGGAGAGCTCGGCGGTCAGGCGCTGGGACTCCAGCAGTAGCCCCTCGGTCTTGGTGTTGACGCTGATGGTGTTGACCGTGACGCCGATCAGGTCGGCGATCTGGGTCAGGAAGTCCATCACCACGGTGGTGAAGGAGCTGAAGGTGGCCAGTTCGATCACGCCGAGCAGCCGGCCCTCGAAGAGCACCGGCAGCACCACCACGTGGGCCGGCTGGGACTCGCCGAGCGCGGAGGAGATCCGCAGGTAGCCGGGGGGCGCCTCGGTCAGGCTGATCGGGCGCTTCTCGATCGCGGCCTGGCCGACCAGCGACTCACCGGGCCGGAAGGTGGTCGGCATCGAGCGGCGCTGGTAGCCGTAGGAGCCGATCAGGCGCAGCACGGTGTCCGACTCGTCGTCGTCCTCGGTGAGCATCTCGGCGGTGCGGCCGGCCGGTTGGGCCAGGAAGAAGGCGCCGTGCTGGGCCGAGACGGCCGGGGTCAGCTCGCTCATGATCAGCGAGGCCACCGCCTCCAGGTCCCGCCGGCCCTGCAGCAGGCCGGAGAACCGGGCGATGTTGGTCTTGTGCCAGTCCTGCTCCTGGTTGGTGCGAGTGGTCTCGCGCAGGTTGGCGATCATCTGGTTGATGTTGTCCTTGAGCTCGTCGATCTCGCCGGAGGCGTCGACGTCGATCCGCAGGGACAGATCGCCCCTGGTCACCGCGGTGGCCACCTGGGCGATCGCGCGGACCTGCCGGGTCAGGTTGTTGGCCAGCTCGTTCACCGACTCGGTGAGGTCCTGCCAGGTGCCGTCCACCCCGGGTACCCGGGCCTGGCCGCCGAGCCGCCCGTCGGTGCCCACCTCGCGGGCGACCCGGGTGACCTCGTCGGCGAACGCGGACAGCTGGTCGACCATGGTGTTGATGCTGGTCTTGAGCTCCAGGATCTCGCCGCGGGCGTCCACGTCGATCTTCTGCGAGAGGTCGCCGCGGGCAACGGCGGTGATCACCAGGGCGATGTTGCGGACCTGGCCGGTGAGGTTGTTGGCCATCTGGTTGACGTTGTCGGTCAGGTCCTTCCAGATGCCGGCCACGCCCGGCACGTCCGCCTGGCCACCGAGGATGCCGTCGGTGCCGACCTCGCGGGCCACCCTGGTCACCTGGACGGCGAAGGCGCTCAGCTGGTCGACCATCGTGTTGAGGGTGCCGGCCAGGGCCGCGACCTCGCCCTGCGCCTCGATGGTGATCTTCTTGGAGAGGTCGCCGCGGGCCACCGCGGTGGCCACCTCGGCGATGTTGCGGACCTGACTCGTCAGGTTGGACGCCATGAAGTTGACGTTGTCGGTCAGGTCCTTCCAGATGCCCGAGACACCGCGCACCCGGGCCTGGCCGCCGAGGATGCCCTCGGTGCCGACCTCGCGGGCGACCCGGGTCACCTCGTCGGCGAAGGCGCTCAGCTGGTCGACCATGGTGTTGACGGTGGTGACCAGTTCGAGGATCTCGCCGCGAGCGTCGACGGTGATCTTCTTGGAGACGTCGCCGAGCGCCACTGCGGTGGTGACCTCGGCGATGTTGCGAACCTGACTAGTCAGGTTGGACGCCATGAAGTTGACGCTGTTGGTCAGGTCCTTCCACGTCCCGGAGACGCCGGGCACGGTGGCCTGGCCGCCCAGGATGCCCTCGGTGCCGACGTCCCGGGCCACCCTGGTGACCTCGTCGGCGAAGGCGGAGAGCTGGTCGACCATGGTGTTCATGGTGTTCTTCAGCTCGAGGATCTCGCCGCGGGCGTCGACCTGGATCTTCTGCGACAGGTCACCGCGGGCCACCGCCGTGGTCACCTGCGCGATGTTGCGCACCTGGTCGGTCAGGTTGTTGGCCATGAAGTTCACCGAATCGGTGAGATCCCGCCACACCCCCGCGACCCCGGGCACCTGCGCCTGACCACCGAGACGACCCTCGGTCCCCACATCCCGCGCCACCCGCGTCACCTGCGCGGCAAAGGCGGAGAGCTGGTCGACCATGGTGTTGATGGTGTTCTTCAGCTCGAGGATCTCGCCGCGGGCGTCGACCTCGATCTTCTGCGACAGGTCACCACGGGCCACCGCCGTGGTCACCTGCGCGATGTTGCGCACCTGGTCGGTCAGGTTGTTGGCCATGAAGTTCACCGAATCGGTGAGATCCCGCCACACCCCCGCGACCCCGGGCACCTGCGCCTGACCACCGAGACGACCCTCGGTCCCCACATCCCGCGCCACCCGCGTCACCTGCGCGGCAAAGGAGTTCAGCTGGTCCACCATCGTGTTGACGGTGTTCTTGAGCTCCAGCATCTCGCCGGCCACGTCGACGGTGACCTTGTGCGAGAGGTCGCCCTTGGCGACCGCCGTGGTCACCTCGGCGATGTTGCGCACCTGCGCGGTCAGCCGACCGGCCATGGTGTTGACCGAGTCGGCGAGGTCCTTCCAGCTGCCGGACATCGAGCGCACCCGGGCCTGGCCGCCGAGCTTGCCCTCGGTACCCACCTCGATGGCCACCCGGGTCACCTCGTCGGTGAACTCCGAGAGCTGGTCGACCAGCCCGTTCACGGTCCGGCCGACCTTGAGGAACTCGCCGCGCAGCGGGTGGCTGCCGCCGTCCGGCTGGTTGGACCGCAGTTCCATCCGCTGGTCCAGGTCGCCCTCGGCGATCGAGGCGAGCACCCGGCCCACCTCGGCCATCGGACGGGCCAGGTCGTCGATCAGCGCATTGCAGTTGTCCACCGCCGAGGCCCAGGCGCCCTCGCCCGCACCGTTCTCCAGCCGCGCCGTCAGCCGCCCCTCGCGGCCGACCGCGCGGCGCACCCGGGCCAGCTCGCCGGTCAGGTGCTGGTTGCGCTCGGCCACCTCGTTGAACATGGCGGCGATCTCGGCCATCGGCCCGTCGCCGGGCACGGTGAGCCGGCGGCGGAAGTTGCCGTCACGCATCGCGGTCAGCGCGCCGAGCAGCTTGCGCAGTTCGGCGGGCTCAGCCCCGCGGTTGTGGCCCGAGCGGCGCCCGGCCGCGCCTCGGGGCGCGGCGGCCGAGCGCGCGCCGCGCGCGGCGGCCGCGCTCTTTGGCCCGGTGGAGTTCTGCGGGGCAGCGTCCTTGGTGGCCGAACTCAACGGGACCCTCCCACGTCGCGGACTGGCTTGGTTTCCGCGGGACCGGCCCTGAGCGCCGCTCCTGCGGATCCCCCAGTCTGACAGCACCCACCGACGGAGTTGACCCCCTTTGCGCAGGCTCACACCGATGTGAGGGCCCTGTGGTGGGCAGAATCACTCCGTGGGGCCTGTTTCGCTCCCCCTTACCACCGGGAAGCCAGCCAGAAAGTAGTGTGGCAGCCGGAAAGTAGGGTGGAGCGCTGCACCTCGCCCTGGCCCCACCCCCCGGGGCACCACCGACTGCCCCCGGTGGCAGCAGGCGCCGAGCAGCCCTAGCCGAACCAGAGGAGAAGCAGCCCGTGGTCACCGCGCGCGCAGCCGCCACCTTCGAGCCGGACGGCCGGTCGGCATCTGCCGCGCGCGGGTTCGTTCGCGACGCGCTGCTGGGCTGGGGACTGCCCGAGGTGGTGGACGACGCCGTCGTCCTGGTCAGCGAGCTGGTCACCAACGCCGTCGTGCACGCCGGCACCGCGGCCGAAGTCAGTTGTCTGCGCGAGACGGACTCGGTCCAGATCGGCGTCACCGACCGCCACCCCGAGCGCGGACTGCCCGCCTTCGCCGCCACCCCCGCCACCAGCGACGCCGGCGAGGCCGTCTCCGAGCACTTCGCCGACGCCGAGGGCGAGGGCGGCCGCGGGCTGCTGATGTGCTCGGCGCTCTCCAGCCGTTGGGGAGTGGAGTACGCGGCCGGGCAGAAGACCGTCTGGTTCCGGCTGCCGCTGCAGCGCGCCCTGCCCGGCACCCGCTACGCACTGCCGCAGGCACCCGGCGAGGTGCTGCCCAGCACCGACGGGCCGGTGCTGGTCGCGGTCGTCCAGCTGGACGCCGAGGGCCGGGTGCGGGCCTGGAACGCCGACGCCGAGGGTCTGTTCCGTCGCAGCTCCACCGAGGTGCTCGGCCGCGCCTGGGCGGACCTGGTGGTCTGGCCGCAGTCCCCCGCCGGCGGCCTGACCGAGGTACTGCGGCTGGCCCGCTGGGAGGGCGTCTTCGGGATCCGGCGGGCCGACCAGCGGACGATCGAGGTCTACGGCTCCCAGGTCCGGGTGCTGGACGCGACCGGCACCCCCGCCACGCTCTGCCTGGTGGTCCAGGAACGCGACCGTGCCGTGCTTCGGGCCCCCGAGCGCCTCGCGGCGGCCGGCAGCCCGGCCACCGGCGGGATCGAACCGCTGGAGCTGCTGCTCGAGGCGATGCCGGCTGACGATCTGTCAGGACTGCTCCAGCAGACCGTGGAACGCGCCCGCGACCTGCTCGACGGCGACGCCTCCTACCTGCTGCTCACCACCGAGGACGAGAGCGAGTTCGAGGTGCGGGCGGCCACCGGGCTGCCCGCCGGCCGCGCCAAGAACGTCCGGATCCCGGTGGACGCCGGGCACGGCCGCTACGACTCGGCCCGGCTGCCCGCCGTGCATGAGGACCTGTCGGTGCGGCCGAACGCCGTCCCGCTGCTGGCCGGCACCGGCCTGCGCTCGCTGATCACCGTGCCACTCAAGGTCGAGGGCCGACTGATCGGCTCACTCGCGGTGGCCGCCGGACGGCCCGGCCAGTACGACAACGAGCAGGCGCTGCGCCTGCAGTTCGCCGCCGACCGGATCGCCCTGACCGTCGAGAACGCCCGACTCGCCGAACGGGAGCGGCTGCGCCGCGGCGCGCTCTCCTTCCTGGTCGAAGCCTCAGACCTGCTGGCCGGCACCCTGGAACACGAGCAGACGCTGGCCCTGCTGGCACAGATGGCGGTGCCCACCCTGGCCTCCTGGTGCGCCGTGCACACCCTCGCCGAGCACAGCAAGCTCGCCGAACTCGCCTTCGTGCTGCACGAGGACGAGGACCGGATCGACCCGCTGCGCGCCCTGCTGCGCCGCACCCCGGCGCCCGCCGCCATCGCCACCGCCGGGACCGCCTTCTGGAGCGGGCCGGCCGAGGCGGTCACCGGCGCCGAGCCCAGCGGACTGATCGGCGAGACCGTGGTGCTGCCGCTGTCCGCCCGAAACCGGGTGATCGGCCTGCTGGTGCTCGGCACCCGGGCCGGGGTGTCGTTCCGTCAGGACACCCTGGAACTGGCCGAGGACCTGTCCCGCCGCGCCGCGCTGGCGATGGACAACTCCCGGCTCTACTCAGAGCGCAACGCCACCAGCCAGGCGCTGCAGCGCAGCCTGCTGCCGCCGGAGCTGCCGAAGATCCCGGGCGTCGAGGTGGAGGTCTTCTACCAGGCCGCCGGCGAGGGCAACGAGGTCGGCGGCGACTTCTACGACCTGTTCTCGATCCGTGAGGGCACCTACGGCTTCGCGATCGGCGACGTCTGTGGCACCGGACCGCAGGCCGCCTCGGTCACCGGACTGGCCCGCAACTCGCTGCGCCTGCTGGCCCGGGAGGGCCTGGACGCACCGCAGGTGCTGACCCGGCTGAACCGGGCGATCCTCGACGAGGGCAGCCGCGGCCGCTTCCTCACCCTGCTCTACGGCGAGTTGACGCCCCGCCCGGACGGCCACACCGAGCTGAGCCTGGTCTGCGCCGGGCATCCGCTGCCGCTGCGGCTGCGGACCGACGGGCAGGTGACTGCGGCGGCGAGTTCGCAACCGCTGCTCGGGGTGCTGGAGGACCTGGAACTGACGGCCGAACAGGTGCTGTTGGAGCCGGGCGACGTGCTGCTCTGCGTGACCGACGGGGTGACCGAGCGGCGAGAGGGCCTGCGGATGCTCGGCGAGGACGGGCTGGCCGAGGTGCTCACCGGGTGCACCGGGCTGACCGCCGGAGCGGTGGCGGCGCGGGTGCAGCGGGCGGTGGAGCGGTTCGCGCCCGAGCCGCCCTCGGACGACATGGCGATCATCGCGCTGCGGGTACCGCTCCAGCGGCAGGGCTGAGGGCCCTGACCGCCGTGACGGTCCTGATGGCTCGTCATGTGACAAACCAACAAATTCTACGATTCACAAGGGTACAAGCGGCGTCCGTGCGGGTAGAGACCTGCTAGTCAGGGAAGTCCACTGATCACCGGGCCCGATGCGGCCACCGCGACGGTTGTCGGATCCCGCCGCCGCAGTCACCCTCCCCCATCTCCCACGCGGCCCCGCGCGCCCGCATCTCTGCGCACGGACACAGCAGGGCCATGCCCGGAACATCCTCCGTACACGGAACATGAAATGAAAGGAGCCTCCGGTGAGCAGTGACGCTTCCGGGGCCAACGCCCGACCCGCATCCCTCGACGCGGGCCCACTCGGACACCTCGCACTCGGCCTGACCCTTCTCGCCTACGGCCTGCTGCAGACCGGGATCCTGCACGGAACCGGCGTCGCCGACGCCGCCGGCCTCGCGCACCTGGTCGGCGGGGTCGCGCTGTTCATCGCCGGCCTCTGGCAGTTCCGCTCCGGCGACACCTTCGGCGGCACCGCCTTCGCCGGGCTCGGCGCCTTCTGGGCCGCCTGGGCAGCGGGTGCTGGAGCGGCCGGCGGCAAGAACGCGGCGGGTCTCTTCCTGCTCCTCTGGGCGTTGCTGGCCCTCACCCTCGCGGCCGCGAGCTGGCAGTCCGGCCTGTTCAGCCGGGGGGTCTACGGCCTGCTGACGGTCGCCCTGCTGCTCGGCGCGATCGGCACCTTCGGCAGCACCGGCGGGCTGGTCAAGGCGGCCGGCTGGGTCGCCGCAGTGGCCGGCCTGGTCAGCTGGTACTGGGCCACGGCCGCGCTCACCAACAGCGGCTGGGGCCGGGCGGCCCTGCCGATGAAGTGAGAGCCGAAGCAGTGACCTCGGGGAAATGACCTCGAAGCAGTGACCTCGAGGAAATGACCTCAGCGCACTGAGGTCAGCGGGCGGGGTCGGTTGGGGGTCTCCCCACCGGCCCCGCTCCGGCGTGCCACCCGCACCCGGCGGGCGCCGTACTGCGCGGCGTACGCGAGCATCAGCAGCCAGACCGCCACCAGACCGTCGGCCCAGAAGTGGTTGGCGGTCATCACCACGACCGCGATGGTCAGCGCCGGGTGCAAGAGGATCAGCCAGCGCCAGGGCGAGCGGGCCACCACGATCACCACGACGGCCACCAGCACGCACCAGGCCACATGGACGGACGGCATCGCGGAGAGCTCGTCCGCGTGCATGCCGCCGATTCCGCCGGCGTAGACGGACTGGCCGTACTGGGCCGCCACGTCGACGAAGCCGCGGTCCGGCAGCATGCGCGGCGGCGCCACCGGAATGAACTGGATCAGCAGGCAGGCTGCGGTCACCAGGACCACGGTGGTCCTCACCCAGGCGTACCGGGCGCGGTGGCGTACGAAGACCCAGAGCAGCAGTGCGATCATCACGCCGAAGTGCATGATCGCGTAGTAGTAGTTCGCCAATCGGACCAGCACCGGATAGGGCATGATCGCCTGCTGCCAGGAGGCCTCGTCCGGCAGGCCGACTCGCAACTCGGTGCGGTGGATCCACTCGGCCCGGTCGAGTGCGTGGTCGGTGGACATCAGCGAGAGCTGGCCGACCAGTTGCCAGAGCGCGAAGAGAGCGAGCAGCGTACCGGCCTCACGCAGCACGGCCACCACATGGCGATGGGTCGGTGCAATGCGGTGCACGGCGTACGAGGCACCCAGCAGAGCTGCCGCCGTACCGCCGGCGCTCTGGTAGGAAAGGGTCAGGTTCTGCAACGCCGTGTGCCTCTCCAGCTGCCCGACTGTGTGCCAGAGAGGGTAGCGCGCGGCCCCGGAAAAGCGGAAAAGCCCCGTCCATATCCTGGACAGGGCTTTTCCTGAATGATTGTTCGGCGGCGTCCTACTCTCCCACAGGGTCCCCCCTGCAGTACCATCGGCGCTGTAAGGCTTAGCTTCCGGGTTCGGAATGTAACCGGGCGTTTCCCTCACGCTATGACCACCGAAACACTATGAAACTGTCGCCGCACCATCCCCGTGACCAAACGGGATGGGGTCGTTGTTTCAGAACAACACAGTGGACGCGAGCAACTGAGGACAAGCCCTCGGCCTATTAGTACCGGTCAGCTCCACCCATTACTGGGCTTCCACATCCGGCCTATCAACCCAGTCGTCTACTGGGAGCCTTACCCTCTCAAGGAGATGGGAGTGCTCATCTCGAAGCAGGCTTCCCGCTTAGATGCTTTCAGCGGTTATCCCTCCCGAACGTAGCCAACCAGCCATGCCCTTGGCAGGACAACTGGCACACCAGAGGTTCGTCCGTCCCGGTCCTCTCGTACTAGGGACAGCCCTTCTCAACACTCCTACGCGCACAGCGGATAGGGACCGAACTGTCTCACGACGTTCTAAACCCAGCTCGCGTACCGCTTTAATGGGCGAACAGCCCAACCCTTGGGACCTACTCCAGCCCCAGGATGCGACGAGCCGACATCGAGGTGCCAAACCATCCCGTCGATATGGACTCTTGGGGAAGATCAGCCTGTTATCCCCGGGGTACCTTTTATCCGTTGAGCGACGGCGCTTCCACAAGCCACCGCCGGATCACTAGTCCCTGCTTTCGCACCTGCTCGACCCGTCGGTCTCACAGTCAAGCTCCCTTGTGCACTTACACTCAACACCTGATTGCCAACCAGGCTGAGGGAACCTTTGGGCGCCTCCGTTACCCTTTAGGAGGCAACCGCCCCAGTTAAACTACCCACCAGACACTGTCCCTGATCCGGATCACGGACCCAGGTTAGACATCCAGCACGACCAGAGTGGTATTTCAACGACGACTCCACCAAGACTGGCGTCAAGGCTTCAAAGTCTCCCACCTATCCTACACAAGCCGAACCGAACACCAATATCAAGCTATAGTAAAGGTCCCGGGGTCTTTCCGTCCTGCTGCGCGAAACGAGCATCTTTACTCGTAATGCAATTTCACCGGGCCTATGGTTGAGACAGTCGAGAAGTCGTTACGCCATTCGTGCAGGTCGGAACTTACCCGACAAGGAATTTCGCTACCTTAGGATGGTTATAGTTACCACCGCCGTTTACTGGCGCTTAAGTTCTCAGCTTCGCCCCACCGAAATGGAGCTAACCGGTCCCCTTAACGTTCCAGCACCGGGCAGGCGTCAGTCCGTATACATCGCCTTACGGCTTCGCACGGACCTGTGTTTTTAGTAAACAGTCGCTTCTCGCTGGTCTCTGCGGCCGGCCCCAGCTCGGGCAGCAAGTGCCTCCACCAGTTCCGGCCCCCCTTCTCCCGAAGTTACGGGGGCATTTTGCCGAGTTCCTTAACCATAGTTCACCCGAACGCCTCGGTATTCTCTACCTGACCACCTGAGTCGGTTTGGGGTACGGGCCGCCATGAAACTCGCTAGAGGCTTTTCTCGACAGCATAGGATCATCCACTTCACCACAATCGGCTCGGCATCAGGTCTCAGCCTTAAAGAGTGGCGGATTTGCCTACCACTCGGCCTACACCCTTACCCCGGGACAACCACCGCCCGGGCTGGACTACCTTCCTGCGTCACCCCATCGCTCACCTAATACCCTGTCGGATCAGCGGCTCCACCACGTCCCTTTGTCCGAAGACTCCGGGCCGGCTTCACGGCCTTAGCATTCAGAGGTTCAGCGTTGGCGCTTCAAAGCGGGTACGGGAATATCAACCCGTTGTCCATCGACTACGCCTGTCGGCCTCGCCTTAGGTCCCGACTTACCCTGGGCAGATCAGCTTGACCCAGGAACCCTTGGTCAATCGGCGCAAGAGTTTCCCACTCTTGTATCGCTACTCATGCCTGCATTCTCACTCGTATCCCGTCCACGACTCGATTCCTCGGCCGCTTCACCCGGAACACGACGCTCCCCTACCCATCCACAGCGTCGTTGGACGTATTCTGTGAATGACACGACTTCGGTGGTGTGCTTGAGCCCCGCTACATTGTCGGCGCGGAATCACTTGACCAGTGAGCTATTACGCACTCTTTCAAGGGTGGCTGCTTCTAAGCCAACCTCCTGGTTGTCTCTGCGACTCCACATCCTTTCCCACTTAGCACACGCTTAGGGACCTTAGTCGGTGTTCTGGGCTGTTTCCCTCTCGACCATGGAGCTTATCCCCCACAGTCTCACTGCCACGCTCTCACTTACCGGCATTCGGAGTTTGGCTAAGGTCAGTAACCCGGTGAGGCCCATCGCCTATCCAGTGCTCTACCTCCGGCAAGAAACACGTGACGCTGCACCTAAATGCATTTCGGGGAGAACCAGCTATCACGGAGTTTGATTGGCCTTTCACCCCTAACCACAGGTCATCCCCCAGGTTTTCAACCCTGGTGGGTTCGGTCCTCCACACGGTCTTACCCGCGCTTCAACCTGCCCATGGCTAGATCACTCCGCTTCGGGTCTTGGGCATGCAACTCAAACGCCCTATTCGGACTCGCTTTCGCTACGGCTACCCCACACGGGTTAACCTCGCTACACACCGCAAACTCGCAGGCTCATTCTTCAAAAGGCACGCAGTCACGGCCCACCAGCAAGCTGGCGAACGACGCTCCCACGGCTTGTAGGCACACGGTTTCAGGTACTATTTCACTCCGCTCCCGCGGTACTTTTCACCATTCCCTCACGGTACTATCCGCTATCGGTCACCAGGGAATATTTAGGCTTAGCGGGTGGTCCCGCCAGATTCACACGGAATTTCTCGGGCTCCGTGCTACTTGGGAGAAGCTCAAGTGAGCCGCTAATGTTTCGTCTACGGGGGTCTTACCCTCTACGCCGGACCTTTCGCATGTCCTTCGACTACACCAACGGTTTCTGACTCACCCAGCCGCCGGCAGACGACTGAAGAACTTTCCCACGACCCCGTATCGGCAACCCCTGCCGGGTCTCACACCAATACGGTTTAGCCTCATCCGGTTTCGCTCGCCACTACTCCCGGAATCACGGTTGTTTTCTCTTCCTGCGGGTACTGAGATGTTTCACTTCCCCGCGTTCCCTCCACGCACCCTATGTGTTCAGGTGCGGGTGACAGCCCATGACGACTGCCGGGTTTCCCCATTCGGACACCCCCGGATCAAAGCTCGGTTGACAGCTCCCCGGGGCCTATCGCGGCCTCCCACGTCCTTCATCGGTTCCTGGTGCCAAGGCATCCACCGTGCGCCCTTAAAAACTTGGCCACAGATGCTCGCGTCCACTGTGCAGTTCTCAAACAACGACCAGACACCCACCTACACCACCCGAAAACGAGTACTGTCCGTGGGACCGGCATCCTCGAGGTTCAGACCATACGGCCGTTCCCTCAGGACCCAACAACGTGCCCGACACACCAGACTCAAGAACGCTTTCCACGCCGAAGCAGTACTCACGAACCATCACCCAGTGTGCCGAATAGTCAACGTTCCACCCATGAGCAACCACTCGAAGGCATTCGCTCCGAGCTGGCCATGTGCTCCTTAGAAAGGAGGTGATCCAGCCGCACCTTCCGGTACGGCTACCTTGTTACGACTTCGTCCCAATCGCTGGTCCCACCTTCGACGGCTCCCTCCCAAGGGTTAGGCCACCGGCTTCGGGTGTTACCGACTTTCGTGACGTGACGGGCGGTGTGTACAAGGCCCGGGAACGTATTCACCGCAGCATGCTGATCTGCGATTACTAGCAACTCCAACTTCATGGGGTCGAGTTGCAGACCCCAATCCGAACTGAGGCCGGCTTTTTGGGATTCGCTCCGCCTCGCGGCATCGCAGCCCTTTGTACCGACCATTGTAGCACGTGTGCAGCCCAAGACATAAGGGGCATGATGATTTGACGTCGTCCCCACCTTCCTCCGAGTTGACCCCGGCAGTCTCCTGTGAGTCCCCACCACCCCGAAAGGCGTGCTGGCAACACAGAACAAGGGTTGCGCTCGTTGCGGGACTTAACCCAACATCTCACGACACGAGCTGACGACAACCATGCACCACCTGTATACCGACCACAAGGGGGCGACTATCTCTAGCCGTTTCCGATATATGTCAAGCCTTGGTAAGGTTCTTCGCGTTGCGTCGAATTAAGCCACATGCTCCGCTGCTTGTGCGGGCCCCCGTCAATTCCTTTGAGTTTTAGCCTTGCGGCCGTACTCCCCAGGCGGGGAACTTAATGCGTTAGCTGCGGCACCGACGACGTGGAATGTCGCCAACACCTAGTTCCCAACGTTTACGGCGTGGACTACCAGGGTATCTAATCCTGTTCGCTCCCCACGCTTTCGCTCCTCAGCGTCAGTAATGGCCCAGAGATCCGCCTTCGCCACCGGTGTTCCTCCTGATATCTGCGCATTTCACCGCTACACCAGGAATTCCGATCTCCCCTACCACACTCTAGCCTGCCCGTATCGAATGCAGACCCGGGGTTAAGCCCCGGGCTTTCACATCCGACGCGACAGGCCGCCTACGAGCTCTTTACGCCCAATAATTCCGGACAACGCTCGCACCCTACGTATTACCGCGGCTGCTGGCACGTAGTTAGCCGGTGCTTCTTCTGCAGGTACCGTCACTTGCGCTTCTTCCCTGCTGAAAGAGGTTTACAACCCGAAGGCCGTCATCCCTCACGCGGCGTCGCTGCATCAGGCTTTCGCCCATTGTGCAATATTCCCCACTGCTGCCTCCCGTAGGAGTCTGGGCCGTGTCTCAGTCCCAGTGTGGCCGGTCGCCCTCTCAGGCCGGCTACCCGTCGTCGCCTTGGTAGGCCATTACCCCACCAACAAGCTGATAGGCCGCGGGCTCATCCTGCACCGCCGGAGCTTTACACCCAGAACCATGCGGTCCCAGGTCATATCCGGTATTAGACCCCGTTTCCAGGGCTTGTCCCAGAGTGCAGGGCAGATTGCCCACGTGTTACTCACCCGTTCGCCACTGATCCACCCCGAAGGGCTTCACCGTTCGACTTGCATGTGTTAAGCACGCCGCCAGCGTTCGTCCTGAGCCAGGATCAAACTCTCCGTGAATGTTTTCCCGTAATCGGGTCGACACCCGCGCAGAGCGGCACGACAATCAGCGGAATAGGCCGACCCCGTGCACTGCGTCCTCGCTAGTGTTTTACTTCAAAAGGAATCTCCAACCCCGATCAAGCGATCGAGGCCAGGGATGTCAACATATCTGGCGTTGACTTTTGGCACGCTGTTGAGTTCTCAAGGAACGGACACTTCCTTCAAGCCGCTCTCGCAAGCTCTCCGGGCATTCGTTTCAGTGTTACTGCGTTCTTACTTCGTAAAGCTTATCAGATCCGAGTCTGTGCTCTTTCCCGACTTCGCTTTCGTCTTCCGCGACCTGACGGCCCGTCCGACGTGTTGAACTTTAGCCGATCCCCGCCCCGAAAGGCGAATCCAGCCACAATCCATATAAACGTGCACGCCGAATAGGCACCGACCCGCGACAAAGCGCGACCCGGTACGGATCAGAAGTGCTGGTTCAAAGGATTGGCCGCCCCGGGACCGTCCGCGTAGATACGTGTCCGGTGCTCCCTGCCGAGCGACTAGGACACGCTACGCCTTCCCGCGCCCAGGTGCAAACAGAGTCGGCCGGCCCGCCCGCGGAGCGGGTGGGCCGGCCGACTGACCTGGTCTCAGCGCCTCAGCATCTCAGCACCTCAGCACCTCAGCTGTTCGTCGGGAAACCGAGGTTGATCCCGCCGTGCGACGGGTCCAGCCAGCGCTGGGTGACCGCCTTGCCGCGGGTGAAGAACTGCACCCCGTCCGGTCCGTACGCGTGCGAGTCGCCGAAGAGCGAGGCCTTCCAGCCGCCGAAGGAGTAGTAGGCCACCGGCACCGGGATCGGCACGTTGATACCGACCATGCCGACCTCCACCTCGTGCTGGAAGCGCCGGGCGGCGCCGCCGTCGTTGGTGAAGATGGCGGTTCCGTTGCCGTAGGGGTTGGAGTTGATCAGCTCCAGGCCCTCCTCGTAGGAGGCGACCCGCACCACCGAGAGCACCGGGCCGAAGATCTCGTCGTTGTAGACGGACATGCCGGGCTTCACGTGGTCGAAGAGGGTCGGGCCGAGCCAGAAGCCGTCAGCCGTGGTCTCGCCGTTGGCGTCCTCGCCGGCGATGGTGTGCTTTCGGCCGTCCACGGCCAGCTCCGCGCCGTCGGCCACCCCGGACTCGACGTAGGAGGTGACCTTGTCCCGGTGCTGGCCGGTGACCAGCGGACCCATCTCGGAGTCGCCGTTGCAGCCGGGCCCGACCTTGAGGGTGGCCATCCGCTGCTTGATCTTGTCGACCAGCTCGTCGCCGATCGGGTCGACCGCCACCAGCACCGAGACCGCCATGCAGCGCTCGCCGGCTGCGCCGAAGCCGGCGTTGATCGCGGCGTCGGCGCTCAGGTCCAGGTCGGCGTCGGGGAGCACCAGCATGTGGTTCTTCGCGCCGCCGAGGGCCTGCACGCGCTTGCCGTAGCGGGTGCCGGTCTCGTAGACGTAGCGGGCGATGGGCGTGGAGCCGACGAAGCTGACCGACTTGATGTCGGGGTGCTCCAGCAGGCGGTCGACCGCGACCTTGTCGCCGTGCACCACGTTGAAGACGCCGTCCGGCAGACCGGCCTCCTTCCACAGCTCGGCGATGAAGTTGGCCGCCGAGGGGTCCTTCTCGGAGGGCTTGAGGACCACCGTGTTCCCGGCCGCGATGGCGATCGGGAAGAACCACATCGGCACCATCGCCGGGAAGTTGAACGGCGAGATGATGGCGACCGGGCCGAGCGGCTGGCGGATCGAGTAGACGTCGATGCCGGTGGAGGCCTGCTCGGTGAAGCCGCCCTTGATCAGCTGCGGGATGCCACAGGCGTACTCGATCACCTCCTGGCCACGGGCCAGTTCGCCGAGCGCGTCGGAGTGCACCTTGCCGTGCTCGGCGACGACGATCGAGGCCAGCTCCTCCTTGCGGGCGTTGAACAGCTCGCGGAAGGCGAAGAGCACCGAGGTGCGCTTGGCGATCGAGGCGTGCCGCCAGTCGGCGAAGGCGGCGGAGGCCGCGGCGACCGCCTGGTCCACCTCGGCGTTCTCCGCGAAGTCCACCTGGCCGGAGATCCGACCGGTGGCCGGGTCGTAGATGTCGCCACGGCGCGGCGCGGCGCCGGCCGTCGGTACCGGCGCTCCGTCGATCCAGTGGATGACGTGCTTCTTCGCGCTGCTCTGGCGCTCAGTGGGCTTGCTCACGGTCGTCTGCCTCCAAATCACGGGCTCGATTCCAGTCTGGTCCCCGGATCGCGGCTGCTCAACGAGCACACTGACGGTGATAGCTCGTTTGGCCTTACACCTCGTAGTAGCTGCTGGGCACGGCCTGCGTCGGCTGCCTCAGAGGTGCTCTCCCGGCCCACCGAGGGTGGCCGCCGCCTCGTGCAGGGCCAGCTCCAGAGCGATCGGGTCGACCAGCCGGCCGGAGCCGTCGGGCGGCGCCAGCCAGCGCAGTCCACGCCCGCGTCTGCCGGGGTGCGGGACCACCACCCAGGTGCCCTCGCCGGCGCCGCGGACCCCGGTGCCGATCCAGCGGTCGACGGTGCCGACCGGGACCAGGAACCCGGCCGTGTCGTCGCCCGGGTCCAGCAGCGCCGGTCCCGGGCCGGGCAGGCGGTCCAGCAGGCGCAGCGCGGGAAGCCCTAGCCGGGCGGGGACGATCAGCACGTCCCACAGCCGCCCGGCGGGGAGCAGCGCCAGCCCGAGCGTGCTCCGCTCCCACTCCCGTCGGCAGGCCTCGGGGTCGGGGGCTGCGGCCGCGAGCCAGGCCACCGCGCTGCTGGGTTCGGTGCTGTCCATGGCCCGCCCTTCGCTCTGCTCACCTGTCATCAGGGAGAGCGGGCCCGGCCACGACTCTTACACGACTGTCAGCCGCGGTCTCCGAAGATCGTGCGGTGCCAGTCCTTCCTGGCCACCGCCGTGGTGTCGAACATGACGTGCTTGAGTTGGGTGTACTCGTCGAGCGAGTACTGCGACATGTCCTTGCCGTAGCCGGAGGACTTGTAGCCGCCGTGCGGCATCTCGCTGATGATCGGGATGTGGTCGTTGACCCAGACGCAGCCGGCCGCGAGCTCCCGGGTGGCGCGCAGCGAGCGGTGCACGTCGCGGGTCCAGGCGGAGGCGGCCAGACCGTAGGGGGTGTCGTTGGCCAGCCGCAGGCCTTCGTCGTCGCTGTCGAAGGGCAGCACCACCAGCACCGGGCCGAAGATCTCGCCCTGCACCACCTCGCTGTCCTGGCGCACGTCGGTGATCAGGGTTGGCTGGTAGTAGGCGCCTCGGGTGAGGTCGGTGCCGTCGTGGCCGGTCTTGGGGCGGCCGCCGCCGGTGACGATGGTGGCGCCGTAGCCGCGGGCCCGGTCGACGAAGCCGGCCACCCGGTCGCGGTGGGCGTAGGAGACCAGCGGGCCGAGGTCGGTCTGCGGGTTGCGCGGGTCGCCCAGTCGGATCGCGGCGAAGAGTTCGGCGACGCCGGCCACGAACTCGGCGTAGAGCGGGCGCTGCACGTAGGCGCGGGTGGCGGCGGTGCAGTCCTGGCCGCTGTTGATCAGTGCGCCGGCCACCGCGCCGTGCACGGCGGCCTCGAGGTCGGCGTCCTCGAAGACCACGAACGGGGCCTTCCCGCCCAGTTCCAGGTGGGTGCGCTTGACGGTGGCGGTGGCCAGTTCGGCGACCCGCTGCCCGACTCCGGTGGAGCCGGTGAAGGAGACCATGGCCACGCCGGGGTGGGCGACGAGCCGCTCGCCGGCGTCGCGGCCGGCGCCGGTGACCACGTTGACCACGCCGTCGGGGATGCCCGCCTCGGTGCAGGCGCGGGCGAACATCAGCGAGGTGAGCGGGGTGAGTTCGGCGGGCTTGAGGACGATGGTGTTGCCTGCCGCGATGGCCGGCAGGATCTTCCAGGCGGCCATCTGCAGCGGGTAGTTCCACGGCGCGATCGAGCCGACCACGCCGATCGCCTCGCGGCGGACGTAGGAGGTGTGGTCGCCGGAGTACTCGCCGGCGGCCTTGCCCTCGAGGTTGCGGGCGGCGCCGGCGAAGAAGGCGGTGTTGTCGATGGTGCCGGGGACGTCGAACTCGGTGGAGAGCTTGATCGGCTTGCCGGTCTGGGCGGTTTCGACCTCGGCGAACTCGGCGGCGTGCTCGGTGAGCACGGCGGTCAGCCGCAGCAGGGCCTCCGAGCGGGTGCCGGGGGTGGCGCGGGACCACTCGGGCAGGGCGGCCGCGGCGGCGGCCACCGCGGCGTCCACGTCCTCGGTGGAGGCGAGCCGGACCTGCTGGACGGTGCTGCCGTCGGCCGGGTTGACCACGTCGAAGGGCTCGAACCCGGTGCCGATGGTGGCTCGGCCGCCGATGTACTGCGCACCGTCCGTGAAATTGCTCAGCGCCATGGGTCGCTTCTCCTCCATAGGTCCATTCCACTCGCTTCGATGCCGCCGACCCTTCCCGCCGCAGGGAAGCCGGGCAAGGGTCACTCCGACAGCCGAGCGGCGAAGCGGTTTACAAGGTGCTAACCGCGCGCAGGGGTGACAGGTCGTCACGGGGCTGCATGATTCACCTGACACCCTGCACCCCCGCTGCTTGGAGGACCCATCGTGTTGCCCACCGTCGCCCGTGTTCTCGATCTCGACGTGATGCGCCGCGGCCTGCCGCAGGTGGTGGCCGGGGCCGACCGGCTGGAGCAGCCGGTGCGTTGGGTGCACGTGAGCGAGCTGCCGGACGTGGCGGGCATGCTGCAGGGCGGCGAGCTGGTGCTGACCACCGGGATCGCACTGCCGGAGGACCGGGAGGGGCTGGCTCGCTATGTCCGGGAGCTGGTGGAGATCGGCGTCGCGGGTCTGGTGGTGGAGTTCGGCCGGCGGTACTTCGACACGCTGCCGCGCGCTCTGGTGCACGCGGCGGAGCAGCGCGGGCTGCCGCTGATCGTGCTCCGCCGGGAGTTGCGCTTCGTCGCGGTGACCGAGGCGGTGCACGCGCTGGTGGTGAACGCGCAGTTGGAGCAGCTGCGGGCGTCCGAGGCGGTGCACCAGGTCTTCAACGAGCTGGCGGTGGAGGGCGCCGAGCCCACCGAGGTGCTGCGGCAGATCGCCCGGATGGCGGGGCGTCCGGTGGTGCTGGAGAACCTGAGCCACCAGGTGCTGGCGCACGATCCGGCCGGGCGCACCGAGGACGAGCTGCTGGAGAACTGGGAGCGCCGCTCGCGCGCGGTGCGCCCGAGCGGCCGGACCGGGCACGACCCGCGCAGCGGCTGGTTGGTCACCACGGTCGGCGCCCGGGGTGAGGACTGGGGGCGGCTGGTGCTGGTGGACGATCCGGGGGCGCTGCCCGGCCAGGAGTCGCATCCGGCGACCATGCTGCTGGAGCGCGGTGCCGCGACCCTCGCGCTCAACCGGCTGCTGGTGCGCGACCGGGAGAGCCTGGAGCGGCAGACCCACCGCACCTTGCTGTCCGGGATCCTGACGCACGCGCTGACGGTCTCCGAGGTGGCGCTGCGGGCCCAGGCACTGGGTGTGCCGTTGGAGGGCCGGCGGCTGGTCGGCGTGGTGCTGCGCCGGCGCGGCGGGCCGCTGCCGGCGGCGCTGGAGGCCCAGGCCCGGCTGCGGGACTTCACCGAGCTGGCGGCCGGCGCGGCCCGGGCCAGCCGGTTGGCCGCGCTGGTCGGCGCGCTGGACGACGAGGGGGTCGGGCTGCTGATCGCGCTCGGGTCGCAGCAGGACGAGCATGCGGCGTTGGAGAGCTTCGCGGCCTCGCTGCGCCGGCTGGTCGCGGACAGCGGCAAGGAGTCGGCGCCGCCGGTGGTGGCGGTGGGCTCCTCGGTGGGTTCGGTGCGCGACGCCCGGCGCACCCTGATGGAGGCGACCCAGGTGGCGGACGCGGCGCTGCACGACGCGCCGGGCGCGCGGGCCGCCTCGTACTACCGGCTGCCGGACGTGCGGCTGCGCGGCCTGCTGCATCTGCTGCGTGACGACGCGCGGCTGCAGACCTACGTGGAGCGCGAGTTGGGGCCGTTGCTGGCGCATGACGCGGAGCACGGCTCGCAGCTGGTGCAGTTGCTGCGGGTCTATCTGGAGCAGGGGCGCAACAAGTCGGCCGCGGCAGACGCTGCGCATCTGTCGCGGCCGAGCTTCTACGACCGGTTGCACAAGGTGGAGCGGATCCTGGCGGTGGACCTGGACCAGGTGGAGTCCTGTCTCTCCCTGCACGTGGCCCTGCTGGCGCTGGACGCCGTCCGACGGTGAGTCAGTTGACGTGCGCGTCGGCCACGGTGAGGGCCTCGTCCAGGGCGGCGAGGCCCGCCTTGGCCTCCTCGGCGGTGACGGTGCACGGGGGCACCACGTGGAACCGGTTCATGTTGGTGAACGGCCACAGACCGCGCTTCTTGCAGGCCGCCGCCAGTTCGGCCATCGGCGCGTTGGCGGCGCCGGCCGCGTTGTAGGGGACCAGCGGCTCCCGGGTGGACCGGTCGCGGACCAGGTCGAGCGCCCAGAAGACGCCGAGGCCGCGCACCTCGCCGATGGACGGGTGGCGCTCCGCCAGCTCGCGCAGGCCGGGGCCGAGCACGGTCTCGCCGATCAGCTTGGCGTTCGCCACGATGCCCTCCTCGGCCATCGCGTTGATGGTCGCCACGGCGGAAGCGCAGGCCAGCGGGTGCCCGGAGTAGGTCAGGCCGCCGGGGAACGGGCGCTCGGCGAAGGTGGCGGCGATCTCGGCGCTGATCGCCACCCCGCCGAGCGGCACGTAGCCGGAGTTGACGCCCTTGGCGAAGGTCAGCAGGTCGGGGACGACGCCCCAGTGGTCGGCGGCGAACCACTCACCGGTGCGGCCGAATCCGGCCATCACCTCGTCCAGGATGAAGACGATCCCGTAGCGGTCGCAGATCTCCCGGACCCCAGCCAGGTAGCCGGCCGGCGGGATCAGG
The DNA here is from genome assembly GCF_000744785.1 of Kitasatospora azatica KCTC 9699. Lineage (NCBI taxonomy): Bacteria > Bacillati > Actinomycetota > Actinomycetes > Kitasatosporales > Streptomycetaceae > Kitasatospora > Kitasatospora azatica. The sequence goes on along the minus strand of NZ_JQMO01000003.1, from coordinate 1,711,959 downwards.
ATGCCGGCGGTGCCGACCACGGTCTCCAGGATGATCGCGGCGACGGTCTGCGGGCCCTCGAAGGCGATCGTCTGCTCGAGGTGGGCCAGCGCGCGCTCGCACTCCTGCGCCTCGTTCTCGGCGTGGAAGGCGGAGCGGTAGGTGTACGGGCCCCAGAAGTGCACCACGCCGGAGGTGCCGGTCTCGTTCGCCCAGCGGCGCGGGTCGCCGGTCAGGGCGATCGCGTTGGCGGTGGCGCCGTGGTACGAGCGGTAGGTGGACATCACCTTCTGGCGGCCGGTGTGCAGCCGGGCCATCCGGATCGCGTTCTCGACGGCCTCGGCACCGCCGTTGGTGAAGAAGATCTTGTCGAGGTCTCCGGGGGTGCGCTCGGCGATCAGCCGGGCCGCCTCGCTGCGCGCCTCGACCGCGAAGCCGGGCGCCATGGTGCAGAGCTTGCCGGCCTGCTCCTGGATCGCGGCGACCACCTTGGGGTGCTGGTGGCCGATGTTGGTGTTCACCAACTGGGAGGAGAAGTCGAGGTAGCGGTTGCCCTCGTAGTCCCAGAAGTAGGAGCCCTCGGCACCGGCCACCGCGAGGGGGTCGATCAGGGCCTGGGCGGACCACGAGTGGAAGACGTGCGCGCGGTCGGCGGCCTTGACGGCCTGCCCGGCGGCGGGATCGGCAGTGGGGATGCTCATACCCGCCAGCGTAAGGAAGCGGAGCGGGCCCGTGCAGCGGCATCTTGTCAGGTGGTCTGCGGGCGAGCCTGACATCGTGGAAAGGGCCCAGGAGGCGGTCCTCCTGGGCCCTCCGCTTTAGAGGATCAGCAGATCGCGTTCAGAGGGTCATCAGATCGCGGTCATACAGCGCTGAACGGTCATGACCCGCTAGATCGCGGTCATACAGCGCTGAACGGTCATGACCCGCTAGATCGCGGTCATGACGTGCTTGATCCGGGTGTAGTCCTCGAAGCCGTAGGAGGACAGGTCCTTGCCGTAGCCGGACTTCTTGAACCCACCGTGCGGCATCTCGGCGACCAGCGGGATGTGGGTGTTGATCCAGACGCAGCCGAAGTCCAGCCGACGCGACATCCGCATCGCGCGGGCGTGGTCCTTGGTCCAGACCGAGGAGGCCAGCGCGAACTCCACGCCGTTGGCGTAGCTGACCGCCTGCTCCTCGTCGGTGAACTTCTGCACGGTGATGACCGGGCCGAAGACCTCGTTCTGGATGATCTCGTCGTCCTGGTTCAGGCCGGAGACCACGGTCGGGGCGTAGAAGTAGCCGACCTCGCCGACCCGGTGGCCACCCGCCTCGACCTTGGCGTGGGACGGCAGGCGGTCGATGAAGCCGGAGACCTGCTTGAGCTGGTTGGCGTTGTTCAGCGGGCCGTAGAGGACGTCCTCCTCGTCGACGCCACCGGTCTTGGTGTCGGCCGCGGCCTTGGCCAGGGCGGCGACGAAGGCGTCGTGGATCGACTCGTGCACCAGCACCCGGGTGGCGGCGGTGCAGTCCTGGCCGGCGTTGAAGAAGCCGGCCACCGAGATGCCCTCGACGGCCTCGGCGATGTCGGCGTCCTCGAAGACCACCACGGGGGCCTTGCCGCCGAGCTCCAGGTGCACCCGCTTGACGTCCTTGGAGGCCGACTCGGCGACCTGGATGCCGGCCCGCACCGAGCCGGTGATCGAGGCCATCGCCGGGGTGGTGTGCTCCACCATCAGCTTGCCGGTCTCGCGGTCACCGCAGAGCACGTTGAAGACGCCGGCCGGCAGCTCCAGCTCGGCCAGGATGCCGCCGATGATCTCGGCCAGCAGCACGGTGGAGGCGGGGGTGGTGTCGGAGGGCTTCAGCACCACGGTGTTGCCCGCGGCGATCGCCGGGGCGAACTTCCAGACCGCCATCATCATCGGGTAGTTCCACGGCGCGACCTGGGCGCAGACGCCGACCGGCTCGCGGCGCACGATCGAGGTCATGCCGTCCATGTACTCGCCCGCGGCCTTGCCCTCGAGCAGGCGGGCGGCGCCGGCGAAGAACCGGATCTGGTCGGCCATCGGGCCGATCTCCTCGGACAGCGTGAGGCCGCGCGGCTTGCCGGTGTTGCGACACTCGGCGTCCACCAGCTCGTCGGCCCGCGCCTCGACCGCGTCGGCGATCTTCAGCAGCAGCTTCTGCCGGGTGGACGGGGTGGCGTCGCGCCAGGTCTCGAAGGCGGCGGCGGCCGAGGCCATCGCGGCGTCCACATCGGCGGCACCGGACAGCGGGGAGGTCGCGTACGCCTGGCCGGTGGTGGGGTCGACGATCTGCAAGGTGCGACCGTCCGCCGCGTCGACGAACTGGCCGTTGATGTAGTTGCGCAGCGTACGAAGGTCGCTCACGACTCTCTCCTCGGGTTGCGGTCGGCGCTGTGGCGGCCGATCCGTCGGGGGCTGTGCCAGTGGACCGGGCGGGTGGCCCGGTCCGACGCCGAGGCGGCGCCGGGTGGCCGGGCCCTGTTGGACACGATCCACTGGTGGGGAGCGTACGCCCCGGGGGGACGCGCGCGCGTGACGCTGACAGGGTAGCGGGAAAGCTGCTGGTATCGACATAGCTGCCAGCTTGTTGCGATGAAATCCGTACCGTTTCCCGACCATGACGACGAAATCAGCAGCACCGCTACTTGCGAACATCCCTCCGATCGGGCACAGTGGCGGCGTGGCCAACCGCGACCGGAACAGCAGCGTTCCCCTCGACTCCGTCTCCAAGGCGATCATCGAGCAGCTGCAGGAGGACGGCCGCCGTGCGTACGCGACCATCGGCAAGGCCGTCGGCCTCTCCGAGGCCGCCGTTCGGCAGCGGGTCCAGAAACTGCTCGACCAGGGCGTGATGCAGATCGTCGCCGTCACCGATCCCCTCACCGTCGGATTCACCCGGCAGGCGATGGTCGGAATCACGGTCGAGGGTGACATCGAGCCGATCGCCGACGCTCTGGCCGCCATGGACGAGGTCGACTACGTGGTCTGCACCGCGGGCTCGTTCGACCTGCTGGCCGAGCTGGTGTGCGAGGACGACGAGCACCTGCTCGAAATGATCAACAAGCGAATCCGTGCGCTTCCCGGCGTGCGGAGGACCGAGAGCTTCGTTTACCTGAAGCTCCGGAAACAGACCTACACCTGGGGCACCCGATGAGCGCCGACCCGGCACAGAAGGACCTTTCGAAGACCGCCTACGACCACCTGTGGATGCACTTCACCCGCATGTCGTCGTACGAGAACTCCCCCGTCCCCACCATCGTGCGCGGCGAGGGCACCTACATCTGGGACGACAAGGGCCGCAAGTACCTCGACGGCCTGGCCGGCCTGTTCGTGGTGCAGGCCGGTCACGGCCGGGAGGAGCTCGCCGAGGCCGCCGCCAAGCAGGCCAAGGAGCTCGCCTTCTTCCCGGTGTGGAGCTACGCCCACCCCAAGGCCGTCGAGCTGGCCGAGCGCCTGGCCCACTACGCGCCCGGCGACCTGAACAAGGTCTTCTTCTCCACCGGTGGCGGCGAGGCCGTCGAGACCGCCTGGAAGCTCGCCAAGCAGTACTTCAAGCTGACCGGCAAGCCGACCAAGTACAAGGTCATCTCCCGCGCGGTCGCCTACCACGGCACCCCGCAGGGCGCCCTGTCGATCACCGGCCTGCCGGGCCTGAAGGCCCCGTTCGAGCCGCTGGTGCCGGGCACCCACAAGGCTCCGAACACCAACATCTACCGCGCCCCGGCCTTCCTCGAGGGCCCGGACGGCACGGTGGACCCGGAGGCCTACGGCCGCTGGTGCGCCGACGAGATCGAGGTGGCCATCCTCAACGAGGGCGCCGAGACCGTCGCCGCCGTCTTCGTCGAGCCGGTGCAGAACGCCGGTGGCTGCTTCCCGCCGCCGCCCGGCTACTTCCAGCGCCTGCGCGAGATCTGCGACCGGCACGACGTGCTGCTCGTCTCGGACGAGGTCATCTGCGCCTTCGGCCGCCTGGGCACCATGTTCGGCGCCGACAAGTTCGGCTACCAGCCCGACATGATCACCTGCGCCAAGGGCATGACCTCGGGCTACTCCCCGATCGGCGCCACGATCATCTCGGACCGCCTGGCCGAGCCGTTCTACAAGGGCGACAACACCTTCCTGCACGGCTACACCTTCGGCGGCCACCCGGTCTCCTCGGCGGTCGCGCTGGCCAACCTCGACATCTTCGAGCGCGAGGGCCTCAACCAGCACGTGCTGGACAACGAGGCGAACTTCCTCGGCACCCTGAACAAGCTGCGTGACCTGCCGATCGTCGGCGATGTGCGCGGCAACGGGTTCTTCTACGGCATCGAGCTCGTCAAGGACAAGGTCACCAAGGAGTCCTTCAACGACGACGAGGTCGAGCGCGTGCTCTACGGCTTCCTGTCGAAGGCGCTCTTCGACAACGGCCTGTACTGCCGCGCCGACGACCGTGGCGACCCGGTGGTGCAGCTGGCCCCGCCGCTGATCTCCGACCAGTCGACCTTCGACGAGATCGAGCAGATCCTGCGGACCAGCCTCACCGACGCGTGGGCGAAGATCTAGAGCTCTCTGACCCACCCTCTGCCGCAGGGCGGTCCCAGCAGTCTCCTCCTCAGGGCTGCCGGGACCGCCCTGCGGGTTTTCGGCCGGCGCGGTGCCTTTGGCTGACGCGGTGATTTTTCCCGACGATCTGCTGATGGTTCGTCCGGGTTTATCACAACTGCTCCGGGTGCGCCGCAACCGCAATGCGACTTAGTCGTTCTAATCTGACGACTGTCACCCATCTCCCGTGGACCGGCGGAGGAACTCCATGTCAGCGGCCCCGCCCGACAACGACGTGCTCTGGGCCAGGGGGATCGTCAAGTCCCACCACGGCACCCCCGCCCTGCGCGACGTCTCGATCGGCATCCGCGAGGGCGAGGTGCTGGCCATCACCGGCGCCCGCGGGTCCGGCAAGTCCACCCTGCTCGGCTGCCTGTCCGCCCAGCTCCCAGTGGACTCCGGCGAGGTCTGGTTCAACAGCTCCCCGGTGCACACCCTCAGCCGGGCCGGGCGGGAGAAGCTGCGCCGCGACCGGTTCGGCTTCGTCGGCTCCGAGCCGCAGCTGGTACCGGAACTGACGGCCCGGGAGAACGTCGCGCTGCCACTGCTGCTGGCCGGGGCCGGCCACAAGGCCGCCTACGGCGCGGCCGACGACTGGCTGGACCGGCTGGACGTGAGCGACTGCGCCAAGCGCCGCCCCGAGGAACTGGTCCAGAGTCAGCGCCAGCGGATCGCGGTCGCCCGGGCGCTCGCCCCGCTCCCCCGGGTGGTCTTCGCCGACGACCCGACCGCCCCGCTGCACCGCGAGGCCCAGGACCAGGTGCTGCGGATACTCACCAGCGCGGCCCGTTCCCACCAGCTCACCCTGGTGCTGGCCACCCACGACCCCGAACTGGCCCGGTACGCGGACCGCACGGTGGCGCTGGTCGACGGCCGCACCCCGGCACCGGCGGCCCCGGTGCGACGCCCGGCGGCCGCGCCCGTCACCGCTTCACACTGAGGACGCAGGTGTTCTATCTCCGGCTGGTCAGGGGCTACCGGGTCGTCGACCTGGGCCGCTGGCTGCTCACCGCCACGGCGGCCGCCGTGGTTGCCGCCTTCCTGCTGCGGGCCCTCGGCCGGGCGCTCAACGATCCGCCCGGTGCCCACTCGGCGACCGCGCGGCTGCTCTGGTGCCTGCCGCCGCTGCTGGCCGTCGCCTGGTTCGCCGCCGTCGCGGCGCGCGCCCTGCCGGCCCAGCGGCCGGACCGGATCGCCGGGCTGACCGCGGCCGGCGCCGGACCGAGGCGACTGCGGCTGCTGATCGCCGGCGAGATCGCGCTGGCCTGCGCCCTCGGCGCACTGGTCACACTGCTGCTCTTCCTGGTGCTGCGCAACGACATCGCCGGACCCTCGCTGGCACCCGAGCTGGGCATGGGCGTGCCGCTGCCGCCGGCCGCGCCGATCGCCCTGATCACGCTGCTGCCGCTGGTCGGCGGGATCGCGGCGGCCTGCGCGGTGCCCAACCGGGAGACGCTGCCCGGCAGTCGGGAGCCGGTCGGGGCCGAGCGGTTCGGGCTGGTCCGCACCGTCACGGCGAGCCTGCTCACCCTCGCCGGCACGCTGACCGAGCTGTATGCGCTGCGCCCGGCGGCCGCGGGCGATCCGCGCCCGCTGCAGCTGCCGGCCGGCCTCGGTCACACCAGCGGCGCGCTGCTGGGTGGTTGGGCCACTGCGGCGCTGGGCGCCGCACTGCTGACCGGCCCGCTGCTGGCCGCGGCCGGCCGCGTTCTGGCGCTCGGCCGCCCGAGCGCCCGCCGCCTGCTGGCCGGGCGCGGGCTGACCAGCACCGCGCCCCGGCTCAGCGCCCCGCTCGCGGTGCTGGCCTTCACCCTGGCGGTGGTGCTCACCTCGGTCCGGCACTGGGTGGCCCCCGGTGCGGCCGGCACCGGGCCACTGCCGGCCGCCGAGGCGCTGCTGATCACCGGCTGCGCGGTGGCGGCGGTGATCGCCCGGCTGACCGAGGTCCGGGCCACCCGACGGCCCGTCACCGCCACCCTGCTGCGGCTCGGCTCCTCGCCGCACCTGCTGGTCGGCGCCGCCCTGCTGCGCTGGGCGCTGGCCGGGCTGGTGGTGCTGGCCACCGGCGGCCTGACGGCGGCGCTGGGCTCGGGAATGCTGAGCTGAACCACTGAGCCTGAACCACTGAGCCGGACCGCTGAGTTGGACCGGCTGAGTTGGACCGGCTGAGTTGGACCGGCTGAGTTGGACCGGCTCAGCCCGCGGCGGCGAGCTGACCGCAGGCGCCGTCGATCTCCTGGCCGCGGGTGTCGCGGACGGTGGTCGGCACGCCGTGCGCCTCCAGCCGGCGGACGAACTCGCGCTCGTCCTCGGGCCGGGAGGCCGTCCACTTGGAGCCCGGGGTCGGGTTCAGCGGGATCAGGTTGACGTGCACCCGGTGGTTCTTGATCAACCGGCCGAGCAGGTCGGCCCGCCAGGCCTGGTCGTTGATGTCCTTGATCAGCGCGTACTCGATGGAGATCCGCCGGCCCGACTTCTCCGCGTAGTTCCACGCGGCGTCCAGCACCTCGGCGACCTTCCACCGGGTGTTGACCGGGACCAGCTCGTCGCGCAGCTCGTCGTCCGGCGCGTGCAGGGAGAGCGCGAGGCGGCAGCTCAGTCCCTCGTCGGCCAGCCGGTTCATGGCCGGCACCAGGCCGACGGTGGAGACCGTGATGCCGCGCTGGGAGAGGCCGAAGCCGTCCGGCGCCGGGTCGGTGAGCCGGCGGATCGAGGCCAGCACCCGGTTGTAGTTGGCCAGCGGCTCGCCCATGCCCATGAAGACCACGTTGCTCAGCCGCGCCTCGCCGCCGGGGATCTCCCCGGCCTTGAGTGCCCGCATGCCGGCCGCGATCTGCTCGACGATCTCGGCGGTCGACAGGTTGCGGGTCAGCCCCGCCTGGCCGGTGGCGCAGAACGGGCAGTTCATCCCGCAGCCGGCCTGCGAGCTGATGCACATCGTCACCCGGTCCGGGTAGCGCATCAGCACCGACTCGACCAGGGTGCCGTCGAAGAGCTTCCAGAGCGTCTTGCGGGTGGTGTCCTCGTCGCAGGAGACGTGCCGGACCACCGACATCAGCTCGGGCAGCAGCTTCTCGGTCAGCTTCTCGCGGCTGGCCGCCGGGATGTCCGTCCAAGTCGCCGGCTCGTTCGAGAGCCGGCCGAAGTAGTGGTTGGCCAGCTGCTTGGCGCGGAAGGGCTGCTCGCCCAGCTCGGCGACGGCCTCCTTGCGCTCGGCGGGGTTGAGATCGGCGAGGTGTCGCGGGGGCTTGGCGCCGCGCGGCGCGACAAAGGTGAGTTCTCCGGGTGCAGGCATGGTTCATCCAGTGTCGCAGATGCCGCGAGGGCCCCGGACGGGTGCCGTCCGGGGCCCTCGACGCGGGTGTGGGTCAGCTGCCGACGAAGGCGGCCAGCAGCATCCAGACCACCGGCGCGGTCGGCAGCAGCGAGTCCAGCCGGTCCATGATCCCGCCGTGGCCCGGCAGCAGGGTGCCCATGTCCTTGATGCCCAGGTCGCGCTTGATCATCGACTCGGCCAGGTCGCCGAGGGTGGCGATCAGCGCCGCGCAACCGCCCAGGATCAGGCCCTGCCACCAGCGCCCGTCATCGATGATCCACTGCATCAGCAGCGCACCCGCCAGCATCGACAGGCCGATGCCGCCGGCCAGGCCCTCGCGGGTCTTGCCCGGGCTGATCGTCGGCGCCAGCTTGGTGCGGCCGAACTTGTAGCCCACCGCGTACGCCCCGGTGTCACTGCAGATGGTGACCACCAGGAAGAGCACGATCCGCTGCGGCCCGTCGTGCGCGGAGAGCATCAGCGCCACGAAGGTGGCCAGGAACGGCACGTAGAAAGCCGTGAAGACGCCCGCCGTTATGTCCCGCAGGTAGTTCTCCGGCGGCTCTTTCATCCGCCAGATCATCAGCGCCAGCGCGGTCAGTGCGAGCGCCGCGGCCGCGCCCTGCGGACCGATCCAGTAGCCGGCCGTCAGCATGGCGATGCCGCCGAGCAGCAGCGGCGGCTGCGCGACCTGGATCCCCTTGCGCTCGGCCAGCCGACTGGTCAGCTCCCAGCTGCCCACCGAGACCGCAGCCACCACGACGGCCAGGAAGAGCACCTTGACCACGAAGAGCGAGGCGATGATCACCACGCCCAGGCCGAGCCCCACGCCTATCGCGGCGGGGAGATTGCGGCCGCCGCGCTGCTTGCGGGGCTGCTGCGGCTCGGACTGGGCCACCGGACTCTCCTGCGCTCGGGACGGGGACGGGGTTGTGCCCCTGGAGCCTGGGGCGTTGGGGGCGTCGTTCATCAGACTTCGAGCAGCTCGGCTTCCTTGTGCTTGAGCAGCTCGTCGATGCTCGCGACGTACTTCGCGGTGGTGTCGTCGAGCTCCTTCTCGGCGCGGCGCACCTCGTCCTCGCCGGCCTCCTTGTCCTTCACCAGCTTGTCCAGGTTCTCCTTGGCCTTGCGGCGGATCGCCCGGATCGAGATCTTGCCGTCCTCGCCCTTGCTACGGGCCAGCTTGATGTACTCCCGGCGGCGCTCCTCGGTCAGCTGCGGGAAGTTCACGCGGATGACGTTGCCGTCGTTGCTCGGGTTGACGCCCAGGTCGGAGTCGCGGATCGCCTGCTCGATGTTGCGCAGGGCGCTCTTGTCGAACGGCGTGACGATCGCCATCCGGGGCTCCGGGACGGAGAACGAGGCGAGCTGGTTGATCGGCGTCGGCGCGTCGTAGTACATCGCGACGATCTTGTTGAACATCGCCGGGTGGGCCCGGCCGGTGCGGATGGCGGCGAAGTCTTCCTTCGCGACCGAGACCGCCTTCTCCATCTTCTCCTCGGCCTCGAGGAGGATCTCTTCGATCACAGTCTGCTCCCTGTCCGGTTGCCCGTGGCGTGGGCCGCCCCGTGGCGTACTGATAGGCCCCGCGTCGTCCGGCGGGGCGCGGCTGATGACGGCTCAGGCCCGGACGGAATCCTGGCTGATGAGTGTGCCGATCTTCTCATTCCTGACCGCGCGAGCGATATTGCCCTCCGCGAGGAGCTCGAAGACCAGGATCGGCAGGCCGTTGTCCTTGCACAGGGTGATCGCCGTCAGGTCGGCGACCTTGAGGTCGCGGGAGATCACCTCGACGTACTCCAGCGCGTCGAACCGCACTGCGTCCGGGTTGGTCTTGGGGTCGGAGTCGTAGACCCCGTCCACCCCGTTCTTGCCCATCAGCAGCACCTCGGCGTGGATCTCCAGGGCGCGCTGCACGGCGGTGGTGTCGGTGGAGAAGTACGGCATGCCCATACCCGCGCCGAAGATCACCACGCGGCCCTTCTCCAGGTGCCGGATGGCCCGCAGCGGCAGGTAGGGCTCGGCGACCTGGCCCATCGTGATGGCGGTCTGGACCCGGGTCTCGATCCCTTCCTTCATCAGGAAGTCCTGCAGTGCCAGGCAGTTCATCACGGTGCCGAGCATGCCCATGTAGTCGGAGCGGGCCCGGTCCATGCCGCGGACCTGCAGCTCGGCGCCGCGGAAGAAGTTGCCGCCGCCGATGACCACCGCGACCTCGGTGCCCTGGCGGACCACGGTGGCGATCTCGCGGGCGATCTTGTGGACGACGTCGGGGTCGACGCCGAGGCCGCCTCCGCCGGCGAACGCCTCACCGGACAGCTTGAGCAGAACACGACGGCCAGTGCCGTCCTGCGCGGTCTCCTGCGTCTCCTGCATGGACTTCTCCTTCTGCACCTGCTGATTCACCGGCCCGGGTGTGCGGCGCCCAGGCCCGCGCGTACACGCGAGGAGGCCACTGCCGCGGGAACCGGTACGGTCTCCTGCACGGCAATGGCCTCCTCGTCGTTCATGGTGCCGACTCACTGGTTCACAGCTGCGGCGGCGGTTCCAACTTTAGGCGGGAACCGGGTGAACGTGGCTCAGGCGCCGACGCGGAAGCGGGCGAAGCGCTTGAGGGCCACGCCGTTCTCCTCGAGGACCTTGGCGACGGTCTTCTTGCTGTCCTTCGCGAAGGCCTGCTCCAGAACGGAGTTCTCCTTGACGAAGCCGGTCACGCGACCCTCGACGATCTTCGGCAGGGCGGCCTCCGGCTTGCCCTCCTCGCGAGCGGTGGCCTCGGCGACGCGGCGCTCGTTCTCGATGTCCTCGGCCGGGATGTCCTCGCGGGACAGGTACTTCGGCGCGAAGGCGGCGATGTGCTGCGCGACGTCCTTGGCGACCTCGGCGTTGGCCTTGTCGAGCTCGACCAGGACACCGATGGCCGGCGGCAGGTCCGGGTCGGTCTTGTGCAGGTAGACCGCGACGAAGCCGTCACCGTCGAACTGCGCGAAGCGACGGAAGACGATCTTCTCGCCCAGGGTCGCGTTGGCCTCGTCCACGAACTGCTGGACGGTCTGGCCGGCGGCGATCTCGGAGGCCAGCGCGGTCTCCAGGTCGGCCGGGGAGGTGGCGGCGACGTGGGCGGCGAGCGCCTCGGCGACCTCGACGAACTTGCCACCCTTGGCGACGAAGTCGGTCTCGCAGTTCAGCTCGACGAGCACGCCGGCCTTGGCGTCCTCGGCGATCAGCGCGGCAACGGCGCCGTTGGAGGCGTCGCGGCCCTCGCGCTTGGCAACGCCCTTCTGGCCCTTGATACGAAGCAGCTCGACGGCCTTCTGGACGTCGCCCTCGGCCTCGTCGAGCGCCTTCTTGCAGTCCATCATGCCGGCGCCGGTGAGCTCACGGAGCTTCTTGACGTCCGCGGCGGAGATGTTCGCCATGGTGTGAATCTCTTCTCGCGTCTCGCGTGTCTGCGGGGTGTGTGCGCCGGGGCTGGTGTTTCAGCCCCGGCACGTGGAGAGAGGGACGCCCGCCGGTTCGTACCGGCGAGCGCCCCTCACCCTCGGTACGTCAGGCCTGCTCGGCCTCGGCGGCCGGAGCCTCAGCGGCCGGAGCCTCGGCAGCGGGGGCCTCGGCAGCAGCCTCGGCGGCGGCGGGGGCCTCCTCGGCCTTCGCCTCACCGGTCGCCAGCAGGTCCTGCTCCCAGTCGGCCAGCGGCTGGTCGGCACCCGGCTCGGCCTTGACATCGCCCTTGGCGACACCGGCGCGGGCCTTGAGGCCCTCGGCGACGGCGTCGGCGATCACCCGGGTCAGCAGGGTGACGGAGCGGATCGCGTCGTCGTTGCCGGGGATCTTGTAGTCGACCTCGTCGGGGTCGCAGTTGGTGTCGAGGATCGCGACAACCGGGATGTTGAGCTTGCGGGCCTCGCCGACCGCGATGTGCTCCTTCTTGGTGTCCACGATCCAGACAGCGCTGGGCACGCGCTGCATGTCGCGGATACCGCCGAGGGTCTTCTCCAGCTTGTCGTGCTCGCGCTGGAGGACCAGGAGCTCCTTCTTGGTGAGGCCGGAGCCGGCCACGTCCGAGAAGTCCAGCTCGCCGAGCTCCTTGAGGCGCTGCAGACGCTTGTAGACGGTGGAGAAGTTGGTCAGCATGCCGCCGAGCCAGCGCTGGTTCACGTAGGGCATGCCCACGCGGGTGGCCTGCTCGGCGATGGCCTCCTGGGCCTGCTTCTTGGTGCCGACGAAGAGGACGCTGCCGCCGTGGGCAACGGTCTCCTTGACGAACTCGAAGGCGCGGTCGATGTAGTTCAGCGACTGCAGCAGGTCGATGATGTAGATGCCGTTGCGCTCCGTGAAGATGAAGCGCTTCATCTTCGGGTTCCAACGACGGGTCTGGTGACCGAAGTGGACGCCGCTCTCCAGCAGCTCCCGCATCGTGACGACGGCCATAGCCGTGTACTCCTCGTGTTGCGCCCGGCTGGTTGTTGCTGCCTTGATCCGATCCGATGGGGCTCGGGGCACTCGGCAACTACCGGGTCTGGCTCGGTTGTCCGTGCCGGTCGGGTGACCGTCACGCCTGACGCCCCGACGTGCCGAGCCGACCGAATCCTGGGCGGCGAGACCGCGACAGGCTCGGGGGACCGAGCGGCACTCGCACCGGGCGGAGCAGCGGCCGGGGCCGTTGGTCTGCCGGTGGCGGGGCGTGCGAAGTCGACCCGGCGGACCGGGTCGCGTGTGAAGTGTACGGGAAGCCCCGAGCGACCGGCGACTCTGCGCGTTGGGGGGTGAGACGTTCGGGTGGGGCGCTGGGGTGGGGGCGTTCGGGCGGGGGCGTTGGGGTGGAGGCGTTCGGTGGAGGCGTTGTCCACAGGTGCGGGGTTGTCCACAGGTTCGTGGGCGGGGGTAGTGGAGGCGGGCAGCAGGGCGGAACCTCGCTGGCATGACCACTGTTCTGGTACCTGTACGCATCCGCCGGCCCGCCGGGTGGCTCGCGCTCACGCTGCTCACGCTGCTTGCGGTGCTGGGCACGCTGTTCGCACCCACTCCGGCGCGGGCCGCACCGCCTTCGCTGCTGGGCGCGGCATCCCCCGCACCCGGGCGGGCCTGGCCGGTGGGCGGGCCGGGCGGGCTGCTGGACCGGTTCGCGGCGCCGCCGAAGCCGTGGGCGGCCGGGCACCGCGGGGTCGACCTTGCGGCCGGAGCGGGCGAGGCGGTCCGGGCGGCCGCGCCCGGGGTGATCAGCTTCGCGGGTGAGGTCGCCGGTCGGCCGGTGGTGACGGTGCTGCACCCCGGCACCGGCAGCCCGCCGCTGCGCACGACCTACCTGCCGGTGACCGGCGGCCCGCCCGTCGGGACGACCGTGGCGGCCGGCCAGCCGATCGGTCTGCTCGCGCCGGGCGCCGGCCACTGCGCGGCGGGGTGTCTGCACTGGGGGCTGCTGCGCGGCGACCGCTACCTCGATCCGCTCGCGCTGTTGGGTTCCGGTCAGGCGCGACTGTTGCCGCTGCACTCCGCAGCCGTGGTGGCGGCGACGGTGAACGTCGGCCCAGCCAGCCCGTGCAGGGCGAGGGCGACGGCGGCGTCGGCGATCTGTTCGCGCTCCTCGGCGGAGCGCCCCTCGGACCGCTTGACCGCCGTCTCCACCGCGCCCTGCAGCAGCGCCGCCGTCAGGCGCGGCTCCTGGTGGCCCAGTTCGCCCAGCGCCTCGATGACCAGGCCGACCAGTCCGGCGTGCGCGGTGCGGATCCTGGTCCGTGCCGCCTCGTCCAGCTCCAGCGCCGAGAGCGCGACGATGGCGCGATGCCGGGGATCGCCGGCCAGGACCAGCTGGCCGCGGACGTACGCCTCCAGCCGGCTGAGCGCACTGTCGCAGACGGCCATGCCCGCCTCGATCTCGGCCGCCCAGAGCGGGAAGTCCGCCTCGCAGAGCTGCTCGACCACATGGGCCCGGGAGCGGAAGTACTCGTACACCGAGGAGCGGGCCAGTCCGGTCCGGGCGGCCAGGGCGGGAAAGGTCAGCGCGTCCATCCCGCCCTCGGTCAGCAGCGAGCGGGCCGCATCGAGGAGGGCTGCCCGCTGAAGTTGACGGTGCTCGGCCAGGGTGGCGGCTCGGATCTTCGGCACCCTCCCACTGTACGGAGCCCGCGGTACTCCGGAGCCACCGGATTCAGCGGTTCAGCGGATACCGGATTCAGCGAAGATCGGAGAGTTTCGCCCGTAGTTGCAGCACGGACTTGGTGTGGATCTGACTGACCCGACTCTCGGTCACCCCGAGGACCTGACCGATCTCGGCCAGCGTGAGGCCCTCGTAGTAGTAGAGCGTCACCACCGTCTTCTCCCGCTCGGGCAGCGTGTTGACGGCTCCGGCGAGCAGCTTGCGCAGCTCGCGGTCCTCGGCGACCTCGACCGGGTTCTCGGCTCCGATGTCCACCAGGGTGTCCACCAGGGTCAGCCGCTCGCCGCTCTCACCGGCCGGGTGCAGCAACTCGTCCAGCGCCACCACGTTGGCCAGTGAGAGTTGGCTGAAAATCGCGTGCAACTCCTCGAGCGCGATGCCCATCTCGGCCGCCACCTCGGGCTCGTGCGGGGTCCGCCGCAGCCGGGCCTCCAGCGCGGCATAGGTCCGCTCGACCGCCTTGGCCTTCTGCCGGACCGACCGGGGAATCCAGTCCAGGGCCCGGAGTTCGTCGATGATCGCGCCGCGGATCCGGCTGATCGCATAGGTCTCGAACTTGATCGCCCGGTCCAGGTCGAACTTCTCGATCGCATCGATCAGACCGAACACACCGGAGGAGACGAAGTCGGCCTGCTCGACATTGGCCGGCAGTCCGACGCCCACCCGGCCGGCCACGTACTTCACCAGCGGGGAGTAGTGGAGGATCAGCTGCTCACGGAGCCTGGGGTCGCCGGTGGTCTTGTAGGAGCGCCAGAGCGATTCGAGCGCGCTGCGCTGGGTGACTTCCGGGGCGGTAGCGGTACCGGTGACGGGTCCAGCGGCGGGACCAGAGGCGGCGTCAGCTGCGGTGGAAGGAGCGGGCGGCGGGGAGCTGCCCTGTGGGGCGGTGCCTTGTGGGGCGGTGCCTTGTGGGGCGGTGCCTTGTGGGGCGGTGCCCTGTGGGGCGGGTCCGGTCGGCGGTCCGGACGCTTGCGGCGCGCCGACTGCACCTCCGCCCTCGGGCCGCCGACCCGCTCCGCGCGACGGCTGCGGCACCGACCCGAGACCGGCGACCCTGGCGGTGCCGGTGGACTTGCCGGCCTTCGCCTTCTTGCCGGGCCTCGCCGACTCACCGGAACCGGCCTGCTGGGCGGACTTGGCAGGCCGCGTGGGCGGGGCGGGCACGGCGGTCGGGCCAGGTGGAGCGATCGGCGGTGCCGACGCCCGGGACGTCACCAGGGCGAGCGGCCCGGCCATCGGAAGCGGCGGCAGTGGCGGTGGCGGTGGCTGCGGCAGCGGGATCGTCCGGCCGACCGGCGCCTCTCCCCCGCCCCCGCCCGGTGGCCCTCCCTCACCCGCCGGACCGTCAGCCGCGGTACCGCGCCGCCCCAGTGACGGCTCGGCACTCGGTGGGTGGATCGTCGGCAGGACGGGCTTCGCAGGTTGGGCATCGAGGCCGGGGCGCGCTTCGGTGCCGGATCCCCCCGGGGGCCGGCCGGCACTGGTCGCCCTGTGTCCGGGAATGTGTGTGGGCATACGTGGGTCTGCGCCGTTCTGCCGAGTCATGTGCTGATAGGGAAGCCATAGGGAGCGTAGCGTGATCGAGTCGATGCGCTGCGCTACCACCACCTGGCCGTCGCTCGTTCCGGTGGCGTTCACTCTGACGCGGGAACGCCACCGCCGTGACCGGCGCCGTCGCCAGGCGTACGCCCGCTCACGCCGTCCCGGTAGCCCCACCTGGTAACCCCACCCGGTCGGCCCCGCCAGGGCCGCACCCGTGACCGCGCCATCGATCACCAACGACCGTCGGCTCCTGACGGTGCGTCCAGACTCACCGGATCACCCTCCAGTGCGATCCCGCTCGCTGGACGAAGCCGAGCGAGCAGAGCTCGTAGAGCTGCTTGAGCACCTGGTCCGGGGACAGGCCGGTGCGCAGCGCGAGGGCGCCGACCGGTGCGCCGGTGCGGCCGGCCGGGATCGCCTCCAGCACCTGGGCGGCAGCCCGGTCCAGCAGGTCGCGCGGGTGGTCCAGCGAGCGGTGCAGCGGCGCCAGGTCCGCACCGATCGCGCCGATCTGCTCGATCACCTCGGCGGCACTGGTGACCAGGGTGGCGCCGCCGCCCCGGATCAGCTCATGCACGCCCGCCGACAGCTCGGAGGTGACCGGTCCACAGACGCCCATGGTGTGCCGGTTCAGCTCGATCGCCCGGCGAGCCGTGCTGAGCGCCCCGCTGCGGTGCGCGGCCTCCACCACCACGGTGCCCCTGGTGAGCGCCGCCAGTACCCGGTTCCGCAGCACGAACCGGAAGCGGTTGGGGTGCTCGCCCGGCGGGTGCTCGCTGACCAGTTGGCCCTGTTCACGGATCCGGCGGATCAGGCCGCTGTTGCCGCGCGGGTACTCGACGTCCACCCCGGAGGCGAGCACGCCCACGGTCATGCCGCCGACCGCCAGTGCGCCGCGGTGCGCGGCCGCGTCGATGCCGTAGGCGGCGCCGGAGCTGACCACCCAGCCGCGCTCGGCCAGCTCGGCGGCGAGCTCGGTGGCTACGTGGGCACCGTAGGCGGTGCAGGCGCGGGAGCCGACCACGGCCACCGATCGTAGGGCGAGCAACCGCAGCGACCCGGTGCCCAGTACCCACAGGCCGATCGGCGCGGTCTCGGCCAGGTCGGTGAGCTGGCTCGGCCACTCGGCGTCGGCACAGGTCAGGAAGCGGCCGCCGAGTGAACGGATGCGATCGAGATCGGCGACCGGGTCGATGGTGGCCAGCCGGTTGCGCAGGGCGGCGAGCCGCTGCCGGTCGATCCTCAGTTCCGGGTGGCGGTCACCGCCTCGCAGCAGCTGGATCAGCTCGGCGGCGGGGCGGGCTCGTAGCCAGTGCCCGATGGCGCTGTTGCCCGGCTCGACCAACCTGGTCAGCGCGGCCCGGGCCAACCGCTCCCGATCGGCGGATCCGGCAGGTCCGGGAGGTGGCGCGGCCGGACTCGTCCCGGGGAGGTCGAGTGTGGGCTGGTACCCGCCGCCCAGCTCCGGCTGACGGCCCGTCACAGCAGACCGCCGAGCGGGCGGACACCGCTGGGGAAGCCGCGTCGCAACACCAGGGCCGTGCGCAGTTCGGCGGCGCCGGGGGCGTCCCGGCCGGCCAGGTCGGCGACCGTCCAGGCGACCCGCAGCACCCGGTCCAGGCCGCGGGCGGTGAGCAGCCCGCGCTCCATCTCGCGTTCGGCCTCCACCAGGGCCCCCGGGTCGGGGCGCCAGCGGGAGCGCAGTTCGCGGCCCGGTACCTGGGCGTTGGTGCGCCACGGAGTCCCGGTGTAGCGCGCGGCCGCGCGCTCCCGGGCGGTACGGACCCGCTCGGCCACCACCGCCGTCCGCTCGGCGAGCTGGTCCCGTTCGAGTAGCTCGGCCCTGGTCACCGGCTCGACCTGGACCCGCAGGTCCACCCGGTCCAGCAGCGGCCCGGACAACCGCCCCTGATAGCGGCTCACCATCACCGGCGTGCAGTCGCACCCCTCGCCCCGCCGGGAGTACCGCCCGCACGGGCAGGGGTTCGCGGCCAGGCAGAGCAGGAAGTTGGCGGGCAGCCGCAGCGACCCGGCGGAGCGGGCGATCACCACCTCGCCGGACTCCAGCGGCTGCCGCAGCGCGTCCAGCACCCGGACCGGGAACTCGGGTGCCTCGTCCAGGAAGAGCACTCCGCGGTGGGCCAGCGAGACGGCGCCGGGGCGGGGCAGACCGCTGCCGCCGCCGATGATCGCGGGCATCGTGGTCGAGTGGTGCGGGGCGCAGTAGGGCGGCAGGTCGACCAGCGGGCGCCCTGGCGGCAGCAGCCCGGCGACCGAGTGAACGGCCGTCACCTCGAGCGCCTCGGACCTGGTCAACGGCGGCAGCAGGCCCGGCAGCCGCTCGGCGAGCATCGTCTTGCCGGCGCCCGGCGGGCCCTTGAGGTAGAGGTGGTGGCCACCGGCCGCGGCGATCTCCAGGGCCCGCCGGGCCTCGTACTGACCGGCGACATCGCCCAGGTCAGGCCCGAACTCGGGATCGGCGGTGCCCCGACGCACGGCCGCGCCCGGCAGCAGCAGTCCCGCCATCAGCGGATCGGGGCTGCCGGCCATCCGGTCGGGCGGTTCCTCGGGCACCTCGGCGTCGGTGAGCAGCGCGATCAGTTGGCGCAGGCTGCGGACGCCGAGCACCGAGACGCCGGGGACCAGGGCCGCCTCGGCCGCGGTCTGCTCGGCGACCACCACCTGCCGAAACCCTGCCTCGGCGGCGGCCAGCACCGAGGGCAGCACTCCGCGCACCGGGCGGACCCGGCCGTCCAGTCCCAGCTCACCGATGATCAGCAGGTCGGCGATGGCGGGCGGGGGCAGCCGCTCGGCCGCCGCCAGCACCGCGCAGGCCACGGCCAGGTCGAAGCCGCTGCCGCTCTTGGGCACCGAGGCGGGGCTGAGCCCGACGGTGAGTTTGCGCTGCGGCCAGGCCTCGCCGCTGTTGACCACGGCAGCCCTGACCCGGTCGCGGGCCTCGCTGAGTGCCTTGTCGGGCAGGCCCACCAAGGTGAAGGCGGCCACGCCGGGTTCAAGGTCGGCCTGTACCTCGACCACCACGCCGTCCACGCCGATCAGGGCCACCGAGCAGGTCCGGGCGAAGGCCATCTCAGACCACCCCCCGCAGGTGCTCGACCAGCGCGGCGCCCCTGGCCCGGCTGACCACCGACACCAGGTCGATCCGCACACCGCCGGGCGGCAGCGGCACCGGTAGCGACACCGGCAGGGACACCGGCAGCAGCCCGGCTGTCCCAGCTGGCCCAGGCGGCCCGGCTGGCCCAGCCGGCCCGGATTCGACGGCGGACACCCCCGCCAGCCGGGCGAAGTGTTCCGGCCAGCGTTCCGTCAGCCAGCGTTCGGCGAGCCGACGCAGCCGCTCGGCCTTGACCGGGCCGAGGCCCTCCGCGGGCTGCTGGAAGCCGTGTTCGGAGCGGGTCTTGACCTCGCAGACGGCAACCGTGTCACCATCCAGCGCGATGATGTCGAGCTCCCCCTGGGCGCAGCGCCAGTTGCGTTCCAGGACTCGCAGGCCGTCCTGCCCCAGTCGGCGGACGGCCACCTCCTCGCCGTAGCGGCCGAGGGCCTGCTGTGCGTTCTGCACGGCGATCACCTCCGATGACGGAGGTTGCCGTGTCGTCGTCCCACCGGCGAGCAGCAGTCGTCAGCCTGTGGACAACCCAGGGGGTGTGGATAACCCCGAGTAGGAAGAGACCAGTGTGGAGGGATCGGCCGAGGAGATCAGTTCCCGAAGCCCGCATCGTCCGAGGGCAGCTCCAGGTCGCTCTTCGCCAGCTCCTCGATGTTGACGTCCTTGAACGTCAGCACCCGCACCTTGCGGACGAATCTGGCCGGCCGGTACATGTCCCAGACCCAGGCGTCGGCCATCGAGACCTCGAAGAACACCTCCCCCTGCACCGAGTGCACCTGCAGCTCGTAGTCATTGGTGAGGTAGAACCGGCGCTCCGTCTCGATCACGTACTTGAAGAGGCCGACGACGTCCTTGTACTCCCGGTAGAGCTTGAGCTCCATCTCGGTCTCGTACTTCTCGAGATCTTCGGCACTCATTCAGGCGTCCCCTCAGCTCGTCAGGTACCTCCCCATTGTGGACCACACCACCGTCGCTCAGAGGCTGACCGGGACGACTGGCGGCCCCTGCTCCAGCAGTAGGGCCAGCAGCTCCGCCAGCCGCTCGGGGTAGACCTGTTCCGTGGTGGCGCGCAGTTGGTCCACCGTCCACCAGCGGGACTCGCGCAGTTGCTCGCGCTCCTCGGGCTCGCAGCCGGAGCTGTCCAGGGCGGCCGGGTCGGTCAGCCCGGTGCGGGCGAGGTAGAAGACCTGCCGCTGCTCGTAGGGCCGCCCGGCGTAGCTGAAGACCGCCAGCTCCTCGGCGACCGGCGGGCCGAGCTCGATGCCGGTCAGACCGGTCTCCTCGGCCAGCTCGCGCAGGGCGGCCTGGCGGCTTTCCTCGCCGGGCTCGAGGCCGCCGCCCGGCGTGATCCACCAGGTCCGGGTGGGCTCGGCGGGGTCGAAGCCGCGGAACAGCAGCAGCCGGTCGGCGGCGTCCAGCAGCAGGACGCGGGCCGCCTCACGCCGCCGCACCGCCACCGTCATCGCCTCCCGCGCAGCCGCCGCGCCAGCCCGGCGACCGGCCCGGTCAGCGAGGTCAGCACGATCACCACCGCGCCCGCCACCGTCGTCCAGGCCAGCGGCACCAGTGGCCCGGGCCGGGCCGCGACCGGGCCGGTCAGCGCGTCGAAGGCCACCGTACGTCCGTGCAGGCCGAGGTGGGACAGCGGCCAGACGGTGGCCTCCACCCGGGCGGTCACCTCGGTGGCGGCGATGGTGCCGGACAGCTGGTCCAGGTGCACCCGGGAGTCCAGCGAGCCGTTGCGGTTGTCGCCGAGCACGAAGAGCCGCCCGGCCGGAACGGTGGCCTTGAAGGCCGGGCTGATCGGGGCGCCGGCGGCCAGGTAGGTCTCGTCGATCGGCTTGCCGTCGACCGTGATCCGGCCCTGCTCGTCGCCGGTCACGGTGTCGCCGCCGACCCCGATCACCCGCTTGACCATGGTCTCGTTGCCCCAGAGCGGGTCGCTGAAGATCACCACGTCGCCGCGCCCGATCGAGCCCCCGTCCACCCGGCGGGCCAGCACGGTGTCACCGGCCGCGATGGTCGGCTTCATCGAAGGGGTCGGCACGAAGGAGACGGCGTAGTCGAACGCCAGCAGGGCGAAGCCGCCGACCAGCATGCCCAGGCCGAGCACCAGCGCCACCGCCTGCAGCACGCCCGGGAGCCGCCGGCGCGGGACGGGCCCGGTGGCGGCGGGCGTGGCACGGGCAGCCGCGGGGCCGGGCGTCTCTTCGGCGAGGCTGCTCATTCGTCTGCCATCCAGGGTGCGAGGGGCCGGACACGGCGGCGGGCCGTGGCACGTCCGAGCAGATTACTCGTCGGTACCACGGCCCGCGCAAGAGCCGGAGCCAAGGAACGCTCAGCCAACCCAGCGGCCCGGTCAGTCCTGCAGCCGCCGTCGGCGCAGCACCAGGGTGACCGGCAGCGCCCCCGCCACGCCGAGCAGCGGCGGTGCCAGCACCGCCGCGGCGCCCGAGACGCCCTTCTGGTCGAAGGTGGACGGGATCGGCAGTGTGGACCAGTGGTTCAGCGGCCAGGCCACCACGAAGGCGCGGCCGACCACGTTCTTCACCGGCACGCTGCCGCCGCCGGGCTGGTCCATGTGGAAGCGCGAGTCCAGCGAGTCGTCGCGGTGGTCGCCCATCACCCAGATGCTGTTCGCCGGCACCTTGACCGGCCCGAACGGCTTCTGTCCGCAGGCCCCGAACTCGGGGTTGGTGTTGAAGACGTACGGCTCGTTGAGCGCCACGCCGTTGACCTTGAGCGGCCCGTTGCCCTGGCACTCGATGGTGTCGCCGCCGACCGCGACGACCCGCTTGATCAGGTCCTTCTCGTTGGCCGAGGGCATCAGACCGATGAAGCTCAGCACGTCCTGCAGGCCGCGAACCACCGAGTTGGAGCTCTGCTGGCTGGGCACCTCGTTCAGCCAGCCGCCCGGGTCGTGGAAGACCACCACCTCGCCGCGGTCCGGCTTGGCGCCGAACCAGGGCGTCAGCTTGTCCACCAGCACCCGGTCGCCGACCTGGAGGGTGTTCTGCATCGACTCCGAGGGGATCGAGAACGCCTGCACGAAGAAGGTCTTGATGACCAGCGCCAGTACCAGGGCGATGCCGATCAGGATCGGCAGTTCCTTCCAGAAGGAGCGCTGCTTGCGCTCCGTGGGAGGCTCCTCGACGATCTCCTCGGGCACTGCTTCGGGGGCGCCGCCCTCGTGTCGCGCCGCACCGCCCTCGCCGTACCCGCCTTCGCCGTACCCGCCCGAGCCCTGATCGCCGGCACCGTCGTTCGGCTCCGGGGGCCCGGCGGATTCGGTGGACTGGGCCGTACGGCCGCCGGAGCCCTCAGGCTCGCCGGCACCGCGGGCACCGATCACCAGATCCCCCACGACATCTCCTCCCTGCTGTGCGGACGACTACCGTCCGCGCTGATGAGTCCCGCACAGCGGGCAACACGCCTGGTACTCCAGCACTTCTCTATCACCCCGGGCGTCCCACCCGGGTCTTCCCACGCGCCGGGCGATCAACCGGTCCGGCGGTCGACCCGTGCCGGCGCCTGCGCCGCAGCACGGTCGGCCAGACACCCAACATCCCCATAACGAGTGACGGTTCCAGGAGATCCGGCCTCGACACATCGGATTGACCGGGCTGCCCGGCGGCCGACAGGGTCGGGTAGCTCGGCTGCGTCACGCCTTGGAACCGGCCGAGCGGCCAGGCGATCAGGAAGGCCCGCCCGACCACGTTCGAGAGCGGCACCGTGCCCTGGTCGGGGCCGGTCATGTGGTAGCGGGAGTCGGCCGACAGGTCGCGGTGGTCGCCCATCACCCACAGCCGCCCGGGTGGCACGGTGACCCGGAACGGGGTGCGCGAGGGCGGGTTGCCCGGGGCCAGGTACGGCTCGTCGATCGGCTTGCCGTTGACGGTGATCCGGCCCCGGTCGTCGCAGCAGACCACGGTGTCGCCGCCGACCCCGATCACCCGCTTGATCAGGTCCTGCTCGCTCGAGGAGGGCAGCAGACCGACGTAGCTGAAGACCTCCTTGACGCCCTTGGTGACCGCCCCGTCGGTGTCCGGGTGCCGCTCGTTCTCCAGCCAGCCGCCCGGGTCCTTGAAGACCACCACGTCGCCGCGGTGCGGGGTGCTGCCGAACCAGGGGGTGAGCTTGTCGACCAGCACCCGGTCGCCGATCTGGATGGTCTGCTCCATCGAGCCGGACGGGATCACGAAGACCTGCACGAAGAAGGTCTTCAGGGTCAGCGCGATCAGCAGCGCGACCACCGCGATGATCGGCAGCTCGCGCAGCAGCGATCGGCGGCGCTTGCGGGCCGCCCGCTGGGCGGTCCGACGCCGCTCGGCCCGGCCGCGCCGGGCCGACCGGTCCTCGGTGCGCCGTTCGGCGGCGGGTGTGCTCCTACCCCTGGTCCCCATGCCCACCGGTCCCCCCTGCCGAGGCGACGGCGGCGAAACCGGCAGGCCGGTCCAGGCTGCGCCAGTGCCCGATCGGGAAGAGCACCCAGTCGGCCCGCCCGATCACCTTGCGTTCGGGGACGAAGCCGCCGCCCGGGTCGCCGAGGTGGTCCCGGGAGTCGCGCGAGTTGCTGCGGTGGTCGCCGAGCAGGAAGAGTTCGCCGGCCGGCACCTTGATGTCGAAGCCGACGGCTGACGGTGCGTCACCCGGGAACAGGTAGTCGGACTCGGCCAGCCGCACACCGTTGACGGTCAGTTCGTCCTCCCCCACCCGATAGGTCACCCGGTCACCGCCGACCCCGATCACGCGCTTCACGAAGACCGAGCCGTCCCCACTGCCCAGACCGAGTGACGCGGCGAGCCGGCTCAACTCGGTACCGATGCCGATCGAGTTGTCGCCGCCCGGCACGAAGGAGTCGGTGCCGTCGAAGACCACCACGTCGCCGCGGTGCACCGAACCGCCGAACTGGTAGGCCAGTTTGTTCACCAGCAGCCGGTCGCCGGGCCGCAGCGCGTTCTCCATCGAGGCCGAGGGCACCACGAACGGCTGCGCGACGAAGGCGTTGACCAGCAGCAGCACCAGGACGCAGACCGCGAGGAGCTTGGCCAGGTCCCGCCACCGCCAGCCGAGAAGGCCGGAAACGGCCGCGGACCGCGACGGCTGGTCCGCACCCGAAGGTACCGAGGTGCCGTCGCGGTCCGCGATCGGTTCGTGCGTGCTCATCGGGCTGAGCTTAGCGGCCCGCTCCGAGCGTGCTGAACCCCCGGGGCGACCCGGGGGCGGCGGATCAGCGGTCGCGCTTCTCCTTGATCTTCGCGGCCTTGCCGCGCAGGTCACGCAGGTAGTACAGCTTGGCGCGACGGACGTCACCGCGGGTGACGACCTCGATCTTCTCGACGATCGGGGTGTGCACCGGGAAGGTGCGCTCCACGCCGACGTTGAAGCTCACCTTGCGGACGGTGAAGGTCTCACCGATGCCCGCGCCGTGGCGGCGGATCACGACGCCCTGGAAGACCTGGACACGGGAGCGGTTGCCCTCGATGACCCGGACGTGGACCTTCAGGGTGTCACCGGCGCGGAAGGCCGGGATGTCGGTGCGCAGCGAGGGCGCGTCGACAGCAGCGAGCTTGTTGCTCATGGTGTTCTCCATCGCAGGCGCCACGGGCCGCCCACGGAAAATTCGTCACAATGGGGTTTGCTGCGGGCCGCACCGGTTGGCGGCGACTCCCCCGTGGCGGGGGCGCCGGACCACTGGCCCGCACGAGTGCGGGCCCAGCGACAGACAACAGCCGCCTATTCTTCCACAGCCTCGGTCACCGAGAGAAATCGGCCGGCCGCCTCGTCCCAGCGCAGTCCGAGCACGCTCAGCGCCTCCCGCTCCTTCTTGTCGAAGCCGCCGAGCTGCCAGCGCGCCACCAGGTCAGGGCGGTTGGCGAGGGTGCGGGCGAAGGCCTGCTCGCGGCGCCAGCGGGCGATCTTGCCATGGTTGCCGCTGAGCAGCACCTCGGGCACCTCGCGGCCGCGCCACTCGGCGGGCTTGGTGTACACCGGGCCCTCCAGCAGGTCGGCCATCGCGCCGGGGGCGAAGGAGTCGTCGCGGTGCGATTCGGCGTTGCCGAGCACCCCGGGCAGCAGTCGGGCGATCGCCTCGACCATCACCAGCACCGCCACCTCGCCGCCGGCCAGCACGTAGTCGCCGATCGAGGCCTCGACCACCGGCATCCGGGTGGCGGCCTCCTCGATCACCCGGCGGTCGATGCCCTCGTAGCGGGCCGGGGCGAAGGCCAGCCAGCGCCGCTGCGCCAGCTCCTGGGCCAGCTCCTGGGTGAACGGCGCGCCGCTGGGCGTGGGCACCACCAGGGTGGGCAGTTCGTCGGCCGGGCCGGCCGCGAGCACGGCGTCCAGCGCCTCGCCCCACGGCTCGGGCTTCATCACCATGCCGGGGCCGCCGCCGTACGGGGTGTCGTCCACCGTGCGGTGCACGTCGTGGGTCCAGGAGCGCAGGTCGTGCAGGTGGACGTCGAGCTGGCCGCGGGCCCGGGCCTTGCCGACCAGTGAGACGTTCAGCGGCTCGAGGTACTCGGGGAAGATCGTGACCACGTCGATCCGCATGCCGTGCTCAGCGGTCACCGGTCGGCCTCCGGGCCGCCGTCGACCTCGGCCTGCGCCTCGTCGATCAGCCCGCCGGGCGGGGTGATGACGCAGCGCTGGTTCTCCAGGTCGATGGTCGGCACGATCTGCGCGACGAACGGGACCAGCACCTCGGTGCCGTCCGGCTTGGTGACGGTGAGCAGGTCCTGGTACGGCAGGTGCACGACCTCGGTCAGCTCGCCGACCGGGGTGCCGTCCTGCAGCACCACGTCCAGGCCGATCAGCTGGTGGTCGTAGTACTCGTCCTCCTCCTCGGGCCGCTCCTCGGGATCGACCTCGGCGATCAGCATGGTGCCGCGCAGCGCCTCGGCGTCGGTGCGGTCCTTGACCCCGGCGAAGCGGATCAACAGCCGCCCGCTGTGCACCTTGCCGGACTCGACGGTCAGCGGTCCGGCCGTGGCGGGGTCGGTGAGCAGGACCGCACCCGGGCCGAGCCGCAGCTCCGGCTCGTCGGTGCGGACCTCGACGAAGACGTCCCCCCTGATGCCGTGGGCACGGCCGATCCGGCCGACGACGAGCTGCACGGTGTTACTCCTGAGCGTGAGTGGGTGGAACCAGAGCGAGCAGGAACCAGCGGACTGGAACCAAAAAGAACCGGCCGGGACGCGTCACGCGTCCCAGCCGGTCCAAGAGCAGACGACGGTGATCGTCAGCGGATGTTGTCCACGTCGACCAGGTCGACGCGGATGTTGCGACCGCCGAGCGCGCCCACCACGGTGCGCAGCGCACGCGCGGTGCGGCCACCGCGGCCGATCACCTTGCCGAGGTCATCGGGGTGCACCCGCACCTCGATGGTGTTCCCGCGACGGAGGTTGCGCGAGCGCACCTGCACGTCCTCGGGGTGCTCGACAATGCCCTTCACCAGGTGATCGAGGGCGTCCTCGATCACGCTCAGGCCTCGGTGGAAGCGGCGTCGGCGTCAGCCTCGGCCTTGTCCGACTTCTTGGCCTTCGGGGTGATGGCGACACCGGTGGTGGCGTCCTCGAAGCCGGCGACGGCCTTCGCGAACAGGTGCGAGAAGTCCTCGGTCTTCGGCTCGGCGACCAGCAGCGGCGCCGGGGCCGGCAGGCCCTTGAACTTCTGCCAGTCACCGGTGAGCTTCAGGATGGCGAGCACCGGCTCGGTCGGCTGGGCGCCGACGGACAGCCAGTACTGGGCGCGGTCGGTGTCGACCTCGATCTTCGAGGGGTTGTACGTCGGCTGGTAGATGCCGATCTCCTCGATCGCGCGGCCGTCACGCTTGGTGCGCGAGTCGGCGACGACGATGCGGTAGTGCGGGGAGCGGATCTTACCGAGACGCTTGAGCTTGATCTTGACTGCCACGGGAGTGGATTCTCCTGGAGTTGACGTGGGTGAGCGACCGCGCTCCGCGTGGGGTTGCGGGGTCGGTCGTTCCGGTGACACGCCAGCCGTAGGAGAGAGGGTCCTGTTGGCTGTCGGGTATCAGCTGTCAATTGTGCCACAAGCCCGAAGCTCCCCCCGACCGAGGCCGGGGGGAGCATTTCGGGACATCAGGCGATCTTGAACGGCTGCTGGCAGGCGCCGCAGACGATCGAGGCCTGGGCCAGCACCGAGGGCACCACCCGGACGTTGCGCCCGCAGCCGCAGACGGCCTTGACCCGGACGCCGCCGCCCGAGGAGCCGTGCCGGGCGGCCGGGCCGCGGAAGGTGCGCAGCACGCCGCCGTCCACCGAGCCGGCCACGGCCTGCTGGTGGGCGCCGAGCGCACGCTCGAGCCGCTCGATGGTCGCGGCGTAGCGCTCCTGGGTCTCGGCGAGCATGGTCACCTGGGAGAAGCCGCTGCTGGCATGCGGCTCGACCGGGTGGGCCAGCCCCAACTCGGAGGCGAGCAGCAGGAAACGACGGTTGTGGTAGCGCCCGGCCCGGGAGGTGTCCCGGATCTCGCGGGCGGCGGCCAGACCGTGGGCGGCCTCGTGCAGCAGCCGCTCGAAGCCGAGCTGGGTGCCGCAGGCCGAGGACGACTCGCCGATCAGCGCCTCGGGCGAGGCGAGGTCGGGCAGGTCGTGGTGGTAGGCCTGGATGTCGCTCCAGGCGGCGGCCAGTTCGGCCGCGAGGACGAGGGGCTGTGTCGTGCTCACGCTATACCAACGAGGGAATCGGTTCCGGCGTTCCATTCCTGAGTGTTCTCGGGGAATTCCCGGGAAACTCTCAGCTGGGCGTAATCGTGCCCTTGATGAGCGTGCGAAATCTGACGCAAGACCAACCCCCTCGGTGTCTGCACCCGTCGATCCTCGCCGGGTCGGCCGATTCCTGGCACGGCGGATCGCCGTGCCGAGTGTACGGCCCGTGGTCCCATGGGTTTTGACAGGGCCACGGGCCGTACACCGTACCGCTAGTTCGCCCGCACTGGGAGTTGACTGGCCAGTAGACGAGACGCCGTCACCTACTGGTTACGCAACCGGAGTGCGAACGCGGCTTTCAGTACGCGCGCGCGACAATCGCGATATTGCCGTCCTGGTCGTAAGAGGTCGGGACCGAACCATCGGCGGCCACCAGGCAGCGCACCGAAACGCCCTGCTCGGCCAGCTTGGCCTCGCCCTCCGGGCCGAGATCGGCCCAGGAGATCCGGCCCCAGCCGGTGGCGGCGGCCTCGACGCACTCGTCCAGGGTCTTCACGTCCACCGTGCGGGCCTCGCGGCGCTCGCGGGACTGGCGCAGCAGCAGCGCCTGGTCCTCCTCCAGGATGCCGGGCAGCAGGGCGGCCAGGGCGTCGATCGACACCGGCTCCTTGCCGCCGGGAATCCGGCGGGCCAGCATCGCGGTGCCGGCCTCCAGGTCGCGCGGGCCGACCTCGATCCGCACCGGGACGCCCTTGAGCTCCCAGTCCACCGCGCGGCGGCCGAACGGGGTGTCGGTGCGGTCGTCCACCAGGGTGCGGATGCCGGCGGCCTCCAGCTGGGCGCCGATCTCGCGGACCTTGGCGATCACCGCGTCGTCGCCCTTGATGGCGAGC
Source organism: Kitasatospora azatica KCTC 9699 (assembly GCF_000744785.1). NCBI lineage: Bacteria > Bacillati > Actinomycetota > Actinomycetes > Kitasatosporales > Streptomycetaceae > Kitasatospora > Kitasatospora azatica. The sequence continues at coordinate 1,683,672 of NZ_JQMO01000003.1, read as the reverse complement.
ACCACGGCCTGGGTGGCCGCCAGCCGCGGCGGCACCCGCAGGCCGTTGTCGTCACCGTGCGACATGATCAGGCCGCCGACCATCCGGGTGGAGACGCCCCAGGAGGTCTGCCAGACGAACTCGCGCTCGGCGCCCTGCAGCTGGTACGTGGTGTTGAAGGCCTTGGCGAAGTTCTGGCCCAGCTCGTGGCTGGTGCCCAGCTGCAGCGCCTTGCCGTCGCCCATCATGCCCTCGAGGGTGAGGGTGTTGATGGCGCCGGCGAAGCGCTCCTTGATCGTCTTGCGACCGAGCACCACGTCGATGCCCAGCACGTTGGTCATGAAGTCGCCGTAGACGTCCGTGTGGATCATCGAGGCGTAGTCGCGGGCGTCCTCGTAGGTCGCGTGCGCGGTGTGGCCCTCCTGCCAGAGGAACTCGGTGGTGCGCAGGAAGATCCGCGGGCGCAGCTCCCAACGGACCACGTTGGCCCACTGGTTGATCAGCAGGGGCAGGTCGCGGTGGCTCTGCACCCACTTGGAGAAGTACTCGTTGATGATGGTCTCGGAGGTGGGCCGCACGACGACCGGCTCCTCGAGGTCCTTGCCGCCGCCGTGGGTGACCACCGCGAGCTCGGGGGCGAAGCCCTCGACGTGCTCGGCTTCCTTGGTCAGGTAGTGCTGCGGGATGAACATCGGGAAGTAGGCGTTCTGCGCGCCGGCCTTCTTGATCCGCGCGTCCATCTCCTGCTGCATCCGCTCCCACAGGCCGTAGCCGTACGGTCGGATGACCATGGTGCCGCGCACCGGACCGTTGTCGGCCAGCTCGGCCTTGTTGATCAGATCCTGGTACCAGCGCGGGAAGTCGTCCGCCTGGGGGGTGAGAACGGGAGCCTTTGCCATGGGGCGAATCGTACGGTGCCGGGCAGGTCGAGCGTGAATCGATATCGCCTGGGGGCGCACGCCCGGCGGCGCGAATGCTCCGGCGCGCTCCTCTGGACGGCGCGCCCGGGCGGCTGTTCGCTTGTGATGGGGCGGAGAGTCATGGGGGTTCACCGCGGACCGATGGGAGGCCCACCAGATGGCTTCAGCGCACGGCACGGCCCCGGATCTGACACGACCTCGACCGGGCTCACGGGCCCGCGACTGGGCCGAGATCCAGGAGCGCACGCTGGTGCCGCTCTACGAGGCGGTGCACGAGCGGCTGGCGGTCGGCCCGGCCACCAGCCTGCTCGGCCTGGGCTGCCGCTCCGGCCTGGCGCTGCTGCTGGCCGCCGCGCGCGGCGCCGAGGTGGCCGGTCTGGAGCCCGACCCGCAACTGCGCGAGCTGGCCCGGGCCCGCCGGCTGACGGTCGCCGCGGGGTCCCTCCCCCGAACGGCGCACAGCGTGGTGACCGTCTTCGAGCCGCTGCGCCTGGGCGCCGATCCGCACCGCACGATCCGCGAGGCGGCCCGGCTGACGCTGCCCGGCGGAGTGGTGGTGCTGGCCGCGCCAGGGCCCGCGGCGGCGTGCGAGAGCACGGCGGTGCTGGAGGTGGCGCGCCGGTGCGCTGGTCCGCGCCCGGCGCCCGCACCGCTCGCCGGCGCGGGCGAGCTGGGCTCGCTGGGTGAGCTTGCGGCCGGGGTCGGGCTGCGGCTGGTCGGCCACGGCCAGGCGGCCTGCCCGTTCGGCTACGCCGACCTGGACAGCGCGGTGCGCGGGCTGCTCGCCACCGGCTGGTTCGACGCGGCGGTCGCCTACGCGGGCGAGGTGCCGGTGGCCAAGGAGCTCGTCGAGGCGCTGCACCCGTTCACCCGGGAGGACGGCACGGTGCGGATGGCCACCGAGTTCCAGTACCTGCTGGCCGCCCGCGGCTGACCCGGTCCGCACCGCCGCTATGGGCGCTCCCCCGGCGGGGGCCCCAGCGGGCGCCACTCCTCCACCGTCAGGGCGAACCGCTCGTGGTCGCGCCAGGCGCCGTCCAGGAAGAGCATCCGGGGGGTGAACCCCTCGTGCCGGAAGCCCAGGCGACGGGCCAGCCCGATCGAGCGCTCGTTCTCCGGCTGCACGTTGATCTCCAGCCGGTGCAGGCCCAGCCCGCCGAGGCTCAGGTCGGCGAAGCAGCGGTCCACCACCAGTCGCATCCCCTCGGTCATCCGCCCGGTCCCGGCATAGGGCAGGTAGCTGTCGTAGCCGAGTGCGGCATTGCAGAACCGGCCCATCACGATGTTGGAGACGTTGCACTTGCCGACCAGGCCGCCGTCCTCCTGATCGATGATCAGATAACTGCGAAGACCGGGCCCCTGACGCTGCAACAGGTCCGGCAGGCCGTCCGGCTCCACCGGGTTCCACCGCCCGATGTGCTCGGCGGAACGCCGCACCGCCGCGGCGTACGGACCGGCGTCGGAGGGCCGGGGGGCACGGATGGTCACTCGCGTCATCGGACCATCATGGAGCATGCCAACGGCCCGTCACTTTCGTGACGGGCCGTTGATCACCTGTGCGGGACCAGCTGCTACAGCAGGTCCTTGAACTCCTTGGGGAGGTCGAAGTCCGCCGGGCCCTTGCCCGCGCCGATGCCGAAGGCACCGCCCTCGACCGGCGCCTGGCCGGCGCCCGGGCCGAGCGCCCTGCGGGCGGCCGCGGCCTGCTCCTCCTGGGCCCGCTTGAGCGGGTTGCCGGACTTCTTGCGGCCCTTGGCGGCCGGGGCCTTCTTGGCCGACTTCTTGCCGCCGCCCATGCCCGGGATGCCGGGCATTCCGGGGATCCCCTTGCCGGAGGCCATCGCGGTCATCATCTTGCGGGCCTCGAAGAACCGCTCGACCAGGTTGTTCACCTCGCCGACGCCGACGCCCGAACCCTTGGCGATGCGCAGCCGGCGCGAGCCGTTGATCAGCTTCGGGTCGGTCCGCTCGGCCGGGGTCATCGACTTGATGATCGCGCCGACCCGGTTGACGTCCTTGTCGTCGATGTTGTTGATCTGGTCCCGGATCTGGCCCATGCCGGGGAGCATGCCGAGCAGCTTGGAGATCGAGCCCATCTTCTGGACCTGCTCCAGCTGCGACAGGAAGTCGTCGAGGGTGAAGTCCTTGCCGCCGCCCTGCAGCTTGGCGGCCATCTTCTCGGCCTCGGCCTGCGAGAAGTTCTGCTCGGCGATCTCGATCAGCGACAGCACGTCGCCCATGCCGAGGATCCGCGAGGCCATCCGGTCCGGGTGGAAGGCGTCGAAGTCGTCGACCTTCTCGCCGTTGGAGGCGAACATGATCTGCCGGCCGGTGACGTGCGCCACCGAGAGCGCCGCGCCACCGCGGGCGTCGCCGTCCAGCTTGGAGAGCACCACGCCGGTGAAGTCGACGCCCTCGAGGAAGGCCTGCGCGGTGGTGACCGCGTCCTGGCCGATCATCGCGTCGACCACGAACAGGACCTCGTCCGGGTTGACTGCGGCCCGGATGTCGGCGGCCTGCTGCATCAGCTCGGAGTCAATGCCCAGGCGGCCGGCGGTGTCGACGATGACGACGTCGTACTGCTTCTGCTTGGCGTACTCGATCGCGTCACGGGCGACCTTGACCGGGTCGCCGACGCCGTTGCCCGGCTCCGGGCCGTAGAAGGCCACACCGGCCCGGTCGGCCACCACGTTCAGCTGGGTGACGGCGTTGGGGCGCTGCAGGTCGCAGGCGACCAGCAGCGGGGTGTGCTTCTGCTTCTTCAGCCAGTGGCCGAGCTTTCCGGCCAGCGTGGTCTTACCGGCACCCTGCAGACCGGCGAGCATGATCACCGTCGGGCCGGTCTTGGCGTACCGCAGGCGACGGGTCTCGCCACCGAGGATGTTGACGAGCTCCTCGTTGACGATCTTGACGATCTGCTGGGCCGGGTTCAGCGCACCGGAGACCTCGGAACCGAGCGCGCGGTCCTTGACCTGCTTGATGAAGGCCCGCACCACGGGGAGCGCGACATCCGCCTCCAGCAGGGCGATCCGGATCTCCCGGGCGGTGGCGTCGATGTCCGCCTCACTGAGGCGGCCCTTGCCCCGGAGGTTCTTGAACGTCGCTGCGAGGCGGTCGGAAAGAGTGTCGAACACGTCGGTCGCGGGTCCCTTGCGGCATCGGTATGAGTACGGTCGTCGTCCCCCAGGGTATCCGCCCGCCCGGTGGACGGGCCCCACCCGGTCAGCGCAGTGCCTGCTGGACCTCGGCGGCGACCTGTCGGGCGGCGGCCGGCTCCAGCGGACGACCGGCCGGATCGGTCAGGTAGAAGGCGTCCACGGCGTCCGCGCCGAGGGTGCTGACGTGGGCGGTGCGCACCCGCACGCCGGCCGCGTCCAGCGCCCGGCCGATCCGGTGCAGCAGGCCCGGCATGTCGTGCGCGCGCACCTCCAGCACGGTGGCGGTGGCCGAGGCGCCGCCGGGCGCGACCGAGACCACCGGGGGCGGCGGGACGATGCCGCGCCTGCGCGGTGCGGCGGCGTCGCGCTCGGCGAGCTTGCGGCCGGGGTCCAGCGAGCCGTCCAGCGCGCGGCGCAGGTCGGCCCGCAGCCGGGCGAGCTCGGGCAGCTCGCCGAACTCGGCGGCCACCCGCCAGGAGAGCAGCAGCACCGGGCCCGCGCCGATCGGGTCCAGCTCGCGCAGCGTGAGCGAGCGGACGGTCAGCCGGTTCAGCGCCAGCACCCCGGCGACGGTGCCGAGCAGTCCGGGCCGGTCCGGGATGGCCAGCGCCAGTTCGACACCCATCGGCTCGAACGCGTGCGGGTCGTGGGTGGCCTCGGCCCGCAGCAACAGCGCCGGCTCGAGCGTTCTGGCCGCCTCCACGGCGAGCCGCTCCTCGTCCACCGAGGCCGCCGAACCCGCCTTGGCGGCCGCGGCGGGCGCCGCCTGCGGGTCGCCGGTCAGCACCGCGGCCACCCGGGTCACCAGGCCGGCCACCAGCGAGGCCCGCCAGGTGCTCCAGGCGGCCGGCCCGGTGGCGGTGGCGTCGGCCTCGGTGAGCGCGTGCAGCAGCTCCAGGTGCTGGGTGGTGCCCACCGTCTTGGCGATCAGGTCGACCGTCGCCGGGTCGTCCGGGTCGCGCCGGGTGGCGGTGTCGATCAGCGTCAGGTGGTGGCGGACCAGCAGCGCCAGGCTCTCGGTGTCGTCCTGGTCGAAGCCCATCCGCGCGGCCATGTCCCGCACGATCACCTCGCCGGCCTCCGAGTGGTCGCCCGGCCAGCCCTTCCCTATGTCGTGCAGCAGCGCCGCGACCAGCAGCAGGTCCGGCCGGGCCACCCGGCGGGTCATCGCGGCGGCCCGCACCGCGGTCTCGACCAGGTGCCGGTCCACGGTCCAGGTGTGCACCGCGTTGCGCTGCGGGCGGCAGCGCACCCGTTCCCAGTCCGGCAGCAGCCGCCCGATCAGCCCCTCGGCCTCCAGCGCCTCCCAGACCGGCACGCAGGCCTCGCCGGCACCCAGCAGGGTGACCAGCTGCTCGCGCGCCTCGTCCGGCCAGGGCACCGGCAGCGCCTTGGTCTCGGCGGCCAGCCGGCGCATCGTGGCATGGCTGACCGTCAGCCCGGCCTGGGCGGCGGCCGCGGCGGCGCGCAGCGGCAGCACCGGGTCGGCGCCGGGCCGGGCGCCCTGGGCGAGCACCGCCTCGCCGTCCTGCTCCACCACGCCCTCGGCGAGCGGTCGGCGCTCGATCGTGCCGCGGGCCACCGCGCCGGAGCCGCGCCCGGCGCCGGTGAACGGGAAGGAGAACGGGCGGCGGCCGCGCGAGCGGCGGGCGGTCAGCAGCCGGTCGACCGAGCGCCAGGTGACGTCGCCGGCGTAGGCGATGGTGCGGCCGGCCTGGTAGACCTGCCGCAGCAGGGTGTCCGCGTCCAGCACCCCGAGGGCGGCGGCCACCTGGTCCTGGTCCTGCAGGCTGAGCCGCTCGGTCGACCGCCCGGTGACCAGGTGCAGCGTGTCGCGGACATCGCTGAGCCACTGCCTGGCGTCGGCCAGGCCGTCCCGGGGGGCGTCGGCCAGCCAGGAGGCGGCGATCGCGTCCAGCGCGACCACGTCCCGCAGGCCGCCTCTGGCCTCCTTCAGGTCGGGCTCCAGCAGGAAGGCCAACTCGCCGTGCCGCTCGGCCCGTTCACGGCCGAGTTCGCGCAGCTCGGGCAGCCGCTGGGCGGCCCCGGCCCGCCAGTCGGCCAGGATCGTCGAGCGCAGTGCGGCGGTCAGCTCGGCGTTCCCGGCGATGTGCCGGGCGTCCAGCAGGCCGAGCTGCGCCTTGAGGTCGGTGGCGGCCACCGAACGGGCCTCGGCGAGGGTGCGGACCGAGTGGTCCAGCGCCACCCCGCTGTCCCAGATCGGGTACCAGAGCCGCTCGGCCAGCGCGGCCACCTCGCCGCCGTCGTGCAGCAGCAGCAGGTCCAGGTCGCTGCGCGGGGAGAGTTCGCCGCGGCCGTAGCCGCCGACCGCGACCAGGGCGACCCCGGCGGGCGCGCCGGCCTGGGCCAGCAGCACGCTCAGCCAACGGTCCGTCAGCTGGGCCAGGGCGGTGCGGCGGGCCTGGCCGGTCACCCCGGGATCGGCCAGCAGGGTGGCCCGGGCGGCCTGGAAGGCGGCGGGCTCGGACGAGTCGATCGTGGTCACTGCGGGCTCCCCGGGGTCGTGAAATGCCGTCAGCGGACCCGCGACACAGGGTGTCGCGGGTCCGCTCGATCGGTCTGTCTGCGGAGGCTAGAGCGCGTCGGGTCCGCGCTCGCCGGTCCGGACCCGGACCACGGTCTCCACCGGGACGCTCCAGACCTTGCCGTCCCCGATCTTGCCGGTTCGGGCTGCCTTGACCAGGACGTCGATCACATCGTCGGCGTCCTCGTCGGCGACGACGACCTCTATCCGGATCTTCGGGACCAGGTCGACGGTGTACTCGGCGCCCCGGTAGACCTCGGTGTGACCGCGCTGGCGGCCGTAGCCGCTGGCCTCGGTGACGGTCAGTCCGGCCACTCCGAAGGCCTGCAGGGCCTCCTTGACTGCGTCCAGCTGGTGGGGCTTGATGACGGCGGTGATCAGCTTCATCAGGCGTCGACCTCAGTCTTCGTCTCGGCGCCGGCGGGCACCAGGGTGGGGGCATTGAGCGCACGGGACAGGCTGGCCCCGACGGCGCTGAAGTCGTACGCCGACTCGGCGTGCTCGGCCCGGTCGATACCGGCCACCTCGATGTCCTCGGTGACCCGGAAGCCGATGGTCTTCTGGATCGCCTGACCGAGCAGCCAGGAGATCACGAAGGAGTAGACCGCGACCACCACGACACCCAGCGCCTGCTTGCCGAGCTGCCCCAAGCCGCCGCCGTAGAAGAGGCCCTGGGCGGTCTGGCCGACGTGGCCGGTGGCGAAGAAGCCGATCAGCAGCGAGCCGACCGCACCGCCGACCGCGTGCACGCCGACCACGTCGAGCGAGTCGTCGAAGCCGAGCTTGTACTTGAGGCTGATCGCCGCCGCGCAGATCCCGCCGGCGATCAGGCCGATGGCCACCGCGCCCAGCATCGAGACCGAGCCACAGGCGGGGGTGATGGCGACCAGACCGGCCACCGCACCGGAGGCCGCGCCCAGCGAGGTGAAGGCGCCGTGCTTGATCTTCTCGAAGGCCAGCCAGCCGAGCATCGCGGCGGCGGTGGCGACCTGGGTGTTCATGAACGCCATGCCGGCCACGCCGTTGGCGGCCAGCGCCGAACCGGCGTTGAAGCCGAACCAGCCGAACCAGAGCAGACCGGAGCCGAGCATCACCAGCGGCAGGCTGTGCGGACGCATCGGGTCCTTCTTGAAGCCGACCCGCTTGCCCAGCACCAGGCACAGGGCCAGACCCGCGACACCGGCGTTGATGTGCACCGCAGTGCCACCGGCGAAGTCGATCACGCCCTGGCGGTCACCGAGCCAGCCGCCGTGGCCGCCGTCGAAGAAGAAGACCCAGTGCGCGACCGGGAAGTAGACGAGGGTGACCCAGAGCGCGATGAACAGCGACCAGGCCGCGAACTTGGCGCGGTCCGCGATCGCGCCGCTGATCAGCGCGGGGGTGATGATCGCGAACATCAGCTGGAAGGCGGCGAACGCGGTGACCGGGATCGACCCGGTCAGGTCGTTCATGCCGATGCCGCGCATCCCCAGGTGGTCCAGGTTGCCGATCAGGCCGTGGAAGGCGTCGGTGCCGAAGCTGAGGGTGTAGCCGTAGAGCACCCAGAGCACGCTGACGATGGCCAGCGAGATGAAGCTCATGACCAGCATGTTGAGGGTGCTCTTGACCCTGACCATGCCCCCGTAGAAGAAGGCCAGGCCCGGGGTCATCAACATGACCAGGGCCGCACTGATGAGCACAAAGGCGGTATCGCCTGCGCTGAAGCCGTCCGGCATCGGCGGGTCTCCTCATGGTGAAAGCCGCTCCACCCTCGGGATTCCTGTCCCGTGCCACCCGGGGTGTCGGCGATGAAGAGGAGAGTGCCGAAGACGGGTTTCGGCCAGTGCGGCTCGGTGTTTCGCTGCCGTGACGCGGTTGACGCACGAGTTACAGGTGCGTGAACTACGGCCGTGCCATGACAGCTTGTGAGGTACGGTACCGCCGCACCACACCCGGGGTGCACGGACGATCACCCCGAGTCCACCGAACGGCCCAGCGCTAGACCGTCTCGTACTCAGGAATCTGGTCGACCACGAGTTCGGCCAGTCGATTGACGGCCGGAACCGAGCGGTAGTCCCGGTTGGCCGTCGCCGAGGTCTTGCGGACCCGGGTGTTGAGCCGCTCCGAGCGCACCTTGCCGGCGATCTCCACCGCTTCCTCGGCGATCACCGCGGCCTGCTCCGGCTCGCCCTGCAGCAGGTGCACGCTGGCCATGCCGACCAGGTTGAAGGCGTAGGAACGGGTGTGGTTCTCCATGTCCTCGCGGAACAGGTCGACTGCGGTCTCCATGTGCGGGGCGGCCAGCGAGGCGTACCGCGGACTGCGGCTGGAGTGGTAGGCCAGGTCCCGGAAGGAGTGCGCGTTCTCCGCGTACAGCTCGGCCTTGGAGAAGAACTTCAGCCAGTCCGGGTCGCCCTCGAGCGGGCCGGCGTCGGTGAAGGTGTCCTCGGCGAGACGGACCGCGCGGGCGCAGCGGTTGACCTCGCCGATGTTGGAGTAGGCCCGCGCCTCCATCGCGTACAGCAGCGCCTGCTGGCGCGGGGTGGCGGTGTCGCGGCTGCCGTACTGGGCCAGGTGGATCAGCTCCAGGGCGTCCTCGCCGCGGTTGAGGTGGATCATCTGGCGGCTCATGTCGGTCAGGATCAGCGCACCGAACGGGCGGTCGCCGGCCTCCTTGGCCGCGTGCAGGGCGAGCACGTAGTACTTCTGCGCGCTCGGGTGCATGCCGACGTCGTAGGACATCCAGCCGGCCAGGTGGGCCAGCTCGGCGGTGAGCCGGAAGAGCCGCTGGGTGACCTGCGGCGGGTAGGTCTCCTGGAGCAGGTCGGTGACCTCGTGCAGTTGGCCGACCACGGCCTTGCGGCGCAGGCCGCCGCCGTTCTGCGCGTCCCACTGGCGGAACATCACGGTGGTCTGCTCGAGCAGCTGCAGCTCGGGTTCGGAGAGCCGGCCGGTGTAGGGCTCGCCGCCGTTGGCGGCGGTCAGGATCGGGGTCGGGTGGCCGCTCGGGCCCGGGGTGAGCCAGCGCTGCATCGGCTCGATCAGCGCGGCGCCGGCGGTCAGGGCCAGCGAGGTGCCGAGGAAGCCGCGCCGGTTCAGCATCAGGTCGCTGCGCGAGTACTCACTGATCAGCTGGACCGTCTGCGGGCCGCTCCAGGGCAGGTCCACACCGTTGGCCGCGACGGTGGAGACCGGGACGGCCACCCGCAGGCCGAGGTCCTCCTCGGAGACCACCGAGCCGAACCGCTCGGAGAAGAGGTCGGACATGATCTTCGGGATCGGCTCGCGCGGCTGCTCGCCGTCCAGCCAGCGGCGCACCCGGGAGGTGTCGGTGCTGACGTGGTGGGCGCCCATCTGCCGGGCCTGGCGGTTGACCTGCCGAGCGAACTCGCCCTTGGACCAGCCGCTGCGCGCGAACCACGCCGTCAGTTTCTCGTTGGGCTGCTTCTCTGCCATTGAGGGTCCACCTGCTCCCGCCCGGCCCACTAGGAGCCTTACCACCTCGGTGTGTGCACCGAAAGTAGCGTTCCGTGAGCCGTCCGGGGATGGTTCGCCGGGAAACGCCACCATTCGCCACCCCCACGAGTGAGGCCGACCGAGCGCCAGCAGCGCTTCACTGGAAGTCGCCGGTCATGCGGCCGGAATATGCCGCACCGATCGGACGGCGCGCACCGCATACCGCGCGCCGTCGCTGCGAATCCCGCGCCACCCGAGAGAATTGACGGAACGTCACAGTCCCGTAACCGCCGGCAATCGAAATCTGTTGGGGGAGGCATGGACAACCTGTTCGGCGATCTGAGGTTCGGCTCCCGCCGCCGTACCCGCGCCACCGCGTGCCAGGCCGCAGCCGAGTACGCCGGGCGCTGGGGCTGGACGGTCGCCCTCGGCGGCCCGCCGGCCCGGGCACTGGTCGGGCCCTGCCCGTGCGGCCGCGCGCGCTGCGCGGCGCCCGGGCTGCACCCGCCGGCCGGCCGCACCGCCCGCGAACTGCCGCCGGGCGCCGCTCCGCACGAGGTGCGCGCACTCTGGGACGGCCAGCCCGAGGCCAGCGTGCTGCTGCCCGCCGGGCGCACCTTCGACGTGCTCGACGTCCCCGAGTCGGCCGGGCTGCGCGCCCTGGTCCGTCTGGAGCGGATGGGCACCCAGGTCGGACCGGTGCTCGCCGCGCCGACCGGCCGACTGCTCTTCTTCGTCGCCCGCGGCACCGCCGAGCGGCTGCCCGACCTGCTCTACCGGATGGGCTGGGACGACGCCGCCCTCGACCTGGTCTGCCACGGCGAGGGCAGCTACCTCGCCGCGCCGCCCACCGCGCAGGCGGGCCTGGGCCCGGTGCGCTGGCTGCGCCGTCCCTGCCGGGAGAGCGCGGCCCGTCCGCCGGAGGCCCGGCTGCTGCTCGGCACCCTGGCCTACGCCTGCCACCGCGGGCGGGACCGGGCGGTGGCCACCGAACCGGCCTGGCTGGCCTCCTGAAGAGGCCGTCCCCCCGAACAAGCCGTCCCCCGAGAATGCCGTCCCCCGAAAAGGATGTGGCCGCCTCCCCGATCAGGGAAGCGGCCACCGACTGACGGACCGTCAGTCGCCGATCAGAGCGTCCACGAAGGCGGCCGGCTCGAACGGCGCCAGGTCGTCGGCGCCCTCGCCCAGGCCGATCAGCTTGACCGGCACGCCCAGCTCGCGCTGGACCTGGACCACGATGCCGCCCTTGGCGGTGCCGTCCAGCTTGGTCAGCACGATGCCGGTGATGTCCACCACCTCGGCGAAGACCCGCGCCTGCACCAGACCGTTCTGGCCGGTGGTGGCGTCCAGCACCAGCAGCACCTCGTCCACCGGACCGTGCTTCTCGACCACCCGCTTGACCTTGCCGAGCTCGTCCATCAGGCCGGTCTTGGTGTGCAGCCGGCCGGCGGTGTCGATCAGCACGGTGTCCGCGCCCTCGGCGATGCCCTCCTTGACCGCGTCGAACGCGACCGAGGCCGGGTCGCCGCCCTCCGGACCGCGCACGGTCCGGGCGCCGACCCGCTCGCCCCAGGTCTGCAGTTGGTCGGCGGCGGCGGCGCGGAAGGTGTCGGCGGCGCCGAGCACCACCTTGCGCCCGTCGGCCACCAGCACCCGGCCGAGCTTGCCGGAGGTGGTGGTCTTGCCGACGCCGTTGACGCCGACCACCAGGACCACCGCCGGGCGGTCGTCCTCGTGCTTGGCGGTCTTCAGCGAGCGGTCCGCCTCGGTGCCGATCAGCGCGACCAGTTCCTCGTGCAGCAGGGTGCGCAGCTCGGCCGGGGTGCGGGTGCCGAGCACCTTGACCCGGGTGCGCAGCCGCTCGACCAGCTCCTGGGTGGGCGCCACGCCGATGTCGGCGGTGATCAGCGTGTCCTCGATCTCCTCCCAGGTGTCATCGTCGAGGCGGTCCCGGGAGAGCAGGGTCAGCAGGCCCTTGCCGATCGAGTTCTGCGAGCGCGACAGGCGCGAGCGCAGCCGGACCAGCCGGCCGGCGGTCGGCTCCGGCACCTCCAGTGCGGGAACCTCGGGGGTCACCTCGACCGGAGCGGGGAGCTGGACCTCCTCGACCGTCTGGACCGGCGCCTCACGCGGTGGCGCGGCCTCCTCGCCGACCTGGGGCTCGCTCGGGGTCGGCGGCGCGATGGTGGCCGTCGACTTCGGGGGCAGTTCCTTACGTCGTCTGCCGCTGACGACGAGGCCGGCGACCGCACCAACGGCGATCACGGCGATGACTACGGCAAGGATCACGTATTCCATAACCAGGCCAGTATCCGTGACCGGGAGCCGCAACGGGGGCAGGCGGCCTACACCGTCTGGGGCTGTTGCCGCATCGGTACCTTGCGCTCGCGGTGCTCATCGCGCAGCCGCTGGCTGATCACCTGGGAGATGCCGTCGCCCTTCATGGTCACGCCGTAGAGCGCGTCGGCGCACTCCATGGTGAGTTTCTGGTGGGTGATCACGATCAGCTGGGAGCTGTCCCGCAGCTCCTCCATGATCGCGATCAGCCGGCGCAGGTTGGTCTCGTCCAGCGCCGCCTCCACCTCGTCCATCACGTAGAACGGGCTGGGGCGGGCCTTGAAGATCGAGACCAGCATGGCGACCGCGGTGAGTGAGCGCTCGCCGCCGGAGAGCAGCGACAGCCGCTTGACCTTCTTGCCGGGCGGGCGGGCCTCCACCTCGACGCCGGTGCTGAGCATGTCGTCCGGGTCGGTCAGCACCAGCCGACCCTCGCCGCCGGGGAAGAGCCGCGAGAAGACGCCCTCGAACTGGGCGGCGGTGTCGTGGAAGGCGGCGGTGAAGAGCTCCTCGACCCGCTGGTCCACGTCGCGGACGATCTCCATCAGGTCGCGCCGGCTGCGCTTGAGGTCCTCCAGCTGCTCGCCGAGGAACTGGTGGCGCTCCTCCAGCGCGGCGAACTCCTCCAGCGCCAGCGGGTTCACCTTGCCGAGCTGCAGGTAGGCCTTCTCGGCCGCGCGCAGCCGCTTCTCCTGCTCGGCCCGGTCGTACGGACGGGGCTCGCCGGGCTGCTGGCCCTCCTCGGGGGCCGGTGCCGGGACCAGCTGGTCGGGGCCGTAGCCGGCCAGCAGTTCCTCCCCCTCGATGCCGAACTCCTCCAGCGCGCGGTCCTCCAGCTGCTCGATCCGCAGCCGCTTCTCGGCCCGCAGCACCTCGTCCCGGTGGCCGGCGTCGACCAGCTTGTCCAGTTCGTCCTTGAGTTCCCGGCCGCGCTCGCGGGCCGCCCGCAGCTCGCTCTCCCGGGCCGCCCTGGCCTGCTCCACCTGGGCCCGCTCGGCGTCGGCGCGGCCCAGCGAGACCTCCAGGCAGGCGAGCAGCCCCCGCGCGCCGGCCGCAACGGCGCCGGCCACGGCGGCCTCGTGGGCGGCCCGGCGGCGACGTTCGGCGGCCCGGGCCCGGGCCTCGCGTTCGGCGCGGGCGGCCCGGTCCAGGCTGTCGGCGCGGCCGGCCAGCGAGCGGACCCGCTCCTCATGGGTGCGGACCGCGAGCCTGGCCTCCAGTTCGGCCTGCCGGGCCTGGGTGCCGGCCTCGGCGAGGCGGTCGCGTTCGGCGGCGTCGGGTTCCTCGGCGCCCTCCTCGGCCAGCTCCTCGGCGGCGGCCAGTCGGGCGGCGAGCTCCTCGGCCGCGGCGTCGGCGGCCTGCCGGCCCTCCTCGGCGCGCTGCACGGCCGCCGCCGCGCGCTCGGCCTCGGCGGCCGCGGCCCGGGCCTGGCCGCCGAGGCGGCCGAGCGAGCCGGCCACCTCGGCGCGCTGCTTCTCGGCGCGGCGCCGGTCGACGGTGAGTCGCTCCAGCTCGGCGGCCTGCTCGCGGCGGTCCTCCTTGGCCTGGGCCAGCTGCTCGGCGAGCTCGGCGCAGCGGCCGGTCAGCTCCTCGATCTGCCGGGCGGCGGCGTCCACGGCGGCCTGGGTCTCCAGCTGGCTGGGCGCGCCGGCCGCGCCGCCCTGGCCGAAGCCGGGGCCGAGCAGGTCGCCCTCGGCGGTGACGGCGGTGAGCCGGGGGTGGTCGGCGAGCAGCCGGCGCGCGGCGTCGAGGTCGGCGACCAGCGCGGTGCGGGCGAGCAGCCCGCGCACGGCGGGCAGCAGTGCGGCGGGGCCGTCGACCAGCTCGGCGGCCCAGCGGGCACCGGCGGGCAGGCTCGGCTCGACGGCCGGGGCCGGTGCCGGGGTGTCGGGGGCGCCGGCGATCAGCAGCGCGGCTCGTCCGGCGTCCTCGGTGCGCAGCATGAGCAGCGCGTCGGCGGCGGCATCGAGGCCGGCCACCGCGACGGCGTCAGCGGCCGCGCCGAGCGCCGCGGCCAGCGCCACCTCGTGGCCGGGTGCCACTGTGAGCAGCTCGGCCGCCGGGCCGAGCACCCCGGTGAGCCGGTCGGCGGCGGCCAGCAGGGCACCGGTGCCGTCCTTGCGCCGCAGGCCGAGCGAGAGCGCCTCGTGACGGGCCGTCAGGGCGGCCCGCTCACGCTCGGCAGCACTTGCCGCCTCCCGCGCGCCGCTCAGTTCACGCTCCGCGCCGGCCAGCCGCTCGCGCGCCTGGTCGTGCGCCGCCTCCAGCTCCTCGTCCCCGGTCTCCAGCCCGGCCACCTGCTCGCGCAGCAGCTCGTACTCCGCGCCCGCCGCCTGGGCACGCAGCTCGGCCTCCTCGCGCGCGGCGGCCAGCCGGTCGATCTCCGCCTGCGCGCCGGCCGCCCGCGAGGCCGCGGCCGCGGCCTGGCCCTGCAGCCGGGCCAGGCCCTCGCGCCGGTCGGCGGCGGCCCGGGCGGCCGCCCGCAGCCGCTGCTCCTCCACGGTCAGCGCCCGCTCCAGCTCGGCGCGCCGCTCCACCGCCTCGGCCAGCGCGTACTGGGTCTCCTCCAGCGCCTCGGTCAGCGCCGCCTCCTCCTCGCGCACCCGCTCGGCCTCGGCGGCGAGTTCCTCGGGATCACGCCCGCGCCGCTCCTCGGCCGCTCCCCCGGTGCTCGCGTGCCGCACCCGGGCCTCGGCCAGGCCGATCGTGCCCCTGGTCCGCTCGGCCAGCGCGGAGAGCTGGTACCAGGCCTGCCGGCCGGCCTCCAGTCGCGGTCCGAGCTGCTCGACCTGCGCCTCCAGGACCGCTTCGCGCTGCCGGGCCCGGATGAGTTCCTGCTCCACGGTGGAGCGCCGCAGCCGCAGCGCCAACTCGTCGGCCACCTCCGCCTGCACCGCCTGGCGCAGGCTCAGCAGGTCGTCGGCGAGCAGCCGCAGCCGGGCGTCGCGCAGTTCGGCCTGGATGCCGGCCGCCCGGCGGGCGATCTTGGCCTGTCGGCCGAGCGGTCCGAGCTGGCGGCGCAGTTCGGCCACCAGGTCCTGCACCCGGTTGAGGTTGGCCGCCATCGCGTCCAGCTTCCGCAGCGCCTTCTCCTTGCGCTTGCGGTGCTTGAGCACCCCGGCGGCCTCCTCGATGAAGGCCCGGCGGCCCATCGGGTCGGCGTGCAGCACGGAGTCCAGTCGGCCCTGGCCGACGATCACGTGCATCTCGCGGCCGATGCCGGAGTCGGAGAGCAGTTCCTGGATGTCCAGCAGTCGGCAGGTGTCGCCGTTGAGCGCGTACTCGCTGCCGCCGTTGCGGAACATGGTGCGGCTGATCGTCACCTCGGCGTAGTCGATCGGCAGGGCGCCGTCGCTGTTGTCGATGGTGAGCGCGACCTCGGCCCGGCCGAGCGGGGCCCGCCCGCTGGTGCCGGCGAAGATGACGTCCTCCATCTTGCCGCCGCGCAGCGACTTGACGCCCTGCTCGCCCATCACCCAGGAGAGCGCGTCGACCACGTTGGACTTGCCCGAGCCGTTCGGGCCGACCACGCAGGTGATACCGGGTTCGAAGCGCAGCGTGGTGGCCGAGGCGAAGGACTTGAAGCCGCGCAGGGTCAGGCTCTTCAGGTGCACCCGCCCGACTGTATCCGCCGTGCCTCGGCGGTTTCACCCGGCCGGGCCGTGGGCAGCCTCAGGAAGAATTTGCTGAGCTGCTGTCAAGCTGGAGGAAACGACGAAGGGACGCCGGTAAGGGCGTCCCCGATGTTCGCGTCCCGAGGGTGATCGCGTCGGTGCGCGGCAAAATCGGCCGGTCGGATGGCCGGTCGATCTCGATTCCTGGATCAGGTGAGTGCGGGCTCCCGCTGTCCAAGACCGATGCTGTCGAGCAGTGAGTGCTCGTCAGCGACAGCGACGAGTGCGTCGTTCTCGGCCTGCATCCGAACGAGTTCGGCCTCCAGGTCCTGGACGCGCTGCTGAAGCCGCCGCATCTCGGACAGCATTCGCGGGTCGGGGCCGCCGACGTACCCGAGAAGCGCCTTTGCCATGATGTATGGTCCTCCACGCTGAGTGACCGAACCGGTACGGTACAGGTCGAGGGAAGGGGTGACGCACGCGCTGCACGATCAAGGGCAGTGCTGGCTGGGCACAAGAGGTCAAACACTGTGGATGTGCGGCCACAGGGCATGGCCCTGCCCGAAATCGCCGTCGCATGCGCGGGCTTCCAGGGTCTCACCAAAGACCGTACGGGTCAACACGATCACCGCGAGCTACAAGTGCTCTGTCACCTGCATGGCGGTCGAGTCACGCCAGAGGCAGCGGTGAAACCTCACCCCGTGTGGTGGATCACTGCTCGATGCGGAGTCAACCACGAGAACGCGACAAAGGCAACCCCTGAACGCCGAACGTTGGACATCGGCCTCGGGTCAGCGGATCGCGAAGGAGTCGTAGCCGTCACCGGTGGCGCTCCAGATCTCGGTCACCCCGCTCACCCGGCCCGGAGTGTCCGGACCGCGGAGCAGCGCGAGCAGGCGCTCGCAGTCGGCGTGGCTGCCTTCGGCCACCACCTGGACCCGTCCGTCGTCGAGGTTGCTGGCATAACCGGTCAGGCCGATCTCCAACGCGCGGGCCCTGGTCCACCAGCGGAACCCCACCTGCTGGACCTTGCCGCGCACCCAGGCGGTGACTCGGACGTCTTCGTACATCCCTTGACGATATCGCTCAGCCCACCGGGCCCTCGCGCTGCCAGCCGGGCGAGTGGATCTCCAGGCCGATCTCGCCCTGGCGGACCTCCTCGCCGCAGTCGCGGCAGACCCAGGCGGCGTCCAGCGCGTGGTCGTGGTGGCACAGGGTGACCGGGGGCTCGTCCACCGCCCAGCGGTCGCCCCAGACCAGCAGCGCCTGGGTGACCGGCGCCAGTTCTCGGCCGGCCTGGGTGAGGTGGTACTCGTAGCGGGCCGGCCGCTCCTGGTAGCGCCGCCGCTCCAGCACGCCGGCCTCCTCCAGGGCGCGCAGCCGGGCGGTCAGGCGGTCGCGCGGGGCGCCGGTGTTGCGGACGATCCGGTCGAAGCGGCGGTTGCCGTAGAAGATCTCGCGGACCGCGAGCAGCGCCCACTTCTCACCGAGGATCTGCAGTGCGGCGGCGATCGAGCACGGCCGGCCGGGCGGCGGGCCGGGCCGGCCGGCGGCGGAACCGGAGCTGGCAGTGTTGGCGGTCACGATGCCAACACTGCCATAGCGGGTTCTGTTCTCAAACCCGCTCGGGTGTCACCAGTCGCTGCCGCCGAAGTCCCCGCCACCACCGAAGTCCCCGCCGCCGTCGAACGAACCGCCGTCGAAGCCGCCGAAGTCGTTGCTGTTGAAGTCGCCGCCGGAGAAGTCGCCGCCCTCGTAGCTCTCGTGGCCGCCGCCTTCGTAATCGCCGCCGCCGTAGCCACCGCCGTAGCCGTAGGCCGGCGTACTGGAGAAGACCGAGCCGAGCATGGTGCCGACCAGCAGGCCGGGCAGCAGGCCGGATCCGTAGCCGCCGAAGTAGCCGCCCGCCCAGGGGCCGTAGGCCGGCCCGGCGTTCCAGTACGGCTGCGGGCCGTGCTCGGTCTGCACGGTGCGGATCGCCGGGTCCAGGCCGGCGGCCAGGCGCTGCGCGTCGGCCGCGCAGACCGGCACCGAGCGGGCCGCGCCACCGGCCGGCGCCCAGTCGGCGTCCTGCACCGAGGGGCCGTGGCGCGGGTCGAAGAAGCACGGCGGGCGGCGGTCCGGCAGCGGCCGGCCCTCGCGCCGGGCGGCCAGCGTGGCCAGCGAGAACCGGCCGTCCTCCAGGGCCGTGGTGACGGCCTTGACGTCCTCGGGCTTCTTGGCCTCGTCCATGGTGCGCTTGGCGGTCTCGTAGGCGTCCAGCGCGTGGGTGTAGTCGGCCCGCTGGGCGTCGTCGGCACCGGGGGCTCCCGGGCTGAAGTCCAGGCGGTCGAGCTCCTCGCCGAAGGCGGTGATGTCCTCGTCCACCACGACCTTCAGGGCGCGCAGCTCGGCGGCCAGCTTCTCGGCCTTGCGCTTGCGCGAGCGCCGGATCAGCAGGAAGGCGCCGACCCCGACCAGGGCCAGCAGGACCAGCGGCACCACGATCATCGCGGCGCTGAAGCCGGAGGAGCCGGGGGCGTGGCCCTTGACCTTGGGCGCGGCGTTGGTGACGAAATCGGTCAGTGTGCCGTTGATGTCACCGTGGTGGGAATCGGACGCGGCCTGGGCGTAGTTCCGTGCGGTCTGGCTGCTCAGCGCGGCGGCGTCGGCACGGACGTCGAACTGGGTGCCGCGCCAGACGGCGTAGACGCCGGTGATGCCGGCCTTGGTGCGCAGGTCCTGGAAGACCGTCCGGGCCGGGTACTGGTCGGTGGCCGGGACCACGGCGACCATGATCGGCTTGTCGGCGTCCTTGATCTTCTTGGTCAGGGCGTCGGCCTGGGCCTTCGAAAACTGGCCGGTCATGGCCGGGTCGACGTAGACCTTGCCTTGCTTGAGGGAGGCGGCGGCGTCGTCGAGTCCGCCCGCCGCGACGGCGGAGCCGGGGACGAGCAGGACCAGCAGTCCGAGCAGCGTCGCCAGGGCGACGGCCGGACCGCGTGCCCAGGAACGGCGAAGAACGATTCTCATGCACCAGACGCTACCGGGCCGCCCAACCGACCTGATCGGAGCACCCGGCCCGGTGCGGGGCGCCCGGCTGTCGCGCGAGCCGCCAACTACCGCATCTTGAAGGATGGTTAGCATGTCAACCAAGGCAGACCCAAGGCCGGACCAAAACTTGTTCTCTTACGCAAGTGTTACGTTCCCGGGATCGCGGAACCGTTCGATCCGCCCAAGTCGTCCAAACACTTGCTAGATTGCGCAACTGTCATATGCCGACGGCCGTCGGC
The DNA here is from genome assembly GCF_000744785.1 of Kitasatospora azatica KCTC 9699. Lineage (NCBI taxonomy): Bacteria > Bacillati > Actinomycetota > Actinomycetes > Kitasatosporales > Streptomycetaceae > Kitasatospora > Kitasatospora azatica. The sequence continues at coordinate 1,664,412 of NZ_JQMO01000003.1, read as the reverse complement.
TCGACCGCCGGGAACCCCGGCTGACCGGACGAGGTAGGGGACATGGCAGGCCAACGGGTGACCTCGCTCCCCGGCGAGGTCCAGGACGACGGGCAACCGCACCACCAGGCGCGCACCCCGCTGCCGGCGCCGCGCCGCGGCTCGGACGCGCCGCCGGCCCGGGACCGGCGGCCCCGGGCCGGCCGGGCCGCCGCCCGCTCGGCGTCGGGCCGGATCAGAACCCGCCGCCCGGCCACCGGCCCGACCCTGGCCGCCGCCCTCGGCCTGCCGGTCCTCGGCGCCCTCACCGACGAACTGCTCGGCCCAGGCCTCGGCGCGACCTACCAGGTGCTGACCGTGCTGGGCTTCGCCGCCGCCGCCTGGCTGGCCACCCGGGCCGGCTGGTGGTGGGTGCTCAGCGCCGTCGCCCCGGTGGTGCTGGTCAGCACCTGCGGCGCCGAGTACCTCGCCCGCCGCGGCCAGGACGACACCGCCAAGGCGCTGGCCGCCGACCTCGCCCGCTGGCTGGCCGCCGGGTTCCTGGTGATGGTGGCCGCGCTGGGCGCGGCCCTCGCGGTGGTCCTGCTGCGCATCGTGCTCGACAGCAAGCCCGAGAAGCTCGACCGCAAGCCCGGGAAGAAGGGCGCCCGCCATGGCTGACCGCTCCCCCGCCAAGCGCCGCTCGCCCCTGCTGGTGGCCGGCCGCACGGTGGCCTGCGCCACCTCGCTAGCGATCCTCGGCACCTGCGGCGTCACCTGGTTCGCCGTCCACTCGCTGCGCACCGGCCTGACCACCTCCAGCGCGCTGGACGACATCAAGAAGGCCGCCCCGCCCCACCTGGACAACTCGGTCAACCTGCTGCTGATCGGCCTGGACAGCCGCAAGAACATGGACGGCTCCGACATCGACGGCCAGTTCGTCCAGGACGAGCTGCACGCCGGCTCCAGCAGCGAGGTCGGCGGCTACAACACCAACACCCTGATGGTGATGCACATCCCGGCCAACGGCGGCCAGGTCACCGCGCTCTCCATCCCGCGCGACGACTACGTCCAGACGGTCGGCGCCGACGGGAAGATGCACAAGATCAAGGAGGCCTACGGGATCGCCAAGGCCAGCGCCGAGTCCAAGTTGGCCGGCAAGGGGCTCTCCAAGGCCGATCTGGAGCGGCAGAGCCGGGAGGCCGGCCGCCGGGCGACGCTGGCCACCGTGCAGAACTTCCTCGGCATTCCGATCGACCACTTCGCCGAGGTCAACCTGATCGGCTTCTACGACATCGCCAAGGCCGTCGAACCGATCACCGTCTGCCTCAACCACGACACCAAGGACCCGGCGATGGCCGGCCAGGGCTCCGGCGCCGACTTCCGCGCCGGCCTCAACACGCTCAACGCCTCGCAGGCACTCTCCTTCGTCCGCCAGCGGCACAACCTGGCCGGCGGCGACTTCGACCGGACGCACCGCCAACAGGCCTTCATCTCCTCGGTGGTGAAGAAGCTCAAGGACCAGGGCGTGGTCGGCGACCTCGGCAAGATGCGGCAGCTGTTCGGCGTGGTCAAGAAGGACGTGGTGATGGACGACCGGTGGGACGTGCTGGACTTCGCCCAGCAGGCGCCCAACCTGTCGGGGGGCCACGTCACGGCCAACACCCTGCCGATCGCCGGTTTCGCGACGATCAACGGGCAGGACGTCAACAAGGTGGACCCGGTCCAGATCAAGCGGATCGTGCAGCAGCTGATCGGACACGACCCCGCGCCGGCCGACAACCCGGTGGACGGCGGCTCGGCCGCGAGCGCGCCGCCCCCCGCGGCCGCGCCGAGCCCCTCCCCCGACCAGGTTGCCGCTTCGGCGGCCCGGGGCAGCGGCACCGTCGACGTGACCAACACCTCCGCGGTCGCGCACGCCGCCGACAGCGAGCTGAAGGCACTGGTCCAACTCGGCTTCACCGAGGGCCGCGCCGCCCAGGGCCCGCACCAGGCCAAGACCACGGTGACCTACGGCGCCGGGGCCAAGGACGGCGCCGAGCAAGTCGCGGCCCGGTACGGCGTGACCGCCGCCGCGAGCTCCGCCGTCAAGGCCGGGCACATCCTGGTCACCCTGGGCACCGGCTTCACCCCGCCCGGTTCGGCCGCGCCCTCGGCGGCCGGCGGCGCCGCGAGCTCCGCAGCCGCCGACCCGGCGGCCGGCCTGCCGATGCAGGGCCCCGCGGTGAAGATGGGCGGCATTCCGTGCGTGGACTAGGGCAAGTGCGCTGGTGGGACCGGGCGGGGGTTCTGTGAACTCCCGCCGGCAGGGCATAGTGGGACCAAACCCACCGCAACGGGAGTCTTTGTGATCATCGGCCTGGTGACCGCCGTCGCCGCCTCCACCTGCTACGGCGTCGGCTCGGTCCTGCAGGCTGTCGGCTCGCGCCGCTCGGCCCGCGAGGAGGCAGCGGCCGCCGACCGGTCACAGGTCACCGAGCACGGCGGGCCGAGCCTCAGCTCCACCGCCAAGGCCGTGGTCACCTGGGAGTTCATCCTCGGCACCGTGCTCGACTTCGTCGGCTTCGTGCTGGGCGCGCTCTCCGCGCGGCTGCTGCCGCTCTTCCTCTCCCAGACGGTGATCAGCGCCAACCTGGTGATCACCGCGGTGTGCAGCACCAAGCTGCTCGGCCTGCGGCTCAAGCGTGCGGAGTGGACGGCGATCGGCGTGGTCTGCGGCGCGCTGGTGCTGCTGGCGGTGGCCGCCGGTCCGGAGGGGACCGGAACCACGCCGATCGCCACCCACTGGTGGCTGCTGCTGATCTCGGTGGCGCTGATCGCGGGCGGCTCGCTGGTGGTGCGGCGGATGGGCACCAGCGGCGCGATCGTGGCCGGCCTGCTCTCCGGCCTGGGCTTCGGCGCGCTCGGCATCGGGGTCCGGGTGCTGAACGGCATCAACCCCTTCGACCTGGGCCAACTGCTCAGCGATCCGGCGCTCTACGCGATCCTGGTCGGCGGCCTCGGCGGGATGTACCTGCACACCGTGGCCCTGCAGATCGGCTCGGTGAACGGCGCCACCGCCGCCCTGGTGGTCGGCGAGACGGTGGTGCCCGGCGTGGTCGGGGTGGTCTGGCTGGGCGACGCGACCCGGGCCGGCATGGCCTGGCTCGGCGTGCTCGGCTTCGTCCTCGCGGTGGCCGGCGCGGTCGCGGTGGCGCACTACGGCGAGGGCGAGGGGGCCATCCAGCAGGAGGCCAAGGAGCCCGCCGCGGCGGCGAACTAGGACCTCGAACCAGGACCTCGAACCAGGGCCTGGGGCGAACCAGGGCCTGGCGCGGGCTAGTCGGTGCGCTGGCGCGGGACCCGCTGGCAGCGCGGGCAGAAGTAGCTGGAACGGTTCATCCAGGCGACCCGCCGGATCGGGGTGCCGCAGCGGTAGCAGGGCTCGCCCTCCCGGCCGTAGGCGTCCAGCGAGCGGGAGAAGTAGCCGCTCTCGCCGTTCACGTTGACGTAGAGGCTGTCGAAGCTGGTGCCGCCGACCGCGAGCGCCGCGTTCATCACGTCCCGGGCGTTGGCCAGCAGGGTGGCGGCCAGCGGACGGGTCAGGGTGGCGGTCGGGCGGTCGTAGTGCAGCTTGGAGCGCCACAGCGCCTCGTCCGCGTAGATGTTGCCGACCCCGCTGATCAGCGACTGGTCGAGCAGCGCCCGCTTGACCGTGGTGCGCTTGGCGCCCAGCGCGGCGAAGAAGGCCGCCTCGTCGAACCGCGGGTCGAGCGGGTCCCGGGCGATGTGCGCGAGCGAGGCCGGCAGGCCGTCAGGATCGCCCGCCTCGAACGACAGGGCTTCCACTGCCAGGTGACCGAAGGTGCGCTGGTCCACGAAGCGCAGTTCGCGCCCGTCGTCGGTGAACCGCAGCCGGACCCGCAGATGGGTCTCGTCGGGAGTGGCCGGGTCCTGCACCAGCAGTTGGCCGCTCATCCCGAGGTGCCCGAGCAGCGCGAAGCCACCATCGGTGAACGGCAGCCAGAGGTACTTGCCGCGCCGCTGGGCCGAGCCCAGGGTGGCGCCGGTCAGCCGGTCGGCGAAGTCGCCGCCGCCGGCTGCCTGTCGGCGCACCGCGCGCGGGTGCAGGACCTGCACCTCGGCGACGGTGCGACCGGTCACCCAGTTCGCCAGGCCGCGCCGGACCACCTCGACTTCGGGAAGCTCGGGCACGGCAGCTCAGCTCACTTACGCGGCAGGGGCGGCGGGGTTGTTGTTGTCGCCGTACTTGGCCTTGATGGCCCGCCAGGCGCTCTCGGCAGCCTTCTGCTCGGCCTCCTTCTTCGAGCGGCCGGTGCCGCTGCCGAAGGCCTCGCCGGCCACCTTGGCGGCCGCGTTGAAGGTCTTCTCGTGGTCCGGACCGGACTCCGCGACCACGTACTCGGGCACGCCGATGCCCACCGAGGCGGTGAGCTCCTGCAGGCTGGTCTTCCAGTCCAGGCCGGCGCCCAGCTGCGAGGACTCCGCGATCAGCGGGTCGAAGAGGCGGTGCACGAACTCGGTCGCCGACTCCAGGCCCTGGTCCAGGTAGATGGCGCCGATCACGGCCTCGACGGTGTCCGCGAGGATCGAGGACTTGTCGCGGCCGCCGGTGCCCTCCTCACCCTTGCCGAGCCGGATGAAGGTACCGAGGTCCAGGCCGCGGCCGACCTCGGCGAGCGCGCGGGAGTTGACCACCGCGGCGCGCAGTTTGGCGAGCGTGCCCTCCGGGACATCCGGGTGGATGCGGTAGAGGGTGTCGGTCACCACCAGGCCCAGCACCGAGTCCCCGAGGAATTCGAGGCGCTCGTTGGTGGGCAGACCGCCGTTCTCGTAGGCGAAGGAACGGTGGGTCAGGGCACGCACCAGAAGGGCGCGCTCGAGTACGTACCCGAGGCGCCCTTCCAGGACGTCGTATGCGGTCGAGGCCGGCCCGCCGCCCTTCACCCCGTTGCCGGGAGACGACTTGCGGGAGGAGTTACCGTCCGACATCGATCGATGCACCCCGCCGATCAGACCGAGAGGACCTGGCGACGGTTGTACGTGCCGCAGCTCGGGCACGCGATGTGGCCGAGCTTCGGCTCGTGGCAGCGGTCGCACGCCACGAGGGCCGGGACAACGGCCTTCCAGTTGCTACGGCGGTGGCGCGTGTTGCTGCGCGACATCTTCCGCTTCGGAACAGCCACGGCTACTTCTCCTGGTTCTCGGCGAGACCCTCACGGGTGTCGCTGTTCTTGTTCTCGTCACCCTCGTCGCCGGGGGCGGCGGAGAGTCCCTGCAGGGCCGCCCACCGGGGGTCGACGGCGTCGTGGTGGTGGTCCGGGTCGTCGCTGAGTCGAGCTCCGCATTCGGAGCACAGGCCCAGGCAGTCGTCCTGGCACACCGGCTGCAGCGGCAGTGCGAGCACCACCGCGTCACGCAGCACCGGTTCGAGGTCGAAGTAGTCGCCCTCCAGCCGGTAAGTCTCTTCCTCGTCCTCCTCGGAGGACTCCTCCTCAGCCGAGGCCCGGGTCCGGCCGCGCTCGTCGGTCTCCGGGTAGTAGTACAGCTCCTGGAAGTCCACGTCGAGGTCGTCCTCGACCGGCTCCAGGCAGCGCACGCACTCCCCGGTCACGTGGGCCTCGGCGGTGCCCGTGACGAGCACTCCCTCGACCACCGACTCCAGGCGCAGCTCCAGCGCGATCTCGCTGCCGGTCGGGACGCCGATCACGTCCACGATGCCGAAGCCGTCGGGCGCCTGGAGCGTCCGCTCGACCGTGCGCATCGAGCCGGGGCGACGGCCGAGCTCGTGCGTGTCGAACACGAGTGGGTCGCGGTGGTCGAGGCGGTTCACGGTTCCTGACTTCCTGGCGGCGGGCGCATTCCTGCGCGGCGCGGGTCTTGGCTGGGGTGGTTCGGTCCGCTGCGCTGGTGCGCGGGCAGCCGAACGGTCCGGCGTCGGAAAGGCCGGAGTGGTCAGACTACCCGAGAGCGCGCCCAGGCCCAACTTCGCACCCCGGCGGCCGGGCTCAGCGGCCGCCGAGCTCCCGCAACCGGGTCATGTCGATCATGCTGGTGTCGAAGAAGCTGGTCTCGTCCAGGGCCTGCTGGGCGGCCGCGGACGGCAGCGCGGGCAGGGCCGGCTGCTGGTAGCCGGCGTACTGCTGCTCGTAGCCCTGCTGCTGCGGAACGCCCTGGTAGCCGCCGCCCTGGTCCTGCGGGTAGCCGTAGCCCGCCGCGTAGGGGTCGGCCTGCTGCGGCTGGTAGCCGTAGCCCTGGTGGTCCGCGTACTGCCCGGTGGACGGGTCGTAGCTGCCGCCGTAGGCGTCCTGGTACTCGCCGCCGGCGTAGGGGACGGGCTGCGCGTACTCCTGGCCCTGGTAGGCGGCGGCCGGCTGGTACGGGGACTCGCCCGGAGCGGTCTGCCAGCCGGCCTGCGCGGGGGTCTGCTCCGGCCAGGCCGGCGCCTCCTCGCGGTACCAGGGCTGCTCCTCCTCGCCGGCCAGTCCGGCGTCGGCCAGTCCGGCGGCCACCGCCTCGGCCCGGTCCTTCTGCTGCTGGGCCTGGTCGGCGGCGGCCAGGTAGGCACCCAGCTCGTCGATCGGGGCCTTGCCGAGCAGCTTGTCCCGGCCCCGGCCGACCGCCTCCAGGGTGCCGCTGAGCACCGCCTGCAGGGTGGCCAGCTTGACGTCGACGTACTCGTCGACCTCGGGGCTGGGCGTCGTGGCGGGCTGGAACTCCTCGCCGTCCTCGGGCTCGTAGCCGCCCTCGCCGCGCAGCTTGTCCCGGCCCCGGCCGACCGCGCCCAACGTCTTGGTGAGCACCACCTCGAAGTTGGCCAGTTTGCTGTCGACGTAGTCGTCGGCCTCCTGGCGCTTCACGGTGACCTCCTCGCGGGCCTCGGCGAGGATCCGGTCAGCCTCGGCCTGGGCCCGGCGGACCACCTCGGTGTCCGAGATCAGCGAGCCGCGCTCGGCGTGCGCCCCCTGGATGATCCGGTCGGCCTCACCGCGGGCGTCGGCCACCACCTGCTCGTGGTCGGCCATCACGGACTGCGCCTGGGCGAGCTCGGCGGGCAGCTCCGCGCGCAGGCCCTGCAGCAGCGCGACCAGCTCGGCCCGGTTCACCACACAGGAGGCCGACATCGGCATCGCGCGGGCACTCTCGACCACGGCGATGATCTCGTCGACTCTGTTCTGGACGTCCACGGGGCTTCAGTCTTTCCGTGAGTACCGCGGGGCGGGGGTACTGACTGTACGACAGAATCGCCCGCCCACTCGTCGCTACCCGGCGGCTCGCTCGGCGATCCGGTCGACCAGTCGGCGGTGCACCACCGGCGGGATCAGGTGCGAGACGTCGCCGCCGTACGAGGCCACCTCCTTGACCAGCGTCGAGGACAGGAAGCTGTAGGTCGGCGAGGTCGGCACGAAGAGCGTCTCGACGCCGGTCAGGCCGCGGTTCATCTGCGCCATCTGCAGCTCGTAGTCGAAGTCGCTGACCGCGCGCAGGCCCTTGACGATGGCCGGAATGCCACGGTCCTTGCAGAAGTCCACCAGCAGGCCGGCGTGCGACTCGACCTGGATGTTGCCGTACTGGGCGGTGGTCTCCTCGATCAGCGCGATCCGCTCCTCGATGGTGAACAGGCCCTGCTTGTTCTTGTTGATCAGCACCGCGACGTGGACCACGTCGTAGAGCCTGGAGGCGCGCTCGATGATGTCGAGATGCCCGTTGGTGATCGGGTCGAACGAACCCGGACAGACGGCGCGGCGCATGGGTGGGGTCCCTTTCTCGTGACTGGTCAGACTGCCTGTCCGTACCAGAGCGTGCCCTCGCCGTAGCGACGCGAGCGCAACGCTTCGAAGCCCCCGGGCCAGCCGAATTCGCCACCTCGGGTGCTGCGTTCCACGGTGACGAGTGCGGAGTCCGTGATCCAGCCTCCGGCCCGGAGTGTGATCAGCATCTCCCGCAGCTCGGCATCGGTCACGACGTACGGCGGATCGAGAAAGACCATGTCGTACGGGTCCTGCGGGGGCGCCCCCGCGACCACCCGCTCGGCCCGCTCGCCCCGCACCTCGGCGCCGGGCAGCGCGATGGCCTTGACGTTGGCCCGGACCACCTTGGCGGCGGCCGCGTCGGCCTCCACCAGCAGGACGTGCGCCGCGCCCCGGGAGAGCGCCTCCAGGCCGACCGCGCCGGACCCGGCGAAGAGGTCGAGCAGCCGGGCCCCGACCAGGGTGCCGCGCAGCGACTCCAGGGTGGAGAACATCGCCTCGCGGGCCTTGTCGGAGGTCGGCCGGGTCCCCCGGCCGGGCGGTACGGCCAGTCGGCGGCCGCCGGCCGCCCCGGCGATGACGCGGGTCATACCCGTCCCTCTGCTGGTGGGTGCTGTCTCTCGGGTAACGCATGACCACGCTATACGGGGCGACCGGCGACGATACGGACGGGGCGCGCCCGCTACTCCTGCGGCGCGGCGCCGAGCAGGGCCGGGGAGGCATAGCGCGACCAGGACAGGCAGCCGTCGGGCGGGCAGTACTCGGGGCGGCGCGGGTCGTGCCCGAGCTCGCGCAGCTTGGTGCGGACGGAGTCGGGCGTGCGGCCGAACCGGGCGGCTATCCGGGCGACGGTCTCGCCCTCGTGGAACCGCCGGGTCAGCTCCTCCTCGTGCTGCGGCACCCAGGGGGCGCCGTGGCCGGGGTAGAGCTCGCGCAGCACGTCGCGGTCGGGGATGGGCTCGGAGACGTCGGCGACGATCGCCATCGCCCGCAGCGCCCGGTTGAGTGCGATCCGCAGGTTGGCGACGTCCTCCACCGGGAGGCGGAGCTTGCCGGAGGCCAGCGGGTTGGCCGCCTGGCCCTCACGCCAGCCGGTCAGGGTGAGGGTGACCTCTCGGTCGTCGTCGCTGGCGAGTTCGACCCGGAAGATCTTGTCGCCCAGCGGGAGCTCGTTGAGATGACGGAATGCCATGGCAGGACCCCCAAATGTCGTGCCAGGAACGCACCTTGGGGGTGCGCCCTGAACACCTTCATTCTCTCCCGCGGTACTGACAATCCGGGCTGTCTGACGATCCGGGCCGCCTGACGATCCGGGCTGCCTGACGATCCGGGCGGCGTCAGCCCTTCTCCAGGTAGGCCGCGCGGTCCTCGTCGAGCAGGCCGGCGAGTTCGGCGCGCAGCTCCTGATGATCGGTCAGCTCGGGGTCGGCGGCGATCAGTTTCGCGGCCTCCTCGCGGGCGGCCGCGATCACCTCCTCGTCCTCCAGCACCGAGAGCACCTTGAGCGAGGACTTGACGCCGGACTGGGCCTGGCCGAGCACATCGCCCTCGCGACGCTGCTCCAGGTCGATCCGGGAGAGCTCGAAGCCGTCGAGGGTGCCGGCCACCGCCTCCAGCCGGGCCCGCGCAGCGCTGCCCGCGGGCATGTCGCTGACCAGCAGGCAGAGTCCGGGCGCGCTGCCGCGACCCACCCGGCCGCGCAGCTGGTGCAGCTGGGAGACACCGAACCGGTCGGCATCCATGATCACCATCGCGGTGGAGTTGGGGACGTTGACGCCGACCTCGATCACCGTGGTGGCGACCAGCACGTCCAGCTGCCCGGCCGAGAAGCGCTTCATCACCTCGTCCTTGACCTCCGGCGCGAGCCGCCCGTGCAGGATCTCCACCCGCAGGCCGGCCAGCGGGCCCTTGCCGAGCATCTCGGCGGTGTCCACCACGCTCAGCGGCGGGCGGCGCTCGTCACTGGCGGCGCCCAGGTCCTCGGGGTCGTCCGCCACGGCCTTGCGCTTCTTCTTGCCGGCCGGCTCCTCCGGTTCGTCGCCGATCCGCGGGCAGACCACATAGGCCTGGTGGCCCTTGCCGACCTCCTCGCGGATCCGCTCCCAGGCCCGGGCCAGGAAGTTGGGCTTCTCCAGGGCCGGGACCACATGGGTGGAGATCGGCGAGCGGCCGGCCGGCAGCTGGTCCAGCACCGAGGTCTCCAGGTCACCGAAGACGGTCATGGCGACGGTGCGCGGGATCGGGGTGGCGGTCATCACCAGCAGGTGCGGCGGCTGCCCGCCCTTGGCCCGCAGCGCGTCCCGCTGCTCGACGCCGAACCGGTGCTGCTCGTCCACCACCACCAGGCCGAGGTCCTGGAACTGCACCTTGTCCTCGATCAGCGCGTGGGTGCCGATCGCGATCCCGGCGTCACCGCAGGCCATGTCGAGCAGCACCTGCCGGCGGGCCGGCACGCCCATCGAGCCGGTCAGCAGCACTACCTTGGTGCCGATCTCCGAGCCGCCGAGCATCCCGCCCTCGGCCAACTCCCCCATCATCTCCACGATCGAGCGGTGGTGCTGCTGCGCCAGCACCTCGGTCGGCGCCAGCAGTACGGCCTGCCCGCCGGCGTCCACCACCGCGAGCATCGCGCGCAGCGCGACGAGCGTCTTGCCGGAGCCGACCTCGCCCTGCAGCAGCCGGTGCATCGGGTGCTCGGTGGCCAGGTCGGCGAAGATCTCGGCGCCGACCGCCTGCTGGCCCGCGGTCAGGGTGAACGGCAGCTTGGCGTCGAAGGCGTCCAGCAGACCGCCGGCCCGGACCGGGCGGGGGACGGCCGGTAGCGCGGAGGCCGCCGCCCGGCGCTGGGCGAGGGCGACCTGCAGCACGAAGGCCTCGTCCCAGCGCAGCCGGTCCCGGGCCCGCTCCAACTCGGCGTGGTTGCGCGGGCGGTGGATCAGTTCCAGGGCCTCGGGCAGCGGGATCAGCTCGCGCTCGGCGCGCAGCGTCTCGGGCAGCGGTTCGCCGACGTCGCTGAGGTGCTTGTCGAGCGCGGTCTGCACCGCCAGCGAGAGCTTCCAGCTGGGCAGCTGGGAGCTGGCCGGGTAGACCGGGATCAGCCGCCCGGCGAACTGCTGGGCGGTACCCGAGTCCGCCTCGTCGTCGAGCAGCTGGTAGTCGGGCGAGGCGAGTTGCCGGGTGCGATTGAAGACGCCGACCTTGCCCGCGAACAGCCCCTGCGCGCCCGGGCGCAGCTCCTTCTGCCGCCAGCCCTGGTTGAAGAAGACCAGCGAGAGCCGCCCGCGCCCGTCGGTGACGATCACCTCGAGCCGGTCGCCCTTGCGGCCGCGGAACGGGATCAGGGTGACCTTCTCGATCCGGGCCAGCACGGTGACGTGCTCGTCCACTTCGAGCTCGTCCAGGCTGGTGAGCTCGCCGCGCTCGGCGTACCGGCGCGGGTAGTGGTGCAGCAGGTCGCCGACCGTGTGCAGCTTGAGTCCGTCGGCGAGCGCCTTCGCCGTGCGCGGGCCGACCAGCTTGGTCAGGGGTTCATCGAGAGCAGCCATCGCACCCTATGGAACACCAAAGCCGTGACAGTACGGGCGCCACGCGACCCCGATGCCCCTATTCGACCCCGATCAGCAGCGGCGCGCTCTCCTGGCCGCCCGCGAACACCAGGGTGTCCACCTCGGGCCGCTGCCGCCGGGCGTGCGCCACCAGCTGGTCGGCCAGTCCGCCGGGCGCGCCCTCGCCGAGCACCAGGGTGACCAGTTCGCCGCCGGCCGCGAGCATCCGGGAGAGCACCTCGGCGCCGGTCTCGGCGATCCCGCGGCCGATCACCGCGACGTCGCCGTCGATCAGGCCGAGCACGTCGCCCGCCTGGCAGACGCCGGCCATGGTCCAGGACTCGCCCTCGGCCACCGCGAGTTCGGCGTACCGGGTGGCGCCGGCGGCGGAGGTCATGGCGACCACGTCCTCGTCGAAGCGCCGGGCGACCTCGTGCACGGCGAGCGCGGCCAGGCCCTGCACCGGGGAGCGGGTGGGCAGCACGGCGATCCGCAGGCCCTCCTCGCGCAACTGGTCGGCGGCGGCGCCGGCGCCGGCCCGCAGCTCCGGGTCGTTGAGCAGCACGATCACCTCGCGGGCGGCGCAGCGGCGCACCGCCTCGGCGAGTTCGGTGCTGGACGGTGGCGCGTCCGGGTCGGCGGCCAGGACGGCGGAGCCGGCCGAGCGGCAGAGTTCGGCCAGGCCCTCGCCGGTGACCACGCTGAGCACCGCGCGCTCGGCGGCGGGCTCCGGCTCCAGGCCGGACCGGGCGCCGGCCCGGGCGGCGGCCTCGGCGAAGTGGGTGATCCGGATCTGGTGCGGCCGGCCGGCCGCCACGCCGGCCTCCACGGCCGCGCCGGCGTCGTTCACGTGCACGTGGATGTTCCACAGCCCGTCGCCGCCGCCGATCACCAGCGAGTCGCCGAGGCCGGCCAGCCGCTCGCGCAGTGCGGGCAGCGCGGTGTCGGCGGCGTCCAGCAGGTAGATCACCTCGAAGGCGGGGTGGCCGGGCAGCCGCTCGGGCTCATCGGTGCAGGGATCCGCCCCGAGGGAGGAAGGTGTGGGCGGAAGGTCCTCGCCGAGCGCCACCGGGCCCATCGGCTGCTGGCCGGCCACCGCGTCGGCCAGCGCGCCGAGCACGGCCACCAGGCCGCGGCCGCCCGCGTCCACCACGCCGGCCCGGGCCAGTACCTGCAACTGCTCAGGGGTGCGCAGCAGCGCGTCGCGGGCCGTCCGGTGGGCGGCACCGGCCACCTCCACCAGGCTGCCGGCGGCCGCGGCGGCGCTCTCGGCGGACCGCGCGGCCACGGTCAGCAGGGTGCCCTCCACCGGGTCGGCCACCGCCTGGTAGGCGGCCTCGGCGCCCCGGGTCAGCGCCGCGCGCAGCGCCTGCGGGCCGCCGCCCTGCTCGGCCAGCACCTCGGCCACCCCGCGCAGCAGCTGGGCCAGGATCACTCCGGAGTTGCCGCAGGCGCCGAGCAGCGCGCCCTTGGCCATGGCCTTCACGGCGGGGGCCAGCTCCGGGTCGGCGCCGGCCTCGAAGCAGCGCTCCACGGCCGCGGTGGCGGCCTCCACGGTCAGGTAGAGGTTGGTCCCGGTGTCCCCGTCCGGCACCGGGTAGACGTTGAGCGCGTCGATCTCCTCGCGGGCCTGGCCGAGGGCGGACAGCGCGAGGCGGCACCAGGTGCGGACGGCGGTGGCGTCGAGCGTCTCCAGCACCGGGTCTCCTCCAGGTGAACGCAGCGGGAACGGGGTGGGGCCTGTTGGGCAGGCTATCGGGATCCCGGCACGTTGTTGGGGTGTGGGGCATCGGGGCGCTGGGGCACCCTGCGTGACGCAGCGATCAAGCGAGCCACCATGGTAGTTTCGTGGGACGGGAGCAGTCGTTGTATGCTGCTCCGGTTGCCTGGAACAATCCGGGCTTCCCCCTTGACCCGATCAGGCCCACGCAGAGTGGTCCCGGTGGATCAGCCGGGGTTTTCGAACGTAAATGATCTGAAGTCTTGGAGTGACTCCTGTGGCTGCCAACTGCGACGTCTGCGGCAAGGGGCCGGGCTTCGGCAACAACATCTCCCACTCGCACCGTCGTACCCGTCGTCGTTGGAACCCCAACATCCAGACGGTGCGCGCTGTGATCGGGCGGACGCCGAAGCGGCTCAACGTGTGCACCTCGTGCATCAAGGCCGGCAAGGTCTCGCGCTGACGCGCAGGACGCCACCCCGGTCCTCCAGAAGGCCCGTTCCATCCTCGGATGGAACGGGCCTTCTGTTCTTGTCGGGCCCGCTGCTGTTCTCCGTCAGCCCCGGTGCCGCCAACCGTGGTCGACCGGGCCGATCCCCGCGCCGAGGGCGAAACCGCCCTTGATCGCGCCGGTGACGTACTCCTTGGCCGCCGCCACGGCCTGCGGCATCTCGCTGCCCTTGGCCAGCTCGGCGGCGATCGCGCTGGCCAGCGTGCAGCCGGTGCCGTGGGTGTGCCGGTTGTCGTAGCGCGGGCTGCGCAGCCAGTACTCCTCGCCGTCCTGGCCGACCAGCAGGTCGGCGGCCTCGCCGGGCAGGTGGCCGCCCTTGACCAGCACCCAGCGCGGGCCGAGCGCCAGCAGCGCATCGGCGGCCGGCCGCATCTCGCCCTCCTCCAGCACCGTGATGCCGGTGAGCTGGGCCACCTCGTGCAGGTTCGGGGTGGCCAGCGTGGCGTGCGGCAGCAGCCGCTCGCGCACGGTGGCGACCGCCTCGGCGGCGAGCAGCGCGTCGCCGTGCTTGGAGACCCCGACCGGGTCGACCACCACCGGCGCGTCGAGGCCGGCGAGCAGGTCGGCGACGGTCTCGACCAGCTCGATCGAGGCCAGCATGCCGGTCTTCACAGCCTGCACCCCGATGTCGCCGACCACGCTGGTGAACTGCGCCCGGACCGCCTCGGCGGGCAGCTCCCAGTAGCCCTGGACGCCGAGCGAGTTCTGCGCGGTGACGGCGGTGATCACGCTCATCCCGTGCACGCCGAGGGCCAGCATGGTCTTGAGGTCGGCCTGGATGCCGGCGCCGCCGCCGGAGTCGGAGCCGGCGATGGTGAGAACGCGAGGAGGTGCTTCTTGGGACATGACCCCAACCTATATTCAGCCGGTCAGAGCACGGCTTCGGATTCCGTCCAGCGGTCCTGCGGCACGGTCTTCAGCCGGGTGACCGCCTCGGCGACCGGGACCAGCTGGATCTCGGTGCCGCGCAGCGCGGTGAAGTGTCCGAAGGCGCCCTTGTGGACGGCCTCCACGGCGTGCCAGCCGAACCGGGTGGCCAGCACCCGGTCGCGGGCGGTGGGGGTGCCGCCGCGCTGGGTGTGTCCGAGGATCACCGGGCGGGCCTCCTTGCCGAGCAGGTCCTCCAGTTCGTGGGCCAGCCGGGTGCCGATCCCGCCGAAGGTCTGGTGGCCGAACTGGTCGACCCCGCCGTGGTCGAAGCGGAACGTGCCGGGCTGCGGCTTGGCGCCCTCGGCCACCGCGATGATGGCGAACTTCTTGCCCCGGTCGAAGCGCTCCTCGATCATCCGGGCCACGGCTTCGATGTCGAAGGGCTTCTCCGGGATCAGGATGCCGTGGGCGCCGGCGGCCATGCCCGCGGTCAGGGTGATCCAGCCGGTGTGACGGCCCATCAGCTCGACCACCATGACCCGTTGGTGCGACTCGGCGGTGGTCTTCAGTCGGTCGATCGCCTCGGTGGCGACGTGCACGGCGGTGTCGAAGCCGAAGGTGACGTCGGTGGCGTCGATGTCGTTGTCGATCGTCTTGGGTACGCCGACCACCGGCAGTCCGGCGTCGCTGAACTGCTTGGCGGCGGTCAGCGTGCCCTCGCCGCCGATCGCGATCAGCGCGTCGATGCCGAGGTTGGCGGCCAACTCCTGGGCGTGGTCCACCGCCCACTCGATCCGGTCCCGGCGGACCCGGGCCGAGCCGAGCACGGTGCCGCCGAGGGTGAGCAGCCCGGTGACGTCGTCGTGGCCGACCACCCGGGCCCGGCCCTCGATCAGACCGAGGAAGCCGTCCTCGATGCCGAGGATCTCGTCCCCGTGGACGTCCAACCCCCGGTGCACCACCGAGCGGATCACCGCGTTGAGTCCCGGGCAGTCGCCACCGCTGGTCAGCACACCGATACGCATGCCGCAAGGCTACTCGGCGAAGTGGTCCCAACCGGCCGTGCGATCCCAGGGCGCGCCGTCCACCGTCACCTTGCCACGGGCACCTTGCCGGCTCGGTGCGACCACCTCGCCGACCACCCGCCAGCGGGCCGGCAGCTGGACGCCGGGCGGGAAGGTGGCCGCGATCGCGTGGTCCTCGCCGCCGGAGAGCACCCAGACCAGCGGATCGACGCCGACCGCCTGGCCGATGTCGGCCATCTGCGCGGGGATGTCGAAGTCGGCGGCCTTCAGGTCGATGTCCACCCCGCTGGCGGCGGCGACATGGCCGAGGTCGGCGACCAGTCCGTCGCTGACGTCGATCATCGAGGTGGCGCCCAACTCGGCGCCGGCCGGCCCGGCGTGGTACGGCGGTTCGGGGCGTCGGTGCGCCTCGACGAAAGCGCGCGGCGAGCGGAAGCCGCGGGAGAGCACGGTGAGTCCGGCCGCCGACCAGCCCAGCCAGCCGGTCACCGCGACCACGTCGCCGACCTGCGCACCGGACCGCTTGACCGGCTCCCGGCCCTGCAGGTCGCCGAGCGCGGTGATGGCCAGCGTGATGGTGTCGCCGCGCACCACGTCGCCGCCGACCACACCGGCCCCGGCCACCTGGCACTCGTCGCGCAGCCCGTCCATCAACTCGGTGGCCCAGGTGGTGGGCAGGTCGGCGGGGACCACCAGGCCGAGCAGTATCGCGGTCGGCACCGCGCCCATCGCGGCGATGTCGGCGAGGTTCTGGGCGGCGGACTTGCGGCCCACGTCGTAGGCGGTGGACCAGTCGCGGCGGAAGTGCCGGCCCTCGATCAGCACATCGGTGGTGGCCACCACCCGGCGGTCGGGGGCCTGGACGACCGCGGCGTCGTCACCCGGGCCGAGTTCCACCGACGGGGTGAGCGGCAGCCGGGCGGTGAGCTCCCTGATGAGACCGAACTCGCCGAGCTCGCCCACGGTCCCCTGCATGTGCCGTCCTCTCCAGAATCCCGGCGACCGGAATCGCGACAACCAGATCACGGTCGTGGTCGCGCGGCGCGCTCCCCGCGCGAAGCGTACGCCCACCGGCCCGCCCGGGGTCTCCCCTCCCGGGGCCGGGGCGCGGTAGCGTGGTGATCCAGTCTTCGCGGCGCGCTCCCGCCCCCACCCACCCCTGGGAGGTCCTCCGTGGTACAGGCATACATCCTGATCCAGACCGAAGTCGCCAAGGCCAGCGCCGTTGCCGAGACCATCTCCAAGATCAAGGGCGTGGTCCAGGCGGAGGACGTGACCGGCCCCTACGACGTGATCGTGCGGGCCGAGGCGGACTCGGTGGACGACCTGGGCCGTCTGGTGGTCGCCCAGATCCAGCAGGTCGAGGGCATCACGCGCACGCTGACCTGTCCGGTGGTGCACCTGTAGCAACCACCGAAAGCGCCGCACCCGGTCCGGGCGCGGCGCTTTCGGTAGTCCCTGCCTGCGGCGGTCTCCGCCTTCGGTGTTGCCCCGGAGCGGGGGTCAGCGCAGGCCGGTGGAGCGGCGCAGCGCAGCCTGCAGCAGCCGGTCGATCAGCTCGGCGTAGGGCACGCCGGTGGCCTCCCACATCTTCGGGTAGGCCGAGATCGGGGTGAAGCCGGGCATGGTGTTGATCTCGTTGATCACCCAACGACCGTCGGTCAGCAGGAAGAAGTCGACCCGGGCCAGGCCCTCGCAGCTGAGCGCCTCGAACGCGGCCACCGCCTGGCGGCGGATCTCGGCGGTCTCGAACGCGGCCAGCTCGGCCGGGATCCGCACCTCGGAGGAGTCGATGTACTTGGCGTCGAAGTCGTAGAACTCGAAGCCGTCGCCGACCAGCACCTCGGCCGGCAGGCTGGCCCGCGGGCCGTCCTCGAACTCCAGCACGCCGCACTCGATCTCGCGGCCCTCCAGCATCGCCTCGACGATCACCTTCGGGTCGTGCCGGCGGGCCTCCTCGATCGCCGCGTCCAGCTGGGCCAGGTCCTTGACCTTGGTGATCCCGATGCTGGAGCCGGCCCGGCAGGGCTTGACGAAGACCGGCAGGCCGAGCTCGGCGATCCGCTCCCGGGCGGCGGCGCGGCCGGCCTCGGTCTCCCAGTCGCGCGGGCGGACCACGGTGTACGGGCCGACGCCGAGCCCGAAGGACTCCAGCACCCGCTTGGTGTACTCCTTGTCCATGCCGACCGAGCTGGCCAGCACGCCGGAGCCGACGTAGGGCACGCCGGAGAGCTCCAGCAGGCCCTGCAGGGTGCCGTCCTCGCCCCACGGACCGTGCAGCAGCGGCAGCACCACGTCGACCTCGCCGAGCACCTTGGGCGCGGCGCCCGGCTCGCTCCAGACCACCTCGCGGGAGGCGGGACTGGCCGGCAGGGCCAGCTGGCCCTCGGCGGACTCGGCGACCTGGTCGACGTCCGGCATCCGGCCGTCGGTGATGGCCATCCGGCCCGGCTCGTCACTGACCAGGGCCCAGCGGCCCTCATGGGTGATGCCGACCGGCAGCACCTCGTACCTGCTCCGGTCGATCGACCGGAGCACGCTCGCCGCGGTGACCACGGAGACGCCGTGCTCGGAGGAACGGCCGCCGAAGACGATGGCGACCCGCGGCTTGGCCGCCTGGTTCGGGGAGGTCGGTTCGTTGCTCATATCAGATGTGAGACTACCGCGTGGGTGCTTCGGTTCCATGTAGCGGAGGTCTCGGTCAGCGCCGTTCGGGCTTCGCCGAGCGGGCCATCAGGTCCTTGAGCACCGACTGCGGCGGCCGACCGTTGTGCACCACGTCGACCACGGCCTCGACCAGCGGCATGTCGACGCCGTTGCGCCGGGCCAGGTCGAGCACCGACTCGCAGGACTTCACGCCCTCGGCGGTCTGCTTGGTGGCCGCGATGGTCTGCTCCAGCGTCATCCCCCGGCCCAGGTTGACCCCGAAGGTGTGGTTGCGCGACAGCGGCGAGGAGCAGGTGGCCACCAGGTCGCCCATCCCGGCCAGCCCGGAGAAGGTCATCGGGTCGGCGCCCAGCGCCACCCCGAGCCGGGTGATCTCGGCCAGGCCGCGGGTCATCAGGGTGGCCTTGGTGTTGTCGCCCAGGCCCATCCCGTCGGCCATCCCGACCGCCAGACCGATCACGTTCTTCACCGCGCCGCCCAGCTCGCAGCCGATCACGTCGGTGTTGGTGTACGGGCGGAAGTACGGGGTGTGGCAGGCCTGCTGGAAGCGCTTGGCAACGCTCTCGTCGGTGCAGGCGACCACACTGGCGGCCGGCTGGCGCTTGGCGATCTCCGGCGCCAGGTTGGGCCCCGAGACCACCGCGACCCGCTCCTCGCCGACGCCGGCCACCTCGCGGATCACCTCGGTCATCCGCTTGACGGTGCCCAGCTCGATGCCCTTCATCAGCGAGACCAGCACGGTCTGCGGGCCGATCAGCGGCGCCCAGGCGGCGAGGTTCTGGCGCAGCGTCTGGGAGGGCACCGCGAGCACCGCGAAGTCCGCGCCGGCCAGTGCGACGGCCGGGTCGGTGGTCGGGGTGATCGAGTCGGGCAGCACGATGCCGGGCAGGTAGTCCGGGTTGGTGCGGGTGCTGGCGATGGTGTCCACCAGCTCCTTGCGGCGGCCCCAGAGCGCCACCTCGCAGCCGGCGTCGGCCAGGATCATCGCGAACGGGGTGCCCCAGGAGCCGGTGCCGAAGACGGCGCAGCGGGTCATCGGTCGCCCTCCTTCTCGCTGGGAGCGGCCTGCTCGGCCGGGGCGACCTGCTCGGTCGGCGCGGCCTGCTTGGTGGGCGCGGCCTTCTTCTCCGCCGCGGCCGCCTCGGTCTCGGCGACCGCCCGGCCGGCCCGGGCCTTGCGCAGGTCGTAGCGCTCGGCGGGCGCCTGCTCGCCGCGGATGCCCTCCAGCACCCCGGTGATCGCCGCCATGATGTCCTCGGTCGCCTCGCGCAGCACCTGCGCGGTCAGCTCCTTGCCCTGATAGCGGCTCAGGTCCACCGGCGGACCGGCCGCCACCACCACCTTCTTGCGCGGGAACAGGCTCACCTTGGCCTTGCCGCCGCCGAGCCCGCGCCCGTACGGCGGGAAGATCTCGTGCGCGCCCCAGTGCGCCACCGGGATCACCGGCGCGCCGGTCATCAGGGCCACCCGGGCGGCGCCGCTCTTGCCGGTCATCGGCCACAGCTGCGGGTCACGGGTGATCGTGCCCTCGGGGTAGAACTGCACCACCTGGCCGCTGTTGACCGCCGCGATGGCGGCCCGGAAGGCGTGCGCGGCGTCCGTGGAGTCCCGGTAGACCGGGATCTGGCCGGTCTTGCGCAGCATGAAGCCGATGAACGGCACCTTGAACAGCGAGGACTTGCCCAGTATCCGGGGCGGGCGGCCGCTGTTGTACTGGAAGTGGGCGTACACCACGGGGTCGATCACCGAGTTGTGGTTGACCACCGTCAGGAAGCCGCCCTCCTCGGGGAAGTTCTCCCACCCGCGCCACTCGGGCTTCACCAGTGCGGTCGTCACCGGCTTCACCAGGACCGCGGCGAAGCGGTACCAGATTCCGTAGTCGGCGTTGCCGAAACTGGCGTACGAGCGGCGGGCCACCCCAGGTCCTCCTCGTGTGCTGCGGCACGTCGGGTGCCGCGGTTGTGGGCGCGGGATTACGCGGAATGCGCGAAAAGCGGTCGCGGGCCATCCTCGCACGGAGGCACTCTGGCCGAGACGGACGGACCGGGGCGAGAATGTCGCCGATGACCCAGCACACCGTACGCCCACCGCGTGACAACTGGAGCCTGGTCCTGCCGGTGAAGCCGCTGGCCCTGGCGAAGAGCCGGCTCGAACCGTACGCCGGGGCGCACCGCTCTCAGCTGGCGCTGGCTTTCGCCCTGGACACCGTGACGGCCGCCCTGAACTGCCCGGCCGTGGGCCAGGTGCTGGTGGTCACCCGGGACCCGGTGGCGGGGCCGCGGCTGGCCGAACTGGGCGCGGTGCTGGTCACCGACGAGCCCGGCGGCGGACTCAACCCCGCGCTGTCGCACGGCGCCGCGCACGCGCGGCGGTTGCGCCCCGGCACGCCCCTGGCCGCGCTCTCGGCCGACCTGCCCGCGCTGCGCCCCGACGAACTCGCCCGCGTCCTGGGCGCGGTGCCGGCCGCGGGGCGTGCGTTCCTGGCCGACGCGCCGGGCCACGGGACCACGCTGCTGGCCTGCGCCGCCGGACTTCCGCTCGCCCCGGCCTTCGGCGGCGCCTCCCGCCGTCGGCACGCGGCCGGCGGTGCCCACGAACTCGCGCTGCCCGACGTGCCGTCGGTGCGCCGCGACGTGGACACCGGCGCCGACCTCGCTCAGGCCCTGGCGCTCGGGGTCGGCCCGCACACCCTCGCAGCGGCCGCAGCGCTCGTCTGACCCCACCTTTATGCTGGGCCGCATGCAGGCGACCGCGTTCACTTTCGACCCGACCACCCACGAGGGCTCCGTGCTGCTCGACGACGGCACTCCGGTGCCCTTCGACGCCGCCGCCTTCGAAGCCGGCGGGCTGCGACTGCTCCGGCCCGGGCAGCGGGTGCGGATCCGGGTGGCGGGCGAGGGTGAGGAGCGCCGGGTGGTCTTCGTGACCCTGCAGACCTTCCCCGATCCCGGGCAGGATTGACCGACCGCCACCTGCCACAACGTCAACAACGCCGCGGCGGCCCGCTCCCGGAACGGGAGAGCGGGCCGCCGCGGCGTTGTTCGGTCCTGACGGACCACCAGGAGCCTGGAGAGCGCGCGACTACTTCGCGGCGGTCTTGCGGGCCGTGGTCTTGCGGGTGGTGGTCTTCTTCGCCGGAGCGGTCTTCTTCGCCGCAGTGGTCTTGGCGGCAACCGCCTTGGCCGTGGTGGTCTTCTTCGCCGCGGTGGTCTTGGCGGTGGTCGCCTTCTTCGCCGTCGTGGTCTTCTTCGCCGCAGTGGTCTTGGCGGCAGTCGCCTTGACGGCGGTCGCCTTCTTCGCCGCGGTGGTCTTCTTCACTGCGGCCTTCTTGGCCGGAGCGGCCTCGGCGGCAGCGGCGGCCCGCTTGGTGGCGGCACGCTTGACGGCGGCGGTGGTACCGGCCTTGCCCGGGGTCAGCGAGCCCTTGGGGGCCTTCTTGACCGAGGGACCCTCCTTCGGCAGCTTCTTGCTGCCGCTGACCAGGTCCTTGAAGCCCTGGCCGGGACGGAAGCGGGGCACCGAGGTCTTCTTGACCTTGACGCGCTCGCCGGTCTGCGGGTTGCGGGCGAAGCGCGCGGAGCGCTCCACCTTCTCGAAGGTGCCGAACCCGGTGACCGAAACCCGGTCACCGGCCACAACGGCACGCACCATGGTGTCGAGCACTGCGTCGACGGCCTCTGCGGCAGCCTTGCGACCACCCAGCTGCTCGGCCACCGCTTCGACAAGCTGAGCCTTGTTCACGTCTTCCCCTTCAGAAACGGGCGCCGGATGATTCCATCCGTTCAATTCGCACGTTAGGCATCTATTTGCGGACTTTCAATTACCAAACGCGCGAATCACCCTAGTGTCGCAATGGATTTGCGCGTCTGCGACCTCAGCCGACGGGCGGACGCCCCTCGTCGAGGTCCTGCACAAAGCGACTCAACCGCCGTGCCGCCTCCGGGAGATCGCGCTTGGCGGTCTCGGTGACGATCAACAGCTGCCGGGTGAGAGCGGTCTTTGCTTCCGCGGACACGTGCAGCGCGTGCACGCGGGCGTGAGCCTGCTTCAACCGCTCTGCGACAAGCGCGTAGAGCGCCGCGACTTCCGGGTCGTCCGGTCCCTCATCGGGTGAGGTCTCGACGTCCGGCCGATCGTCAATTCGACTCTCGGCTTCCCGGGCCACGAACTCCGACGACGCGGGATCGCCGCCCGCGTACGGAGGTTCGTGGTGCCGGTGCATGCCTTGATTGTGCCATCTACTGAGAGTTGCGACGCGCGGGGCCCGTCTTCTCACAAATCACGGAGCGCATCTTCACCACAGCTGATGCCTGATCCTCACGCCCAGTCAGGAGTGAACTCCCCCCCGCAACGGATGATGGCCCGCCCCCTCGCAAGGGGACGGGCCATCGGAATGCGCTGGGTCAGGCGACCGGCTGGGTGCGCGGCTTGAAGGACGGGCGGAGCTCCTCGAACGCCGAGATGTCATCAGCGTTCTGCAGCGTGATGCTGATGTCGTCCAGTCCGTTCAGCAGCCGCCAACGCACGTTCTCGTCCAGCTCGAACGGCGCCACCACGCCCTCGGCGCGGACCTCGCGGGCCCCGAGATCCACCGTGATCTCGGCGTTCGGGTCGGCCTCGATCAGGGTCCACAACTGATCCACCGTCGACTGCGGCAGCACCACGGTGAGCAGGCCGTTCTTCAGCGAGTTCCCTCGGAAGATATCGGCGAAGCGCGAGGAGATGACGGCCTGGAAGCCGTAGTTCTGCAGCGCCCAGACCGCGTGCTCGCGCGAAGATCCGGTACCGAACTCAGGACCGGCCACCAGGATGCTGGCCCCCCTTCGCTCGGGCTGGTTCAGGATGAACGACTCGTCCTTGCGCCAGGCTTCGAAGAGTCCGTCCTCGAAACCCGAGCGAGTGACCTTCTTGAGCCAATGGGCGGGGATGATCTGGTCGGTGTCGACGTTGCTGCGGCGCAGCGGAACGGCCCGGCCGGTGTGGGTGGTGAACTTCTCCATCGGACTCAGACCTCCGCGGGGACGTTGGACAGGTCGGACGGTGAGGCCAGGTGGCCCAGCACCGCGGTGGCGGCGGCGACCTGGGGCGAGACCAGGTGGGTGCGACCGCCCTTGCCCTGGCGGCCCTCGAAGTTGCGGTTCGAGGTCGAGGCGCAGCGCTCACCGGGAGCCAGCTGGTCCGGGTTCATGCCCAGGCACATCGAGCAGCCCGCGTGCCGCCATTCGGCGCCGGCCGCGGTGAAGACCTTGTCCAGGCCCTCCTCGATGGCCTGCAGCGCCACCCGGACCGAACCGGGGACGACCAGCATCCGCACGCCGTCGGCGACCTGGCGGCCCTCGACGATGGCCGCCGCGGCCCGCAGGTCCTCGATCCGGCCGTTGGTGCAGGAGCCGACGAAGACCGCGTCGACCTTGACCTCGCGCAGCGGCGTACCGGCTTCCAGGCCCATGTACTTGAGCGCGTTCTCGGCGGCGGTGCGCTCCTGCGGGTCCTCGAAGGAGGCCGGGTCCGGCACCGAGGCGCCCAGCGGGGCGCCCTGGCCCGGGTTGGTGCCCCAGGTGACGAACGGGGTCAGCTCGTTGGCGTCGATGAAGACCTCGGCGTCGAAGACCGCGTCCTCGTCGGTGGCCAGGGTCCGCCAGTACTCCACCGCGGCGTCCCAGTCGGCGTCCTGCGGCGCGTGCGGACGGCCCTGCAGGTAGGCGAAGGTGGTGTCGTCCGGGGCGATCATGCCGGCCCGGGCACCCGCCTCGATCGACATGTTGCAGATGGTCATCCGGGCCTCCATGGACAGGCCCCGGATGGCCGAGCCGCGGTACTCCAGGACGTAGCCCTGGCCGCCGCCGGTACCGATCTTGGTGATGATCGCCAGGATCAGGTCCTTGGCCGTGACGCCCTCGGGCAGTTCGCCCTCGACGGTGATCGCCATGGTCTTGAACGGGGCCAGCGGCAGCGTCTGGGTGGCCAGCACGTGCTCGACCTGGCTGGTGCCGATGCCGAAGGCCAGCGCGCCGAACGCGCCGTGGGTGGAGGTGTGGGAGTCGCCGCAGACCACGGTCATGCCGGGCTGGGTCAGTCCCAGCTGGGGGCCCACCACGTGGACCACGCCCTGCTCCACGTCGCCCAGCGAGTGGATCCGCACGCCGAACTCGGCGGCGTTGCGACGCAGGGTCTCCAGCTGCACCTTGGAGACGGGGTCCGCGATCGGCTTGTCGATGTCGAGGGTGGGAGTGTTGTGGTCCTCGGTGGCGATCGTCAGATCGGTCCGACGGACGGGGCGGCCGGCCAGCCGCAGACCGTCGAAGGCCTGCGGGCTGGTCACCTCGTGCAGCAGGTGCAGGTCGATGTAGAGCAGGTCGGGCTCGCCCTCGGCGCGCCGGACGACGTGGTCGTCCCAGACCTTCTCTGCCAGTGTCCGTCCCATCGCGTTCCCTCCAGCCGACCGCACTGCCGGCCTGATCATGGTCGTGGGGTGCCCATTCCGGGGGTCTCTCCCGGGCTTCTCCATCCAGGGTGCCGGGTTTCCCGGAAGATTGAACTTGCGTCTCGCCCACTGAGACTGCAGTATCGACGTATGGACAACACTAGCGGCGTCGGCGTTCTCGACAAGGCCGCTCTGGTGCTCAGCGCACTGGAGTCGGGCCCCGCCACGTTGGCGGGGCTGGTCGCCGCCACCGGCTTGGCGCGGCCCACCGCCCACCGACTCGCCGTCGCACTCGAACACCACCGCCTGGTCACCAGGGACATGCAGGGCCGGTTCATCCTCGGCCCCCGACTTGCCGAACTCTCCGCCGCGGCGGGCGAGGACCGGCTGCTCGCCACCGCGGGCCCGGTCCTGACCCACCTGCGCGACGTCACCGGCGAGAGCGCACAGCTCTACCGCCGGCAGGGCGAGATGCGGATCTGCGTCGCGGCCGCCGAGCGGCTCTCCGGTCTGCGGGACACCGTCCCGGTCGGCAGCACCCTGCCGATGAAGGCCGGCTCGGCCGCACAGGTGCTGCTGGCCTGGGAGGAGCCCGAACGGCTCCACCGCGGCCTCCAGGGCGCCCGCTTCACCGCCACCGCGCTGAGCGGCGTACGCCGCCGCGGGTGGGCCCAGTCGATCGGCGAGCGGGAGCCGGGCGTCGCGTCCGTCTCCGCGCCGGTCCGCGGGCCCTCCAACCGCGTGGTGGCCGCTGTCTCGGTCTCCGGACCGATCGAGCGGCTGACCCGCCACCCGGGCCGGCTGCACGCCCAGGCCATCATCGAAGCCGCCAACCGCCTCACCGACGCGCTGCGTCGGGGCTGATCCGAAACGGAGAAAGGGGGCCGCGCACCGGAAACGGTGCGCGGCCCCCTTTTCGGGCTCGCATTCGAGAAAACAGAAAACCCCCGGGGAGACCGGGGGCGCTTCTTTGTGGCTGGGGTACCAGGACTCGAACCTAGACTAAATGAACCAGAATCACTCGTGCTGCCAATTACACCATACCCCAACAGCAGGCAGCCGATGGAGTTGATCCATCGGCCGACTTGCTGGTACCCCCGACCGGATTCGAACCGGCGCTACTGCCGTGAGAGGGCAGCGTGCTAGGCCGCTACACAACGGGGGCAAACTTGGTGATCCAGCTTCGCCGCCTCCAGGGATGGAGCTTCCGGATGGTGGCTGATGAAGGATCTGGTACCCCCGACCGGATTCGAACCGGCGCTACTGCCGTGAGAGGGCAGCGTGCTAGGCCGCTACACAACGGGGGCTCCTGCTATGCAATTCTGCAACTGTCACAGTTGTTTGCACTGCGTACCCCCGACCGGATTCGAACCGGCGCTACTGCCGTGAGAGGGCAGCGTGCTAGGCCGCTACACAACGGGGGCTTGCGGTACTACTACTTGCTCGTACTGCGCTGGGGTACCAGGACTCGAACCTAGACTAAATGAACCAGAATCACTCGTGCTGCCAATTACACCATACCCCATCAGAACGCAACCCCTAGCGGGGTCTTGCTCGATGTTTGCACCGGGCTCCGTCGGGTGGATCTTGGCGAGGCTTCTGGTCCCTCTCCGTTCCCTCCCGGGCGGCGCAGAAAGAACATTACCCGACGCCCGGCCCCGCTCCAAAATCGATAACCGCGGGCCTGGTCACAGCACCGCGCTGTGACCAGGCCCGACAGTGCCTCAAGCGGCCGGCAGGCCGTCCAGCGCCAGGGTGAGCCGGCGCAGCGTCTCCGGGCGGCCGAGCAGCTCCATCGACTCGAAGAGCGGCGGCGAGATCCGGCGGCCGGTGACGGCCACCCGCAGCGGCGTGAAGGCGAACTTGGGCTTGATGCCCAGACCGTCCACCAGCGCCTCGCGCAGCGCGGCCTGGATCGGCTCCGGAGTGAAGTCCCCCAGCTCCTCCAGCGCCTTGATGCTGGCCTCCAGCACCGGGCGGGCGTCCGAGGTCAGCGCCTTGGCCGCGTCCTCGCCGTTGACCGTGAAGGCGGCCGGGTCGACGAAGAGGAAGCCGAGCATGTCGACCACCTCGGAGAGCACGACCATCCGCTCCTGGGTCAGCGGCGCGGCCTTGGCGAGCAGCTCCAGCTGCTCCGCGGTCGGCTCGGCCGGCAGCAGGCCGGGCGCCTGCAGGTACGGAACCAATCGCTGCACGAAGTCCTCGGGCGCCAGCGCCCGCAGGTGGTCGGCGTTGATCGACTCGCACTTCTTCAGGTCGAAGCGGGCCGGGTTGGCGTTCACCTTGCCGATGTCGAAGGCCGCGACCAACTCGTCCATGGAGAACCGGTCCCGGTCCTCGGCCAGCGACCAGCCCAGCAGCGCCAGGTAGTTGAGCAGGCCCTCGGGCAGGAAGCCGCGCTCCCGGTAGAGGTTCAGGCTGGCCTGCGGGTCGCGCTTGGAGAGCTTCTTGTTGCCCTCGCCCATCACGTACGGCAGGTGGCCGAAGCGCGGGGTGCCGCCGTTGCCGACGCCGATCTCCGCCAGCGCGGCGTACAGCGCGATCTGACGGGGCGTGGAGGAGAGCAGGTCCTCGCCGCGCAGCACGTGGGTGATGCCCATCAGGGCGTCGTCCACCGGGTTGACCAGGGTGTACAGCGGGGCGCCGTTGGCCCGGACGATGCCGTAGTCCGGCACGTCCTTGGGCTCGAAGCTGAGCGTGCCGCGGACCAGGTCCTCGAAGACGATGGTCTGGTCGGGCATCCGGAAGCGCAGGATCGGCTGCCGGCCCTCGGCCCGGAAGATCGCCTTCTGCTCCTCGGTCAGCGTGCGGCACAGTCCGTCGTAGCCGGACGGCAGACCGGCGGCGCGGGCCGCCTCGCGGCGGGCGTCCAACTCCTCGGTGCTGCAGAAGCACTCGTAGGCGTGGCCGGCCTCGTGCAGCCGGCGGGCCACGTCGGCGTAGATGTCCATCCGCTGGGACTGCCGGTAGGGCGCGTGCGGGCCGCCGATCTCGGGGCCCTCGTCCCAGTCGAAGCCGAGCCAGCGCATCGCGTCCAGCAGCTGGTTGTACGACTCCTCGGAGTCGCGGGCCGCGTCGGTGTCCTCGATCCGGAACACCAGGGTGCCGCCGTTGTGGCGGGCGAACGCCCAGTTGAACAGGGCGGTGCGGACCAGTCCGACGTGCGGATTGCCGGTCGGGGAGGGACAGAAGCGAACCCGAACGCTCGGGTCTGTGTTAGCCACGCTTGATCACCCTATTGGTGAGAGTGCCGATGCCTTCGATGGAGACGGCGACCTCGTCGCCGACGTTGAGCGGTCCGACACCCGCCGGGGTGCCGGTGAGGATGACGTCGCCCGGGAGCAGCGTCATGGCCTCGGAGATGTGCGAGACGAGCTCGGGGATGCCGCGCAGCATCAGCGAGCTGCGCCCGGTCTGGCGCAGTTCGCCGTTGACCGTGCAGGTGATGGCCAGATCGCTCGGGTCGAGTTCGGTCTCGATCCACGGGCCGAGCGGGCAGGAGGTGTCGAAGCCCTTGGCCCGGGCCCACTGGCCTTCGCGCTGCTGCACGTCGCGGGCGGTCACGTCGTTGGCGCAGGTGTAGCCGAAGATCACCTCTGACACCCGGTCCTGCGGGACCTCTCGGCACATCCGGCCGATCACCACGGCCAGTTCGGCCTCGTGCTGGACGTCGGAGGAGAACGGCGGGTAGGCGATCGACTCGGTCGGGCCGATCACCGCGGTGGAGGGCTTGAAGAAGGTCAGCGGGACCTCGGGGACCTGGTTGCCCAGTTCGGCCGCGTGCGCCGCGTAGTTGCGGCCGACCGCGACGATCTTGCTGGGCAGCATCGGCGTGAGCAGCCGGACCTGGCCGAGCCGGTAGCTCTCGCCGGTCAGCTGCGGGGCGCCGAACGGGTGCCCGGCCATGGCGTGCACCACCAGTGACTCGGGCTGGGCGGCATCGCCCTCGACCACACCGAAGGTGACGCTGCCGGCAGCGTCACCTTCCCGGACGGAGAACCTGGCAATACGCACGCTGGCGCCCTTTCGGTGCTGGGTCGATTCCGCTCCAGGCTATCGCCCGGCCAACAGGCGAGGGCGCCGCCACCAGCGGTGACGGCGCCCGTTGAGCGACTGAGTTGCGACGCAGCGGAGGGTGGGGGTCGCTGAGGAACGAGGCGGCACCCGGCCGGAGCGAAGGGGCAGCTCAGGTCGCGACCGGAAAGGGGATCAAGTGCGGGAGAGGCGGGCCGTGCTCAGGCCTGCTGCTGCTCCGGGACCTTCATCAGGATGGTGCGGCGCGGGTTGGCGGTGCTGGTGGGCAGCTCGGCGGCGTACTCGACCGGCTCGCGGGAGCTGCGGGCGCCGGGCAGCTGGCTGAAGTCCGCGACCGAGGCCAGGGTCGTCCGGCGCGGGTTCGCCGTGGAACGGGAGCCGAGCGTCGACTTGGTGACCGAGTTGGCCGGGGTCTGGGACATCTCTTCTACACCTTTGGTTGGGGAACGGCTTGCGGCGACGGGAGGTCCCGTACAACGAGTCAGGGTAGGGACCGCATTCCACAGAGACCGTGACCAAAGCTACACATTGGCCTGTGAGTTTGCTCACAATTCCCTGGGCAAGGCTCCCAAATTGGATATTTCACCCAAGAAGTAAATTCCGACAATCCGGAAGATCTGCGCATATCGGGAACCCGCCGAAGGGTCGGGTTCCGGACAGTCGGCCGCCCGATGTCCGAAAAGAGCCGTATTCGCGGCCCTCGACACACCGTCCGTGAGGCGGTGCGCGCGGTCGGTAGTACCCGAGGGGGCGGCACCCCGCCCCTTGTTGGAGTTCCCGCGCTGTGCTGGAATGCCACGAACCGCCGGAGGTGAACCCTCCTCGGCTCTGCGAGCGCCGCGAAGCGCGGTCCAACGACCGCCCCTCGGGCTCAGCGCAGTGCAGAGGAGCTACCCACGGCGGCTCGCGTGCATTCCCGGATCCGCTGGGTTTGCCGAAATCGAAACTCGACACCGTCCCGTCCTCGGCAACGAGGAGGGGGCGCCCGGTCCAGAGGTTGCGACGCCAGTGCAGGGACGTTTCAAAAGGGGTAGCGGCGCCGCAGGCCAGCCGGAGTCGCCGGAGCCCCTCGCTGGCCCCCACCAGTCGGAGCCGGACCCCCTCATGGGAGACCGGCTCAGCAATGGGGCGCCCGAGAGCGACAGGGCCGACTCCGAGCAGGCCGACGCCGGCCGCCGTACCCGGCTGCGCAGCTCGCTGACCCGACGCCGGGCCACCGGTCTGGGCCGGCTCCGGATGCGCAACTGGCGCATCCGGACCCGTCTGATCGCGCTTCTGCTGCTGCCCGTGGTGGTCGCGCTGGTCCTCGGCGGCCTGCGCATCTCCGGGTCCATGCAGAGCTCGCAGCAGCTGGCGCAGATGGCCAACCTGAGCGACCTGGCCGTCAAGGCCACCGCCCTGGCCGATGCGCTGGAGAACGAGCGCGACCTCAGCGCCGGCCCACTGACCATGCACCCCGCCCAGCAGGACGACGACGTCGCCGCCGCTCGCAAGGTCACCGACGACGTGAGCAAGGCGTACAACGCGCGCGCCGAGAGCTTCGACAACATGGACCTGTCCGGCGGTAACTCCCTGCTGATGCAGGTCCGCAAGGACATGGTGCTGCTGTCGAACTTCCGCAACAACGCGTACACCCAGGTCGACAACATCGAGGCCACGGTCGCGTCCTACGACACGATCATCAAGGACCTGCTGTCGATCAGCCAGGACATCGCGCTCGCGTCCTCCAACCCCGACCTGGTCAAGTCGACCCGTGCGCTGCAGCAGTTCTCCCTCGAGAAGGAGAGCAGCTCGATGAAGCGCGCGCTGATCAGCGCCGCGCTGGCCCGCCCGGGCGGCCCCGACCTGTCCACCTCGGACCAGAGCTTCGGTTACCGCCTGACCACCGCGTTCGACAACGCGGCCACCAACTTCAACTCGATCTACGGCAACACCGCGGCGCAGAAGCTGCGCTCCCGGCTGAGCTTCAACTCCGAGGTCGCGCTCGCCGACCGGTTCGCCGACCAGGTGCTGCAGGCCAACGGCATCAAGCAGGCGGACGTGCGCTCCTACAAGGACTGGTACGACCAGTCCAGCGTGCGCATCAACGCCGAGCGGGCGATCGAGAACCAGCTGCTCGAGGAGCTCAAGGGCAAGGCCCAGTCGCTGCAGTCGCAGGCCGACAACGACGCCATCCTCAACGGTGTGCTGATCGCCCTGGTGCTGCTGGTCGCCGTCCTCGGCGCCGCCCTGGTGGCCCGCTCGATGGTGCGCTCGCTGACCAAGCTGCAGAACGCCGCCGAGGACGTCGCCGAGCGGCGGCTGCCCGAGCTGGTCAAGACCCTCTCCGAGGCCGACCCGCACGACGTGGACGTCACGGTCGAGCCGGTCGGTGTCGACTCGGCCGACGAGATCGGCCACGTGGCGCACGCCTTCGACATGGTGCACAGCGAGGCGGTCCGCCTCGCGGCCGAGCAGGCGCTGCTCCGCGGCAACATCAACTCGATGTTCACCAACCTCTCGCGCCGCAGCCAGGGCCTCATCCAGCGCCAGCTCTCGCTGATCTCCGAACTGGAGAGCCGCGAGGCCGACCCGGACCAGCTGGCCAGCCTCTTCAAGCTGGACCACCTCGCGACCCGTATGCGCCGCAACGGTGAGAACCTGCTGGTTCTCGCGGGTGAGGACCCGGGCCGCCGGTGGACCCGTCCGGTCCCGCTGGTCGACGTGCTCCGCGCCGCCGCCTCCGAGGTGGAGCAGTACGAGCGCATCGAACTGGCCTCGGTGCCCTCGGCCGAGGTGGCGGGCCGGGTCGTCAACGACCTCGTCCACCTGCTCGCCGAGCTGCTCGAGAACGCCACCTCCTTCTCCAGCCCGCAGACCCGGGTCCGGGTCACCGGCCACGCGCTGCCGGACGGCCGGGTGCTGATCGAGATCCACGACACCGGTATCGGTCTGAGCCCCGACGACCTGGCCGAGATCAACGAGCGGCTGGCCAACCCGCCGACGGTGGACGTCTCGGTCTCCCGCCGCATGGGTCTGTTCGTGGTCGGCCGCCTGTCCCTGCGACACGGCATCCGGATCCAGCTGCGCCCCAGCGACTCCGGTGGCACCACCGCGCTGGTCATGCTCCCGGTGGACGTCACCAACTCCGCCGACCGGCGCGGTCAGCGCCCGGGTGCGGTGCCCAGCAAGGCGCCGCGCGGGGTCGGTCCGACCGCGCGTCAGCAGCGCCCGCTGCCGGCCGGTCCGGACGGTCCCGGCGGTCTGCCCGGTCGTCCCGCCCCGGCCCTCGGCCAGGGTGGCGGCGGCCAGGGTGCGCCGACCGGCCGGCCGCAGCTCGGCCAGGGCCAGCAGCAGGGCCAGCAGGCGCCGCAGGCTCCCGCCATGCCCGCGCAGGGTTCGCCGAGTCTCGGCCTGCCGACCCGTGAGGTCGGCCAGTCGCTGCGCGAGACCCCGCCGGCCGGACGTCAGCAGCAGGGCGGCCGCCGTCCCGCCGCGCCCGGTGGTCCCGGTGCGCCGGCCGGTGCTCCCGGTCTGCCCCGTCGGGGTGCGCCGCAGGAGCCGGCCGGTCGGCCGGCGGCGCGCGGCTCCGGGCACGAGCGCCCCGCCGAGCAGCCGCAGCACGGTTGGGCCGACGGTCGTCCGCAGGGCCCCAACGTGCGGACCGATGTGGGCCCGAACGGGCGCCCCGGCGGTCTGCCGCAGCGCCAGTCCGGTCAGCCGCAGCAGGGCCAGCCGCAGAACCGGCCGCAGGCCGGCGACCCGCAGGGTCCGCCGACCGTCCAGCAGCCGGTGATCGGCCAGGGCGCGCCCGCGCCCACCCCTGTGGAGAGCACCGCCTCCTTCGCCCGGCCGCGCTTCGAGGCCAGCGAGATCGACCCGCGTGACCCGCTGGGTCTGGGCCTGGTCGAGCCGGTGCTGCCGAGCGTCGCCAACCCGCAGCCGCGGCCCGGCGAGGGTCGCACCCAGACGCCGCCGGCCCAGCAGGGTCAGCAGCAGTTCGGGCCGCAGCAGGGCCAGCAGCCTTACGGCCAGCCGGAGTTCGGTCAGCAGCAGGCCGCCCAGCAGTACGGGCAGCAGCCGCAGCCGCAGCAGCCGTACGGCCAGCCGCAGCAGGGACAGCAGTACGGTCAGCAGCAGCCGATGGCGCTGCCGCCGCGCCGCTCCCCCGAGCACGGCCCGATGCCGACCGGCGGCCAGGTCGAGGACCCGCAGCAGGCGTTCCGCAACGGTGGCGCCAGCCGGATGGCCTCGGTCCAGGTCAACCAGCAGCCCCCGGCCGAGCGTGGCCAGGCGCCGCAGCAGGGCCGGCCCCGCGGCTACCAGCCGCAGCGGCCGGGCACCACCGCGCCGGGCTTCGACCCGCAGCAGGCCGCCCAGCAGCAGGGCCGGCCGGGCCAGCCGCCGATGGGTGGCGGCAACGATGAGGCACCGTGGCGTCCGTCGGCCAACGACGAGCGCTGGCGCCGGGCCGAGCAGCTGCGCGAGCCCTCCTCGGACGGGGTCACCCTCTCCGGGCTGCCCCGCCGCACCCCGCAGGCGAACCTGGTGGCCGGCACCGCCGAGGCCGCTCCGCTGACGGGTCCGCAGGTCTCCCGGGCACCCGAGGAGGTCCGCGGCCGGCTGACCAACCTGCGTCGCGGTATCCAGCAGGGCCGCCGGGCGGGCGCCGAGTCCACCCAGGGCATCCCCACCCAGGGGCTGCAGACTCCGGACGGTACGGCCGCCGGCCAGCCGTTCGACGGTTTCGGACGCCCCACCGGTGCCAACGGCGGCCGGCCTGGCTACCGAACAGCCGCACCGGACGCCTTCGGCACTGAGAACCAGGAGCGTTGAGTTGAGTCAGATGAGTCAGGCAGCCAGCAACCTGAACTGGCTGATCACCAATTTCGTGGACAACACCCCCGGGGTGTCCCACACAGTGGTGGTCTCCGCCGACGGTCTCCTGCTCGCCATGTCCGAGGGCTTCCCGCGCGACCGCGCCGACCAGCTCGCCGCCGTCGCCTCCGGCCTCACCTCGCTGACCTCCGGCGCCAGCCGGATCTTCGAGGGCGGCGACGTCAACCAGACCGTCGTGGAGATGGAACGCGGATTCCTCTTCCTGATGGCCATCAGCGACGGATCCTCCCTCGCCGTCCTCGCCTCCCCCGACTCCGACATCGGCCTGGTCGGCTACGAAATGGCCCTCCTCGTCGACCGCGCCGGAGCCGTCCTCACCCCGGCCCTGCGCGCCGAACTCCAAGGCAGCCTCCTGCACTGACAGGGACTCACGTCACCCTCGTCGGGTCCGGTGGCAGCCGGACCCGACGCCTCTACCCCATAGCTGATGCAGCATCAGCCGCAGCGCTAGGAGGACCCGCATGACCCCGCCCCCGACACCGGCCGGCTCGTACGGCAACGGGTACGGCTCCGGTTACGGCGACCAGAACAACGGCGGCTACGAGCAGCAGCCGCTGGTGCGCCCGTACGCGATGACCGGTGGCCGTACCCGTCCGCGTTACCAGCTCGCCATCGAGGCACTGATCTCGACCACCGCGTCGGCCGGCCGCTCCGGCGGCCTGCTGCCCGAGCACCAGCGGATCGTCCAGCTGTGCCAGGAGGTCAAGTCGGTCGCCGAGATCTCGGCCCTGGCCGGGGTGCCGCTGGGGGTGGCCCGGATCCTCGTGGCCGACCTCGCCGAAGCCGGCCTGGTCGCCATCCACCAGCCCGCCGCCGCCGGCGAGTCGGGCGGAACGCCGGACGTCACGCTGCTCGAAAGGGTCCTCAGTGGACTTCGCAAGCTCTAGCCCCGCGGCCGCCACGCGCGCCACCACCTCCGCGAAGATCGTCGTCGCAGGCGGCTTCGGCGTCGGCAAGACCACCCTCGTCGGCGCCGTCTCCGAGATCAACCCCCTGCGCACCGAAGCCGTCATGACCAGCGCCTCCGCCGGCATCGACGACCTCAGCCACGTCTCCGGCAAGACCACCACCACGGTCGCCATGGACTTCGGCCGCATCACCCTCGACGAGGACCTGATCCTCTACCTCTTCGGCACCCCCGGCCAGGACCGCTTCTGGTTCATGTGGGACGACCTCGTCCGCGGCGCCATCGGCGCCGTCGTCCTCGTCGACACCCGCCGCCTCGCCGACTGCTTCCCCGCCCTCGACTACTTCGAGAACAGCGGACTCCCCTTCGTCGTCGCCCTCAACGGCTTCGACGGACACCAGCCCCACACCCCCGACGAAGTCCGCGAAGCCCTCCAACTGGGCCCCGACACCCCCATCATCACCCTCGACGCCCGCCGCCGAGACAGCGCCAAAAGCGCACTCATCACCCTGGTCGAACACGCCCTGCTCGCCAGGTTGCGGTAATGGAAAAGTGGGGGCCTCGGGATCGAGGTCCCCACTGTGTATCGCATAACGGTTCGGTAGGCATTTCGGACATTTTTGTGGCAGAGCGTAGTGGTTCGCATTCACTCGGCTTACCGTATCCGAGAGTTTCGTCGGACCTGTCACCGAATGTCCGATATGCGCCCCGGTGGGCGGACCGCCGGAGCTGTTTGTCCCGTCCCCCCGCACGTGCTGAAATTCCAGCTACCCCGAAGTCACCTACGGCAGTTCCATCCCGGCAGCGGGCTGCGGCCAGGGGTAGCCGCTGGATTGATCCATGGCCGCCAGTCGGCCGAGAGGTTGTTGTCGAGTGAGGCGTAAGCAGCCAGTCACCCCGCAGCGGCGCCCAGGGCCCCGCGAGACGGACCGCAGCGGCCAGAGCACAGCCGGGTTCTCCCCCTTCGCGGCGAACCCCGAGCGCCCCCAGAGCGGTTCGACCGATGCCGGACGCGGCCCCAGCGGCCCCGGCCCCGAGGTGCTGGGCAGCGGTAACGACCGCCCAACGCCCGGCGGCCGGTACGAGTTCCTGGCCTTCCGCAACTGGCGGGTGCCCACCCGCCTGATCGCGATCCTGCTGATCCCGGTCATCATCGGCCTGGTCTTCGGCGGCCTTCGCGTCAACACCTCGTTCGACAGCTACGTCAGGGCCAGCCACTCCGAGCGGGCCGCCGAGCTGGCGCGCGCCGCCACCACGCTGGCCGACGCGCTGGAGAACGAGCGCGACCTCACCCTGATACCCCTGATGACCAACCAGGACCCCCAGGGCGCGGTGGCCAAGTACCGGGCCGCCAGTGACCAGGCCCTGAAGGCCTACCAGGATGCGTACAGCAAGGTCGCCCCCGACCACGACGCCGAGCTGACAGCCCGCAACTTCTCCGCCCAGGGTGTGCTCTCAGCGCTTCCGCACCTGCGGGCCAACGCCTACAAGCCGGAGCTCTACGCCAGCGCCACCCAGGCCGCGTACTCGGTGCTGGTCTCCCCCCTGCTGGCCTTCGACAACTCGGTCGGTGCCGGCAGCTCCGCGGGTGTCGCCCGTGGCCGCGCGATCTACGCCATGTCGCTGGCCAAGGCCGCCGCCTCCACCCAGCGCGACCTGATGCTCGACCTGCTGGTCGGCTTCGTCACCAAGCAGAACTCCCGGCACGAGAACACCGACCTGATCGAGGACCTGCTGGTCTCGGGCAAGCTGGAGCAGGTCTCGCTGACCGAGTTCCGCACCGGCACCAGCCCGGCCGACGCCAAGACCTACGCGGACCAGCTGGTCCTGCAGGCCGCCGCCGACACCCGGGTGCCGCTGCGGATGCCGGACAACACCACCATCCCGAGCATGGCCGGCCTGATGAACATCGCGCTCGCCTACTCCGAGGTCGCCCAGCAAGGCCTGCTCAACGGGCAGGCCTCCGCCGACGCGGCGCTGGCCAGCTCGCGGGACGCCGGCCTGGACCCGATGCGCTGGCTGCAGGCCACCGACAGCCACCTCAAGCCGCTGCGGGCCACTGAGGCCAGCCTGCTCGACAGCGTCGTTACCGACGCCAAGGACGCCAAGGACGGCGCCCAGACCGACGCCATCCTCAACGCGGCGATCGTGGTCGCGGCGCTGGCGCTGGCCGGTCTGCTCACCGGTTTCATCGCCCGCTCGATGATCCTCGGTATGCGCACCCTGAACACCTCGGCGCTGCAGATCGCAAACTTCCGCCTGCCCGACCTGGTCGAGAAGCTCTCCAAGACCGACCCGGACCGGGTGGACACCAACGTCGAACCGATCCCGCTGCACGGCAAGGACGAGATCGGCGAGGTGGCCCGCGCCTTCGACCAGGTCCACCGGCAGGCGGTCTCGCTCGCCGCCGAGCAGGCCCTGCTCCGAGGCAACCTGAACGCGATCTTCTCCAACCTGTCGCGCCGCAGCCAGGGCCTGATCCAGCGCCAGCTGGCGCTGATCACCGACCTGGAGAACAACGAGGCCGACCCGGACCAGCTGGAGAACCTGTTCAAGCTGGACCACCTGGCCACCCGTATGCGCCGCAACGGTGAGAACCTGCTGGTTCTGGCCGGTGAGGAGCCGGGCCGCCGCTGGAACACCCCGGTGCCGCTGGTCGACGTGCTCCGCGCCGCCGCCTCCGAGGTGGAGCAGTACGAGCGCATCGAGCTCTCCGGCATCCCGGAGACCGAGGTCATCGGCGCCGCCGTGACCGACCTCGTCCACCTGCTCGCCGAGCTGCTGGAGAACGCCACCTCCTTCTCCAGCCCGCAGACCCGGGTCAACGTCACCGCGACCCGACTGCCGGACGGCCGGGTACTGGTCGAGATCCACGACAAGGGCATCGGCCTGACCGCCGAGGACTTCGCCGAGATCAACGAGAAGCTGGCCGAGCCGCCCACCGTCGACGCCTCCATCTCGCGCCGCATGGGCCTGTTCGTGGTCGGCCGACTCTCCGACCGCCACGACATCCGGGTCCAGCTGCGCCCCTCCGGCGAGTCCGCCGGCACCACCTCGCTGGTCATGCTCCCGGCCGCGCTCACCCAGCTGCGCGCGATGCCGGAGCCGGAGGAGGAGTTCACGGTCTCGCGGATCTTCGCCGAGCAGGCGCCGCAGTCCCCGTGGGAGCAGGACCCGTACGGCACGCGCAGCGCCGCGGAGCTCGGCTTCGACGACACCCTGGCGGTCGGCAGCGGCGCCGGCGGGTTCAGCCCCGCGCTGGACTCGATGCAGCGCTCGCTGCGGCTCGACCAGCGCCGCCGGGCCGCCCTGGAGGCCGGTTCCGGCGACGCGACCGAGCCCGAGGGCGAGGGGTCGGCGTACGAGCCGGGCTACGAGCAGCAGGGCTACGAGCAGGGCGAGTACGTGGACGCCGAGTTCGTCGAGGGCGACCACGCGCAGGACGGCTACCAGCAGCCCTACGAGGGCGGCTACTACGCCGACCAGCAGCCCTACCAGGACCAGTCGTACCAGCAGGGCTACCAGCAGCCGCAGCAGAGCGGCCACTACGCCGGGCAGTACGCCGACGACCAGCAGTACGCCGGTCAGGGCGGCTACCAGCAGTACGACCAGGGCTACCAGCAGCCTGCCCGGGACTGGGGCCACTCCGGCCCGGAGACCGCGGCCGGCCACCCGTACCCCGAGCAGACCCCGGCGCTGCCGGCTCCGGCATCCGGCAACGACACCCTGGGCTCCGGCCTGCCGCAGCGCCGTCCCGGCCAGCAGCTCGCCGCGGGCGGCGGGTTGGGCGCCCGGGCGATCGGTGGCCTGGACAGCGGCGAGCAGCCGAACTGGTTCACCGGTGCCAAGGACACCTCCAGCAGCGACGCCTCGGCGCGCCGCCACGAGGTGTCCGGGCTCGGTGCCTCCGGACCGACCGGTCCGACCGGTGCGGGTGCCTGGCAGTCGGCCAACGACGACTCCTGGCAGCGCGCCGAGCAGGTCCGGGAGCCGGCCGCCGGCGGGGTGACCGAGTCCGGTCTGCCGCGCCGGGTGCCGAAGCAGAACCTGGTGCCCGGCAACGCCAAGCCGGCTGCCCAGGACGGCCCGCAGGTCTCCCGCAACCCCGAGGAGGTCCGCGGCCGGCTGACCAACCTGCGCCGCGGCGTGGAGCAGGGCCGTAACGCCGGTGGGGACGCCGGCAATACGGGTAGCTTCCGGATCGACCCACAGCAGAACAACAGCACCGATCTCTTCGGCGGCTCGAACCACCAGGAGCGTTGAGTTGAGTCAGATGAGCCAGGCCGCACAGAACCTGAACTGGCTGATCACCAATTTCGTGGACAACACCCCCGGGGTGTCCCACACAGTGGTGGTCTCCGCCGACGGTCTCCTGCTCGCCATGTCCGAGGGCTTCCCGCGCGACCGCGCCGACCAGCTCGCCGCCGTCGCCTCCGGCCTCACCTCGCTGACCTCCGGCGCCAGCCGGATCTTCGAGGGCGGCGACGTCAACCAGACCGTCGTGGAGATGGAACGCGGATTCCTCTTCCTGATGGCCGTCAGCGACGGATCCTCCCTCGCCGTCCTCGCCTCCCCCGACTCCGACATCGGCCTGGTCGGCTACGAAATGGCCCTCCTCGTCGACCGCGCCGGAGCCGTCCTCACCCCGGCCCTGCGCGCCGAACTCCAAGGCAGCCTGCTGCACTGACGGCCTGTTCGACTGATGAGCCGTCAGCGGCACCCCGGTGCTGGCATGCTGACAGCTCCGTAGTACTTGTAGTATCCAGCGCCGCCCAACTCCGAGTCCGCTCCGGCGGACTCGGCTTCGGGCGTTGTACGGCCCCTCGCACCACCAGC
Source organism: Kitasatospora azatica KCTC 9699 (assembly GCF_000744785.1). Classification (NCBI taxonomy): domain Bacteria; kingdom Bacillati; phylum Actinomycetota; class Actinomycetes; order Kitasatosporales; family Streptomycetaceae; genus Kitasatospora; species Kitasatospora azatica. Next base: position 1,625,285 of record NZ_JQMO01000003.1, on the reverse strand, counting down.
CCGGCCGGTCCGGGCTGATCCCGCACCCTTGCACCGCACCGCAGCATCCTGTGAGGAGAGGAACCGTGACACCGCCCGACGACCGCCAGGGCCAGTACGGAGTTCCGTACCCCGGTACCGGCCACGACGCGTTCGGTGCGCCCGGCGCCGGAAACGGTCCCAGTTACGGCCACCCGCAGTACGGCGAGCAGCAGTACGGCCAGCCCTTCGCGCCGCAGGGCCAGCCGTACCAGCAGCCCGCCGCCGACCCCTCGTACCCGCGTCCCTCGCGCCGCGAGCCGGTGCACCAGGAGTCGGAGGAGGACAGCGGCCCGCTGATCCGGCCGTTCGCGATGACCGGTGGCCGTACCCGGCCGCGGTACGAGCTGGCCCTGGAGGCGCTGGTCTCGTCCAGCATCGACCAGGACCGCATGGCGACGCTGCTTCCCGAACACCAGCGGATCTGCGGCCTGTGCGCCGGCGAGGTGAAGTCGGTGGCGGAGGTCTCCGCGCTGCTCTCGCTGCCGCTGGGGGTGGCCCGGATCCTCGTGGCCGACCTCGCCGAAGCCGGCCTGGTCGCCATCCACCAGCCCGCTGCCGGGGGCGAATCCGGCAACCAGCCCGACGTCACGCTGCTCGAAAGGGTCCTCAGTGGACTTCGCAAGCTCTAGCCCCGCGGCCGCCACGCGCGCCACCACCTCCGCGAAGATCGTCGTCGCAGGCGGCTTCGGCGTCGGCAAGACCACCCTCGTCGGCGCCGTCTCCGAGATCAACCCCCTGCGCACCGAAGCCGTCATGACCAGCGCCTCCGCCGGCATCGACGACCTCAGCCACGTCTCCGGCAAGACCACCACCACGGTCGCCATGGACTTCGGCCGCATCACCCTCGACGAGGACCTGATCCTCTACCTCTTCGGCACCCCCGGCCAGGACCGCTTCTGGTTCATGTGGGACGACCTCGTCCGCGGCGCCATCGGCGCCGTCGTCCTCGTCGACACCCGCCGCCTCGCCGACTGCTTCCCCGCCCTCGACTACTTCGAGAACAGCGGACTCCCCTTCGTCGTCGCCCTCAACGGCTTCGACGGACACCAGCCCCACACCCCCGACGAAGTCCGCGAAGCCCTCCAACTGGGCCCCGACACCCCCATCATCACCCTCGACGCCCGCCGCCGAGACAGCGCCAAAAGCGCACTCATCACCCTGGTCGAACACGCCCTGCTGGCTCGACTGCGCTAGTCGTAGCGGGGCCCCGCCGGTGGTACGCGGGGCCCCGACACCACGTCAGCCCTCGGGCTGCAGACCGGCCTTGAGCAGGCCGTAGGTGTAGGCGTCCTGAAGGGCCAGCCAGGAGGCGGCGATCACGTTGTCGGCCACCCCGACCGTGGACCAGGTGCCGCTGCCGTCGGTGCTCTCGATCAGGACCCGGGTCTTGGACCCGGTACCGTGCTGCCCCTCCAGGATGCGGACCTTGTAGTCCGCCAACTCCAGCTTGGCCAGCTGCGGGTAGATCTTCTCCAGGGCCGCCCGCAGCGCCTTGTCGAGGGCGTCCACCGGGCCGTTGCCCTCGCCGGTGGCGATCATGCGCTCGCCCTTGGCCCAGAGCCTGACGGTGGCCTCGTTGGCCGCAGTGCCCTCCGGGCCCTGCTCGCTGATGGTGCGCCAGGACTCCAGGGCGAAGAACCGCGCGGGCCGGCCGTGCACCTCGCCGTGCAGCAGCAGCTCGAAGGAGGCGTCGGCGGCCTCGTAGGTGTAGCCGAGGTTCTCCTGCTCCTTGACCCGGGCGACCACCCGACCGGCCAGGTCGCGGTCGCTGGACAGGTCGTAGCCGAGCTCCTTGCCCTTGAGCTCGATCGAGGCCCGCCCCGCCATGTCGGAGACCAGCATCCGCATGGTGTTGCCGACCGTTTCGGGGTCGATGTGCTGGTAGAGGTCCGGGTCCACCTTGATCGCCGAGGCGTGCAGGCCCGCCTTGTGCGCGAAGGCGGAGACGCCCACGTAGGGCTGGTGGGTGGCGGGGGTCAGGTTGACCACCTCGGCGATGGCGTGCGAGATCCGGGTCATCTCGGCCAGCCGGCCCAGCGGCAGCACCCGGCGGGCGTACTTGATCTCCAGGGCGCCGACCACCGGGAAGAGGTTGGCGTTGCCGACCCGCTCGCCGTAGCCGTTGGCGGTGCACTGCACGTGCGTCGCGCCGGCGTCCACGGCGGCCAGCGTGTTGGCGACCGCGCAGCCGGTGTCGTCCTGGGCGTGGATGCCGAGCCGGGCACCGGTCTGAGTGAGTACGTCGGCGACGATCTCGCGCACCCCGCCGGGCAGCATCCCGCCGTTGGTGTCGCAGAGCACCACCACGTCCGCGCCGGCCTGGTGCGCGGTACGCACCACCGCCAGGGCGTAGTCGCGGTTGGCCCGGTACCCGTCGAAGAAGTGCTCGCAGTCGATGAAGACCCGTCGGCCCTGGGCCCGCAGGTGACTGACGCTGTCCCGGACCATCTCCAGGTTCTCGTCCAGCGTGGTGCGCAGGGCGAGTTCGACGTGGCGGTCGTGCGACTTGGCCACCAGCGTGATCACCGGTGCGCCGGAGTCGAGCAGGGCCTTGAGCTGCGGGTCGTCGGCGGCCTTGCCGCCGGCCCGGCGGGTGGCGCCGAAGGCCACCAGCTGGGCGTGCTTGAGCTCGAGTTCGGTGGCCGCGCGGGCGAAGAACTCGGTGTCGCGCGGGTTGGCCCCCGGCCAGCCGCCCTCGATGAACCCGACGCCGAAGTCGTCCAGGTGCCGCGCGATGGTCAGCTTGTCGGCCACCGTGAGGTTGATGCCCTCGCGCTGCGCGCCGTCGCGCAGGGTGGTGTCGAAGACGTGGAAGCTGTCGTCGGGGTGACGTGTACTGCCGTCGGTCATGGCCCTGGTTTCTCCGCTCGTGGGTGCACCACCCGGCCGAAGGCTGGGGGAGAGAGTCTGCTGTTGCCGGAATCGAGTTCCCGGCTCCACTGTCCACCTTCCCGCGCGCCACCCGGAACCCGTGCCCGCCTGGTCGGCGCGGCCGGTGCTGCGGGTCCTGCCCGGCCGGCGTGGGGTGGGCTCGGCGGGGCAAAACAAAAGACCCCTCGCGGGTGCGAGAGGTCTGCGCGCGGGTCTGTTGACACGGTGGTCGTCCCGCGGGGTTCACTGCGGGACGGTCACTGCGGACCGGCGCGCCTGCTGCTAATAATGAGCGCGAGCGAGGACACGTTGGCAGTCTGGCACATCGGTCCGACGGGCGGCCTCCCCGTCCCGGATCCCGAGACGGGGAAACCACCCGGAGGGCGGATCAGACGATCGGGTGCAGCCAGTTGTGGGTGTCCTTGACCGTGCCGCCCTGGATGCCCAGCAGCGTCTCGCGCAGGCGCATGGTGACCGGGCCGGGCTCGCCCTTGCCCACCGTCCAGTCGGCGCGGGCGGACTTGACCGAGCCGACCGGGGTGATCACGGCGGCGGTCCCGCAGGCGAAGACCTCGGTCAGGGTGCCGTCGGCGTTGCCCTGCTTCCACTCGTCGGTGGAGATCTTGCGCTCCTCGGTGGAGTAGCCGAGGTCGGAAGCCATGGTGAGCAGTGAGTCGCGGGTGATGCCGGGCAGCAGCGCGCCGGACAGCGCCGGGGTGACGATGCGGGCGTCCTCGCCCTCGCCGAAGACGAAGTACAGGTTCATGCCCCCCATCTCCTCGATCCACTTGTGCTCGGCGGCGTCCAGCCAGACCACCTGGTCGCAGCCCTGGGCGGCGGCCTGCGCCTGGGCGACCAGCGAGGCGGCGTAGTTGCCCGCGCACTTGGCGGCGCCGGTGCCGCCGGGAGCCGCACGGACGTACTCCTCGGAGAGCCAGACCGAGACCGGCTTCACGCCACCGGAGAAGTAGGCACCGGCCGGCGAGGCGATGATCATGAACAGGTACTCGTTGGCCGGGCGCACGCCCAGGCCGACCTCGGTGGCGAACATGAACGGGCGCAGGTAGAGGCTCTGCTCCGGCTGGCTCGGCACCCAGTCACGGTCCTGCTGGACCAGCAGCTCGACCGCCTCGACGAAGGCCTCGGCGGGCAACTCCGGCATCGCGAGGCGACGGGCCGAGGCCTGGAAGCGGGCCGCGTTGGCCTCCGGGCGGAAGGTCGCGATCGAGCCGTCGGGCTGGCGGTAGGCCTTGAGGCCCTCGAAGATGGACTGCCCGTAGTGCAGGGTCATGTTCGCCGGGTCCATCTCCAGCGGGGCGTACGGGGTGAGCTGGGCGTCGTGCCAGCCGCGCCCCTCGGTCCAGCGGATGGTGACCATGTGGTCGGTGAAGATCCGGCCGAAGCCGGGATTCGCCAGCCGGGCCTCGCGCTCGACCGCGGACAGCGGGTGCGCGGAGGGCTTGAGCTCGAACGTGATGGGCGCCTGGGTGGGCGTGGTCATGGCTTCAGTCCTTCACCGTGGGGTTGGTCAGGGCCGCGACCGCCATCGGTGACAAACGCAGGACGGCACGGCCCACTGTTGATAGTCGCATCTCAGGGGCCGTGCCGAACAGCTGTGGGGTTGTACGCCCCCGAAGGGGCGCCTAGTTCCGCCTCCCAGCCGGCCCGTCAGCCGGATACTCGGGCGGCGAGCGCGTCGCCGACCTGCGAGGTGCTGCGAGTACCGGTGCGTTCGGTCAGGTCGGCGGCGACCGCCGCCTCCACCGTGGCCGCCTCGGCCGTGAAGCCCAGGTGGTCGAGGAGCATGGCGACCGACAGCACGGTGGCGGTCGGGTCGGCCTTGCCCTGGCCCGCGATGTCCGGGGCCGAGCCGTGCACCGGCTCGAACATCGAGGGGAAGGCGCCGGACGGGTTGATGTTGCCGCTGGCAGCCAGGCCGATGCCACCGGTGACCGCGGCGGCCAGGTCGGTGATGATGTCGCCGAACAGGTTGTCGGTGACGATCACGTCGAACCGCTCGGGCTGGGTGACGAAGAAGATCGTCGCCGCGTCCACGTGCAGGTAGTCGGTGGTGACCTCGGGGAACTCCTGGCCGACCTGCTGGAAGATCCGGGTCCACAGGTGGCCGGCGTGCACCAGCACGTTGTTCTTGTGGACCAGGGTCAGCTTCTTGCGCGGGCGGGCGGCCGCCCGGCGGTAGGCGTCGCGGACCACGCGCTCGATGCCGAAGGCGGTGTTGAGGCTGACCTCGGTGGCCACCTCGTGCTCGGTGCCGGTGCGCAGCGAGCCGCCGTTGCCGACGTACGGGCCCTCGGTGCCCTCGCGGACCACGACGAAGTCGATGTCCGGGTTGCCCGCCAGCGGGGACTGCACGCCGGGGAAGAGCTTGCCCGGGCGCAGGTTGATGTGGTGGTCGAAGGCGAACCGCAGCTTGAGCAGCAGCCCGCGCTCCAGCACCCCGGAGGGGACGGACGGGTCACCGATCGCGCCGAGCAGGATCGCGTCCTGGACCTTCAGCTCCTCGAGCACGCTGTCCGGGAGGGTCTCACCGGTCGCGTGGTAGCGGCGCGCACCGAGGTCGTACTCGGTGGTCTCGAGCTTGACGTCGGCCGGGAGCGCGGCGGTGAGCACCTTGAGACCCTCGGCCACCACTTCCTGGCCGATACCGTCACCGGGGATCACTGCGAGACGAAGGGTGCGAGACATGGTGGGAACGGTACTCCGGGTCTCGGGGGGTGACATCTGGCGTCCATTATGCGGACGGTCAGCGGAGGGCCAAAGGGATGTCGATCAGGAACGGCCGATCGAGCTTGACACCGTCGTGATGGATTCCGGCCTTTCCGTAAAGGCCGGATGCCGGGTCGAGTTCGTAGGTGTAGACGACAGCGTGGTCGTCGTCGTTCTCGACCCGCCAGTAGTGGCGGATGCCAGCCTCCGCGTACTTCCGAGGCTTGACTTCCCGGTCTCGGGAGACCGAGTCAGGAGACATCACCTCCACGGCGAGCAGCACGTCCTCGGCGCGGAAGGAGGTCTGGCGCAGGCTCGTCCGTGCCTCTGCCCTTGTCACGACCAGGTCCGGCTCAGGGCGGTTGCTGCGTCCGAGAACAACGCTGAACTCCGACCAGACCTCAAGACCGGACGGCACTGCGGACAACAGACCGTTCAACAGCTTCCGGATCACCCAGGCGTGAAAGATCGTCTGAGGACTCACGAAGACCAAGCTCCCGTCGATCAGCTCGGTGTGCGGAGGCAGTTCGGGGAGCCGGTCCAAGTCCTCGGCCGTCCAACCCCCGGTAGGGGGAACCAGCCAGTCCGGGAACGGTTCGACGCTCATCGTTACTCCCATGCGAGAGATTCTGGCGGTCCACCTCAATCTACCCGGCGGGTCCTGACAGCGAATCACCCGAACGTGTCCAGGATGGCCGCATGCGAGAGCTGAAGGCCGCCGCAGGGGCTGCGGGGATGGCGGTGGGGGGCTACTGCCTGGCGCTGGCGGCGCACGGGAGCTACCCGTTCGGGGGACGGCCCAGGGCCGGTGCGCAGTTGGCGGAGCAGATCGTGCCGCTGCACACGCACCTGTGGGACCTGCTGCGCGGGGACGGCGGCGGGGACCTGCTGGTCAACTGGAACAGCGGGTACGGGGTGCCCTTCCTGCCGGACCTGGTGACCGATCTGCTCAATCCCTTCTCCTGGCTGGTGGCGCTCTTCCCCCGGGATCAGGTGGCGCTCGGGGTCTTCTTCGCGACCCTGCTCAGCCTGGGGCTGGGGACCGCCCTGATGACCGTCTTCCTGGGGCGGCTGCACATCGGCTCGGCCTGGGCGCGGGCGCTGCTGGCGGTGGGGTACGGGCTCTGCGCCTGGGTGCTGGCGGCGGGGGTCGGGCGGCCGGCCTGGATGTGGGGGCTGGTCTCGCTGCCGCTGCTCTGCCTGGCCTTCGACCGCTGCCTGCGGCACACCGGCTGGCCGCTCGGCACCCTGGCGGTGGCGGTGGCCTGGCTGGGCGACTTCTACACGGCCGCCACCGCCTCCCTGGGCGCCGCGCTGGTGCTGGTGCTGCGGCTGGCGGTCTCCCGGCGGCCGGTGCGGGAGCGGCTGCGCTCGCTGGGACGGGCGCTCGGCATGGCAGCGGTCGGGATCGGCTTCGCCGCACCCGTGCTCTGGCTCACCTACAAGGCCGGGCGGGCGGCCCAGCCGGCCTCGGCCCTGCATCCGAGCACCCCGGGGCTGACCGACTACCTGGCCCAGCTGCTGCCCGGCGGGCTGTCGGCGCGGGCGCTGCCGAACGTATTCGTCGGGGTGCTCGGGCTGCTGCTGGTGGCCTCGCTGCCGTTCAACCGGCGGGTGCGGCTGCGCGAGCGGGTGGCCTGGACGGTGGCGCTGCTGCTGGTCGCGGTCTCCTTCGTGTGGCGGCCGACCATCCTGCTCTGGCACGTCTCCACCGCACCCGAGGGCGACCCGTACCGGTCGACCTTCGTGCTGAGCGGCCTGCTGACCATGGCCGCCTGGGTCTGTCTGGCGCACCGGCCGCGGCTGTTCGCGCTGGGCGGCGGGGTGGCGCTGCTGGCCGTGCTCGCGGCCACCACCCATGGGCGCGGCTCGACCCGGCCGATCACCTGGGTGCTGCTGGGGGTCGGGGTGCCGCTGGTGGTGCTGACCGTCCGGGCGCTGGGGCGTGGGGCTCGCGAGCGGCGGGTGGCCTTGGTGGTGCTGGCCTGTGGGGTGTTCGCGGGGTCGACTTGGGCGGCGTACTCGGTGCTGGCGCTGCGCGAGCGACGGCAGCCGGCCGCCGTCGCGCCCGACTCGCCGCAGCTGCGGGCGGCCCGGGCCCTGGTGCAGGGCGCCGACCACTGGCCGGACGGGCGCAGCGACCCCGGCCCGCACCTGTTCACCGGCAATGACCCGATGCTGCTGGGCGGGCAGGGCGGCGGCTACCGCAGCGACTACCTGCCCTCGGCCACCGCGCAGACCCTGCACACGCTCGGCGCGGGCTGGCTGCTGCAGGGCCGGCAGACGCTGAGCTTCACCGACCCGGTCGGGCAGGCCCTGTTCGGCGTCACCAGCTCGCTCGACCCCGACCTGACGGTGCGTCGATCGGCCGCGCCGCCGCTGGTGAGCCTGCCCGGGGCGGGCAGCCGGGACAGCTCCTCGGTCTGGGCGCGGCAGCAGGCGGTGCTGGGCGCGACGGTCTACGAGATCCCGGCGCTGGTGCCCGGCGGCGGCCCGGCGCCCACCGACCACGGCAGCAGCGGCTGGTCGATCCCGACCACCCCGGACGGCTCCGACGGGACCGAGCTGACCGCGCACTGCACGCCCGGCCGGGCCGGCTACCTGTACGCGCCCTACCTGGCGGGGGCGGTGAGCTGGCCGGGCGGGTCGCTGGCGGCCGACGGGCAGCAGAGCACGGTCGCGCTGCCGATCACCGCGCTGGGCCCGGTGCCGGCCGACGGGGTGCTGCGGGTGACGGTCCGGGCCGCCCTGGCCACCCAGGTGCCGGCGCATCCCTTCGGCTGCCTGGACCAGGCGGCGCTGGACGCGGCGGTGCGCGCCCTGCGGGCGTCCGGGGCGACGGCGGTGCGAGCGGGCGGGCACGCGATCAGCGCCACGCTGCCGCCGGGGAGCACCGGGACGGCGGTGCTGGCGGTACCCGCCGTGCCGGGTTGGCGGTGCGGGGTGGACGGCCGGGCACCGGCCGCCCCGCAGTCGGTGCAGGGCCTGATCGCGGTGCCGCTCGGCGCCGGTGCCGCCCGGGTGGACTGCGACTTCCGCCAGCCGGGGCTGGCGGAAGGGCTGCGGGTCGCGGCGGGGGCGACGGCGGCCTGGGTGCTGGTGACGGGCTGGTCCTGGTGGCGCGGCCCCGGGCGGCGCCCAGGGCGACGGACCGTCACTGCGCGGGCAGGGTCAGGAGTTCCGCACGGCGACCGTCCGGGTTCAGGTGGTGGATGAGCAGCAGGCGGGCCTCGGCGCCGCCGGCCCGGCGCACCTCCAGCGTGGTGCCGGGGTGGGCGGCGGCCAGCACGGCCGGGGCTTCGTCGGGGGCCAGGCGCACGTCCAGCGCCGGGTGTCGGGTGTCGAACTCCAGCGCCGGGTGCCCGTCGGTGAACCCGATCGCCGAGAGCGCCTGCCCGGGCTCCGGCGGCCCGCCGGTGGGCCCGGTCCAGACCGCGTAGCGCAGCAGCCCGCCGCCGGGCGCCAGGCCGGGCAGCGCGGCCAGCCGGACCGGCAGCAGCACCGCGTCGCTGTCCAGCAGGTCGGTGTCGGTGTCGCCCCAGCGGCCGTTCAGCGGCTGGACGTCCAGCTCCCGCCCGGTTCGCGCGTCCAGCAGCCGGGCCACCAGGACGTCGCTGCCCCGCAGCCGGTCGGCCAGCACCACGGCGTCGGCCACGCCGTCCCCGTCGGTGTCCAGCGAGGCGCGCACCGCACTGGCGCCGACCGGGCTGGCCGCCGGGGCCCAGCTGACGGCGGCCAGGTACAGCAGCCCGCCGCCGGTCGGGCTGTCGGTGGCCGCGCCGACCGCCCGCAGGGCGGCCGCCCGCTCGCCGGGCCGGCTCGCGCAGGTGTCGGCGCCGGGGCAGTCCGGCCAGCGCGGCGCCTCGGCGCCCAGCGCGAAGGCGCTGACCAGGGAGGCGGTTCCGGTGCTGGTCAGCGCGGGGGTGCCAGCCAGCGCCAGCAGCCCGCCGGACAGTTGAACGGCCGTCAGCTCCGAGGCCGGGCGCGGTGCGGCGAACAACGGCACCCGCAGCGTCGGCGGCCCCGGCTCGGCGGGCGTGAGCAGCAACTGCCCGGAGAGTTCGCCCCGGTAGCTGCGGGCCCGCCCCGCCTGGGTGAGGGCCAGGCTCGGGTCGGGGGCCCGGTCGACCCGTCCGGCCACCCTCAGCGTCACCCGCACCCGGGCGCTCTCCCCCGGGCCGAGGGTGATCCGCTCCGGGGTCGGTTCGAAGCGCGCCCCGGGCAGCTCGGTGGCCGGCTGGTACCCGGTGGTGTAGCTCAGCGGGGCGGCGGAGAGGTTCTGCACCACCACCTCGCGGCTCGGCGCCGCCGGTCCGCTCACCGGCACCGGGCCGAAGGAGAGGCCGACGGCGCCGGCCGGTTCGGCCGCGTAGGCGATCGCCGGGGTGGCCACCGCGAGGTCGGCCCGGACCCGCCCGGCACCGGCGCGCTCGGGCCCCAGCACCGGGCCTGACCGACCGTCGCCGGCCCACAGGTCGGTGGCGGTGTTCATCAGCGCGGCCTTGACCTGGGCCACGGTCCAGTCCCGGTGCGCGGCCCGGACCAGGGCGGCGATGCCGGTGATGTGCGGGGCGGCCATCGAGGTGCCGTCCTCCCGGGTGCCGAGGCTGCCGCTGCCCGCCTTCGCCGACCAGATGGTCTCGCCGGGGGCCGCCAGATCGGGTTTGAGCACTCCGTCGGCGCCGAGGCCGCGGGAGCTGAACGCGGCCAGCGTGTCGACGCGTTCGGGCTGGTCCTGGGCGACCGAGCCGTGCAGCGGGTTGCCCGGCGCGGCCAGCTGCACCCGCACCTCGCCGGCGGCGACGGCCTGGCGCAGCCGGTCGCCGTCGGCCCGGGCCAGGATCGCGGCCGGGATCCGCTCGTCGCCGGTGATCTCGCCGAGGTGGTCGCCGTCGGCTGCCAGCAGCACGCCGACGGCGCCGGCCGCGGCGGCCTGGTCGACCCGCGGCGCCGAGCCGCAGGCCCGGTCGGCGTCCCGGACCGTCCAGTCGAGCAGCGCGACCCTGCCGCGCAGCCGGGCCCCGTCGGCGGCCGAGAAGGGGGCGCAGCCGTCGGCCTGGTCGACCGGGCGGGCCAGCACGCCGGCCACCTCGGCGCTGCTCCAGGACGGGTAGCGGGCGCTCCAGTGGGCGGGCAGCACCCCGGCCAGCGTGGCGGGGGCGAGCACCCGCACCCCGTCAGCGTCGCCGTGCCCGCCGACCGAGGCGGCGACCGCGATGGCCCGTGCGGCCACCCCGGGGCTGCCGCCGACGCCGAAGACGTCGCCGTCGTTGCCCGCCGAGGCGACCACCACGGTGCCGGCCTCGGCCAGCCGGTCGGCGGCCACCGCGTCGGCGTCCTGCGGGTCGCCGAAGCCGCTGCCGAGCGAGAGGTTGACCACGTCGAGGTGGTCGCTGAGGTCGCCGTCCTGGTCGGGGTCGGCGGCCAGGTCGAGGGCGTGCGCGAGCTGGTCGGTGGAGCCCTGGCAGCCGAAGACCCGGATCGGGTAGAGCCGGGCGCCGGGTGCGGCGCCCGGGCCGACCCGGAAGGCGGCCGGCGCCAGGCCGGGACGGTAGGGGCCGCGGTAGCCGCTGCCGTCCGCCGCGACGCCGTAGCCGGCGGCGGTGCCCGCGACATGGGTGCCGTGGCCGTTGCGGTCGCAGTCCAGCGGGTTGGGGTCGGGGTGCGGGACGGGCTGGTGGTTCGGGGCGCCCGGCTCGGGGTTGTAGTCGTCGCCGACCAGGTCCGCCCCGCCGACCACCTTGGCGTTGGGGAAGAGCGCGGCGGGGGCGGGCCGGGTGCCGTCGACCGCGCGGTAGGCGGCCTCGGTGCCGGGGCCGCCGAAGTCGGCGTGGGTGTAGTCGATGCCGCTGTCGATGATCCCGATCGTCACGCCCTCACCGGTGCTGCCCGCAACGGCGGGCGGCCCGTCCCAGACCGCGGGCGCGCCGGTGAGCGGCACCGAGTGCCCGTTGGACGGCTGCTTGAGCGTGATCGGATGCACCGCCCGCACCCCGGGCAGCGCGCGCAGCAACGGCAGCCGGGCCGCGGGGAGGTCCACCGCCAGGCCGGTGAGCAGGGTCTGGGTGCGGTAGAGCACCCGGGCGTCCCGGCCGAGGACGTGGCCGAGCTGATCCAGCGCGCTGGCGGCCCGCTGCCGCTGGGTGCGCCCGGCCTCGGCGGCCGCGCGTCTGGTCTCGGCCGCCGAGCGCTGCTCGCGCCGGGCGCCCTCGGCGGCGCGGTGCCAGGCGGGGGCGGCGGGTTCGGTGTCGAGTTCGAGCAGCACGGACTGCCGCTCGGCCGGTCCCTGGGCGCGGGCCGCCGCCGAGGCCGCGGGGGCGGCCGCCAGCAGCGCCAGCACCAGGCCGAGCCGGATCAGGACGAAGGAGGATCGGGTACGCACCTCCCCAGAATCGGGCCTGTTCGGGAGGCGCGCCCGAGAATTGACGAAGCGTCAGGCCAATGGCCTAACCGGAGCGCTGAACGTCAGACCGCCCCCGACTGCCGGGCCGTCTCAGTGGCCGGTCTCGCCGCCGTTGTCGCGGCGGTCGAGCGCGCGCTGGAGGGCGGCGGCGGCATCGGAGGGATGCGGCTCGCTGCGGCGGCGCCGACGGCGGGCCGGGGCGGCGGGGGCCGCGGCGGAGTGGTCACGGGCGAGCAGGTTTGCGGTGGGGGGCATACCGGGCTCCTTGAGTCAGGAGACGCCGAGGCGGCGTCGGATGAGGGAGGAGGGTGGTACGCCTGGCGGGGATCGCCCGCCACGGTGCGTACGTGCACACACGGCCCGCTCGTGTCGGACGTTCTGGTGGGGTCCAGGACACGGGGTCACCGGGTGCCATTTCACGGTACGCCCGCGCCGAGCGACTGTCTCTAGATTTAGTTGGATTTCCTAGTATCTGAGACGAGCCTCACCCGGACACAGCAAAGGGGGCCCGGACCGACCAGCGGTCCGAGCCCCCGGAAGCCGACGATGCGTCAGCCGAGGTCCACCGAACGGGCGAACTTGGCGCCGATCTCGGCGGCGATCTCGGCCAGCACCTCCTGCGGGATCTCGGTGTCGACCGTGATCGAGGCCAGCGCGTCCTTGGTCTCGCCGTCCCGGGCCACCTGCATGCCGGCGATGTTGATGCCCGCGTCGCCGAGGATCCGGCCGAGGGTGCCGACCACGCCGGGGCGGTCCTCGTACTTGAAGAAGGCCATGTGGTCGGTGAGCGCCACGTCCACGTCGAAGGCGTCCACGCCGACGATCTTCTGCTGCTGCTTCGGGCCGGAGAGGGTGCCGGAGATGGCGATCTCGCCGCCGTTGGCCAGGGTGCCGCGCACGGTGATCACGTTGCGGTGCTCGGGGCTCTCGCTGCTGGTGGTCAGCCGCACCTCGACGCCGCGCTCCTGGGCGAACAGCGGGGCGTTGACGTAGGACACGGTCTCCGCCACCACGTCCTCGAAGACGCCCTTGAGCGCGGAGAGTTCGAGCACCTTGACGTCGTGCTGGGTGATCTCGCCGCGGACCTCGACATCGAGCCGGACGGCCACCTCGCCGGCCAGCGCGGTGAAGATCCGGCCGAGCTTCTCGGCCAGCGGCAGGCCCGGACGGACGTCCTCGGCGATCACGCCGCCCTGCACGTTGACCGCGTCCGGTACCAGCTCGCCGGCCAGCGCGAGCCGGACCGACTTGGCGACCGCGATGCCGGCCTTCTCCTGCGCCTCGTCGGTGGAGGCGCCCAGGTGCGGGGTGGCCACCACGTTGTCGAAGGTGAACAGCGGCGAGTCGGTGCACGGCTCCTTGGCGTAGACGTCCAGGCCGGCGCCGGCCACCCGGCCCTCCTTGAGGGCGCTGGCCAGGGCCGCCTCGTCGACGATCCCGCCGCGCGCGGCGTTGACGATCCGCACGCTGGGCTTGACCTTGTGCAGCGCCTCGTCGCCGATCAGACCGATCGTCTCGGGGGTCTTGGGCAGGTGCACGGTGATGAAGTCGGCGACCTCGAGCAGCTCGTCCAGGGAGAGCAGCTTGACGCCCATCTGGGCCGCGCGGGCCGCCTGGATGTAGGGGTCGTAGGCGACGATCTTCATGCCGAAGGCGGACATCCGCTGGGCGACCAGCACGCCGATCCGGCCCAGGCCGACCACGCCGAGGGTCTTCTCGGAGAGCTCGACCCCGGTGTACTTGTTGCGCTTCCACTCGCCCTGCTTGAGCGCGGCGTTGGCGGGCGCGATGTTGCGAGCGACCGAGATCAGCAGGCCGCAGGCGAGCTCGGCGGCGGTGACGATGTTGGAGGTCGGCGCGTTGACGACCATCACGCCGGCCTTGGTGGCGGCGGCGACGTCCACGTTGTCCAGGCCGACACCGGCCCGGGCGACCACCTTGAGTTTCTTGGCCGCGGCCAGCGCCTCGGAGTCGATCCGGGTGGCCGAGCGGATCAGGATGGCGTCCACGTCGGCGATGGCGGTCAGCAGCTCGGTGCGGTCGGCGCCGTCGCAGTGCCGGATCTCGAAGTCCGGCCCCAGCGCGTCCACGGTGGCGGGAGACAGCTCTTCGGCGATCAGAACCACGGCGGTCTTGGATGTCACGTTGCTCACGACAGTTTGTCCTTACTGTCCGGTACTCCCCCGCTCCACGGGCACGTGGGTGGCGTGGCCGGCGCAGGAGGCCGGCGGGCGTGGGGGATGGTGGCATGCCGCGTAAGTAGACGCACGACGCTGTGGGCCTGACGCGCACTCGGAAGTGTATCGACGTGCAGGGGAGTTACCTGTGCCCGAAGGGCGAAATCACCCGGACGGGACCAGACGGGTTGTACAGCGGGGGCAGGCCCGGGTCTCCGGACCTGCCCCCCGCCGCGGCTGACCTGGGCGATCAGGCGTTCTTGACCCAGCTCATCAGCTTGCGCAGCTCACGACCGGTGGTCTCGAGCAGGTGGTCCTGGTCGGCCGTCTTGTACTCGTTGTACTTGGGCAGACCGGCCTTGTACTCGGCGATCCAGGTGTTGGCGAAGGTGCCGTCCTGGATCTCCGCGAGGACCTTCTTCATCTCGGCCTTGGTGTCGGCGGTGATGATCCGCGGGCCGGTGACGTAGTCGCCCCACTCGGCGGTCTCCGAGATCGACCAGCGCATCTTCTCCAGGCCGCCCTCGTACATCAGGTCGACGATGAGCTTCAGCTCGTGCAGGCACTCGAAGTAGGCGATCTCCGGCTGGTAGCCGGCCTCGACCAGGGTCTCGAAACCGGCCTTGACCAGGGCGGCGGTGCCGCCGCAGAGGACCGCCTGCTCGCCGAAGAGGTCGGTCTCGGTCTCCTCGGTGAAGGTGGTCTTGATGACGCCGGCCTTGGTGGCGCCCAGGCCCTTGGCGTACGACAGGGCCAGCGCGAAGGCGCCGCCGGTGGCGTCCTGCTCGACCGCGACGATCGCGGGGACGCCGCGGCCCTCCTCGTACTGGCGACGGACCAGGTGGCCCGGGCCCTTCGGGGCGACCATGCAGACGTCGACGTCGGCCGGGGGCTTGATGAACCCGAAGCGGATGTTCAGGCCGTGGCCGAAGAACAGGGCGTCGCCCGACTTCAGGTGCGGCGCGATGTCCGCCTCGTAGACGTCGGACTGGATCGGGTCCGGCACCAGGATCATGATGACGTCGGCCTCGGCCGCCGCCTCGGCGGGGGTGACCACGCGCAGGCCGGCCTCCTCGGCCGCGGTGCGGGACTTGGACTCCGCCTTCAGGCCGACCCGGACGTCCACGCCCGAGTCGCGCAGGGACAGCGCGTGGGCGTGGCCCTGGCTGCCGTAGCCGATGACCGCGACCTTGCGGCCCTGGATGATGGACAGGTCGGCGTCGTCTTCGTAGAACAGCTCGGCCACGGTGGGACTTCTCCTTGCGTGAATCGCGTCGGTGCTCTGGCTACCGTACGCGCAGATGAGGGGGGTTCGGGGGGATGCGCTCAGAGGTTGAGACAAACAGGGGGTGTCGCGCGCAGCGCGGCCTTGGAAGGGCGGTGGCGGGCGACGGGCGGGCTGCTAGGCGCTTCGGTCGAGCGCCCGCAGCGAGCGGTCGGTGATCGAGCGGGCGCCACGCCCGATCGCCACCAGACCGGACTGCACCAGTTCCTTGATGCCGTACGGCTCCAGCATCCGCAGCATCGCCTCGAGCTTGTCCGAGCTGCCGGTCGCCTCGATGGTCACGGCCTCCGGCGACACGTCCACGGTCTTGGCGCGGAAGAGCTGCACGATCTCGACGATCTGGGACCGGGTCTCGTTGTCGGCCCGGACCTTGACCAGGACCAGTTCCCGCTGGATCGCAGCGGACTGGTCGAGCTCGACGATCTTTATCACGTTGATCAGCTTGTTGAGCTGCTTGGTGACCTGCTCCAGGGGCAGGTCCTCGACGTTGACCACGATGGTCATCCGGGAGATGTCCGGGTGCTCGGTCGGGCCGACGGCGAGGGAGTCGATGTTGAAGCCCCGACGGGAGAACAGCGCGGCGATGCGGGCGAGCACGCCGGGCTTGTTCTCGACCAGGACGGAGAGGGTGTGCTTGGACATAAGTCGGATTTCCCGTTCCTGAGGGGCTGTCAGTCGAGGTCGTCGCCGAAGTCGGGGCGAATGCCCCGGGCGAACAGGATCTCGTCGTTGCTGGTGCCGGCCGCGACCATCGGCCAGACCATGGCGTCCTGGTGGACGATGAAGTCGATCACCACCGGGCGGTCGTTGATCTCCATCGCCTGCTTGATCACCGCGTCCAGGTCCTCCGGCCGCTCGCAGCGCAGGCCGACACAGCCCATCGCCTCGGAGAGCAGCACGAAGTCGGGGATCCGGGTGCCCTGCGGGGGCGGCGCGATGCCGTCGTGGTCGGGACCGGAGTGCAGCACGGTGCTGGAGTACCGCTGGTTGTAGAAGAGCGTCTGCCACTGGCGGACCATGCCCAGCGAACCGTTGTTGATCACCGCGACCTTGATCGGGATGTTGTTCAGCGCGCAGGTGACCAGTTCCTGATTGGTCATCTGGAAGCAGCCGTCGCCGTCGATCGCCCAGACCACGGCCTCCGGCCGGCCCGCCTTGGCGCCCATCGCGGCCGGCACCGCGTAGCCCATGGTGCCCGCGCCACCGGAGTTCAGCCAGGTGGCCGGCTTCTCGTAGTTGATGAACTGCGAGGCCCACATCTGGTGCTGGCCGACGCCCGCGGCGTAGATCGCGTCCGAGCCGACCAGCTGGCCGAGCCGCTCGATCACCTGCTGCGGCGACAACTCACCTGCGGGGGCCGGCTCGTAGCCCAGCGGGTAGGTCTTCTTCCATTCGTTGAGCTTGACCCACCAGTCGGAGTAGTCGCCCTTGCGACCGGCCTCGTGCTCGGCCTGGACGGCCACGATCAGGTCGGCCAGCACCTCGCGGGCGTCACCCACGATCGGCACGTCGGCGGGGCGGTTCTTGCCGATCTCGGCCGGGTCGATGTCCGCGTGGACCACCTTGGCGTACGGCGCGAAGCCGTCCAGCTTGCCGGTGACCCGGTCGTCGAAGCGGGCGCCGAGGGTGAAGAGCAGGTCGGACTTCTGCAGCGCGGTGACCGCCGGGACGCTGCCGTGCATGCCGGGCATGCCCAGGTGCTGCGGGTGGCTGTCCGGGAAGGCGCCCAGGGCCATCAGGGTGGTGACCACCGGCGCGCCGGTCAGCTCGGCCAGGATCCGCAGCTCCGCGGTGGCGTTCGCCTTGATCACTCCGCCACCGACGTAGAGCACCGGCCTCTTGGCGCCGACCAGCAGCTTGGCGGCCTCGCGGATCTGCTTGGCGTGCGGCTTGGTCACCGGGCGGTAGCCGGGCAGCGAGGTGTCCACCGGCCAGCGGAAGGTGGTGGTGGCCTGCAGGGCGTCCTTGGCGATGTCGACCAGCACCGGGCCGGGGCGGCCGGTGGCGGCGATGTGGAAGGCCTCGGCGATCACCCGGGGGATCTCGGCGGGGTCGGTGACCAGGAAGTTGTGCTTGGTGATCGGCATCGTGATGCCGCAGATGTCGGCTTCCTGGAAGGCGTCGGTGCCGATCGCCTTGGAGGCGACCTGGCCGGTGATCGCGACCATCGGGACCGAGTCCATGAAGGCGTCGGCGATCGGGGTGACCAGGTTGGTCGCGCCCGGGCCCGAGGTGGCCATGCAGACGCCGACCTTGCCGGTGGCCTGCGCGTAGCCGGTGGCCGCGTGGCCGGCGCCCTGCTCGTGCCGGACCAGGATGTGTCGGACCTTGGTGGAGTCCATCAGCGGGTCGTACGCCGGCAGGATCGCGCCGCCCGGGATACCGAAGATCGTCTCCGCGCCTACGGCCTCGAGCGAGCGAATGAGCGACTGCGCTCCGGTCATCGTCTCGACCACAACGGGAGTGTCTTGGGACGGGGCGGCCGGGTGCTCCCCGCGGCGGGGGGATGCCGTGTGCTCAGTCATCTGCCTGTCTTCTTTCGCCGGGCGGCTGTCCGTTTCCTCCTATTTTCAGGGGAAACGGGCGGGCGGTACAACGGTGTCGCGACGGTGCGAGTGCAACAAAAAACCCCTCGTGCCCAGGGCATGCGAGGGGTGGCGCGTCGGTCTCTATCGAGTCGGGCAACGTGGCCCGCTCAGCCGACGCGCCCGCCAAGTACGAGAATTCGGGTGCGCATGGCACCGACCTTCCTCCTCAGCGAGGATGGATGTCAAGCAGGTGGGACGGCCGTCTCGCCATGCGGACCCAGAATGGACGGCCTGCCACCCGATCGGGTGTCCGCCGCCGACAGGTAGGCCCGCCGGGCCGAGACCGTGCCCAGCGGCCGGGGCAACGGGTAGAGCCTACGGGCCAGCGCCCGGCGCAGCCGGAACTCGTCCAGCGGCTGGGCGAAGGCCAGGCCCTGCCCGTGCCGGCAGCCCAGCTCCTGGAGCACCGAGACCTGGCGCTGCTGGTCCACCCCCTCGGCGGCGGTGACCAGACCCAGCTCCCGGGCCAGCCGCAGGGCATGGCCCGCGAGCGCCCGGCAGCGCGGCGACTCGGCCACCTCCTGCACCAGCGAGCGGTCCAGCTTGAGGCAGTCGAAGGGCAACTGCGCGAGGGTGCCGAGCGAGCCGCCACCGGCCCCGAAACCGGCCAGCGCGGTGCCCACCCCGAGGCGGCGCAGCGCGGCCAGACGGCGGCCCAGCTCGTCGGCGGTGCTGTCCGGGCCCATCCGGGCCAGCTCGATCACCAGCCGCCCGGGGGGCAGCCCGTGGTCCCGCAGGGCGGCCGCGATGGTCTCGTACACGCCCGGCGCGCAGAGCCGCTCGGCGGTCAGCCGTACCGAGACCGGGACGGCGCCCGGGCCGGTGCGCGCGGGCCCGGGGCCGTCGCCGACGCCACGGACCGCGGCCTGGGCGACCGCCTGCTGGAGCAGCCAGCGGGCGAACCGGGTGGCCGCGTCGCCCTGCTCGGCGCCGCGCAGGAACTCCGCCGGGGTGAGCAGCAGTCCCTGCGCCGAGCGCCAGCGGGCGAGCGCCTCCAGACCGGTGACCGCGCCGGTGCGCAGGTCGACCACCGGCTGGTGCAGCAGCGCGAACCCGCCCTCGCGGACCGCCACCCGCAGCCGCTCGTCCAGCTCCCGGCGACGGTCGACGTCGAGCCGCATCGCGGGGGTGTAGAGCACCACCCGACCCTTGCCCTCCGACTTGGCCCGGTACATCGCGAGGTCGGCGTCGCGCATCAGCTCGTCGGCCAGGGCGCCGGGCTCGGTGGCCGGGGCCTCCGAGCTGCCCGGCCCGGTGCCGCCATGCCCGGTGCCGCTCTGCCGCGCGTCGCTCTGTCGGGTGTCGCTCTGCCGCGCGTCGCTCTGCCGGGTGTCGCACGGGCCGAAGGCGATGCCGATGCTGGCGGCCACGCCCAGTTCGGCGCCGCCGATCCAGTACGGCTCGGAGAGCGCGTGCCGCAGCCGCTCGGCCAGCTCCTGCACCCGCAGCCGGCCGAGCGGGCCGCTGACCAGCACCGCGAACTCGTCGCCACCGAACCGGGCGACGGTGTCGCCGGAACGCACCGTGGCCTGCAGCCGGCGAGCCGCCTGCACCAGCAGCTGGTCACCCACCTGGTGGCCCGCGGTGTCGTTGACCGCCTTGAAGCCGTCCAGGTCCAGGAAGAGCACGGCCACCGTGGCGCCGTCCGGGTAGGGGTGCTCGCGCGGGCCGTCCCCGTCGGGGCCGGCGCCGCGGCCGCCGAGCGCCGCCTTGAGCCGCTTGGCGAACAGCGCCCGGTTGGGCAGGTCGGTGAGCGGGTCGTGGAACGCGTTGTGCTGCAACTGGGCCTGCAGTCGGACTCGTTCGGTGACGTCCCGGCTGTTCAGGATCAGCCCGTCGCGGTACCGGTTGACGGTGGACTCGACGTGCAGCCACTCGCCGCCGCCGGCCCTGATCCGGCACTCCACCCGGGCACTGGGCTCGCCGCTGCGGGCCGAGCCGCGGTGCGAGCCCGGGCTGAGCTGGCGGGCCAGCCGCTGGGTGCGGGCCAGGAACCGGCGGACCTCGCCGATTACCCGGTCGGCGTCCTGCGGGTGCACCAGGTCCAGCAGTCGGCTGCCGACCAGCTCCTCCGGGTCCCGGCTGTAGACGCCCAGGGCGGCCGGGGAGACGTAGGAGAGCACCCCGTCGGCGCCGGTGATCATGATGACGTCGCTCGATCCCTGCACCAGCGAGCGGAAGTGCGCCTCCTTCTGCGCCAGTTCCTGGGCCAGCGACAGGTTGTCGAGCAGCATGATGCCCTGACGGACGATCAGCGCCAGCCCCACCGTGCAGGCGACCACAATCACCACCCGGTCCATCGGACGGCCTCCGAGGGCGTTGTAGAGGATGCCCGCGGTGCAGACCGAGGCGGCGGCGTACGGGGTGAGCGCGCTGAAGGTGGAGGCCACCCGGCGGCGCGGGATGCCGCCGGCCGAGGGGTGCTCGCGGCTCGGGCGACCCCGGCGCCAGCGGGCCGACCAGGGGGCACAGGCCAGCAGCAGGCTGCCGCAGAACCAGCCGGCGTCCAGGATCTCGCCGGAGTGGTAACTGTCGCGCAGCGCGGGCGAGGTGAAGAGCGCGTCGCAGACCACGGTGACCGCGAGGCCCAGCATCGCGGTGTGCACGGCGGCCCGGTTGCCGTCCCGGCCGCGGAACCGCAGGCCGACCACCAGGGAGACCATCAGGATGTCCAGCACCGGGTAGGCCAGGCCGAGGGCGAGCCGCAGCGGGTCGCCGACCTCGCCCTCGGCGGCGTGGCCGAGCGCCAGGCTCCAGCCCAGGGTGAAGAGCGAGCCGGCCACCATCCAGCCGTCCAGCAGCAGGCAGAGCCAGCCGGCCGCGCCGCGTGGGCGCTGGGCCAGTACCAGCAGGCCGATCACGGCCAGCGGGGCGAACGCGAGGAAGGCGTAGTCGGCCACCGAGTCCGGCGGGACGCTGGTCCGCAGCACCACCTCGTACCAGCCCCAGGCGCCGTTGCCGAGCGCGACGGCGGCCGAGGAGAGGCCGAAGAGCAGCCAGGCGGGGCGGGCCGGGCCGGGCACCGTGCAGCCGTGCACCAGGCAGGAGAGGGCGGCCGCCAGGGCCGCACCGGCCAGGCCGAAATCGCCCATGAAGAGGGCCAGCGGGCGCGAACCCCAGCCGGTGGCGGCGCCCAGCGCATAGCCGAGGCAGAGCAGCGCGATCGCCAGGGCGGGCAGTCGACCGGACAGCACCGGCGGCCGCGCCGCGAGGTCGACCGGCTGCGGGCAGTCGGACGGCTGCGAGCAGTCGGGCAGCGGTCTGGCAGCGGTCAACTGCCTGGCCACGGACGGCGATGCGGCGGCGGACGGCGATGCGGTGTCAGCCGCGACCGCGCCGGGCGCGGCCTCAGGCTTGGGGTCCACCCGGCACCTCCCCCTCTGTTCCCAGCCGGGACCCTACACCAGTTCGGTCACTCAATGACACGTGCACTCAACTTAGAGTAATGGTCAGAGAGTAGGGATCCGCACCCGTTTCGACCAGATCGGCCTGGTTGGCCGTAGCGCACGCGCGGGTGCACGCGCGCCGGGGCGCGTGCGTCCGTGCGCCGGACTACGCGCCGCCGACCGCAACCGGTGTGCGGCCTTCCGGGAAGAGCCGCAGCCGGTGGGCCAGCGCCGCCGCCTCACCACGGCCGGACACCTCCAGCTTGGCCAGGATGTTGGAGACGTGCACGCTGGCCGTCTTGGGCGAGATGAAGAGCTCCTCGGCGATCTGACGGTTCGTCCGGCCCTCCGCCAGCAGCCGCAGCACGTCGGTCTCGCGGGGGGTCAGATGGAAGGCGGAGGCGCCACCCGGCTCGGACCGATCCGCGCGCGCCCCCTCCCGCGCCCCCTCGGTGGCCGCCAGGGCCCGGGCCACCCCGGCCCGGTCGGCCAGCCGGGCGATCTCCCGGCCGAGCCCGGTATCGCCGCGACGGGCGGCCAGTTCGGCCGCCTCGCGGAGCAGTTCACCGGCCCGCTCGCGGTCGCCGGCGGCCGCGGCCGCGCCGCCCGCGCCGAGCAGCGCGAGCACCAGCGGGTAGGGCAGACCGGTGGCGCGCAGCGGCTCGATCGCGGCGGCCCAGTGCGCCGCGGTGTCGACGCCGGCGGCTCGGGCCAGTTCGGCCTCGGCCAGCCGCGCCCACCCCTGGTGCAGCGGCACCACCGGGCGCTGCTCGGCCAGTTCCGCCGCGATCCGGTCCAGTACGGCGGGGCGGTCCTGGTCGGCGGCGGGCAGGCCCCGGGAGTCGGCCTCCACCCCGGCGGCCCGGGCCAGCAGCGGCAGCAGCAGGCTCTCCCGGGTGGTGATCGGGCTGTCCAGCACCGCGAGGAGCACCGATCTGGCCTCCAGCGGCCGGCCGGTGCGCCCGGCCAGGTCGATCTCCAGCCGGGCCCGGGGCACCGCATGCTGCGGCTGGTCCCGGTCGAAGCTCACCTCGGAGCGGCCCAGGTGCTCCCGGGCCGCCGTCAGATCGCCGTTCACCAGGGCGAGTTCGCCGCGCAGCCGGTGCAGGAAGGGGTCGTAGGCCTCGGCCCGGCTGTCCTCCTTCCAGGCGGCCAGCGCCTCGGCGGCCTCGGCCGGGCGGCCGACCAGCAGCAGGCACTCGGCCAGGTTGCCGGCCAGGATCGCGCCGGTGTTGCGCAGCAGGCCGAGCCGGCCGGCCACCGCCAGGCCCTCGCGGGCCAGCGTCACGGCCTCCTCGGCGCGGCCCAGGTGGCCGAAGAGGCTGGCCAGGTTGTTCAGGCCGCGGGTCAGCAGGTCCGGCACGGCGTGCCGGCGGGCGCCCTCGATCGCCTGGCGCAGCAGGGCGATGCCGCGCTCCGGGTCGCCGAACTCGGTGTACAGCGAGCCGAGGGTCATCAGCGCGTGCAGCTCGACGCTGGTCGCGCCGACCTCGCGGGCGATCGCCACCGCGCGCTCGGCCGTCACCAGGTCCGCCTCGGTCGCGCCGTGCAGCATCGCCTGACCGGCTGCCAGCGAGAAGACGTCGGCCTGCACGGCGGACGGCGCGCGGCCCTCGACCAGGCGCCGGGCGTGCGCCAACTCCTCGTCGCCGCCGGCGCGGTTGAGGTGGCCGAGCATCTTGGCCCGGTTCATCCGGAACCAGGCGGCGCGCAGCGGGTTCTCGGTCTCGTCCACCTGCTTCAGGGCCCGCTTGGCCAGGCTCAGGCCGCGGTCCCGGTCGCCGGCCCGGCGGGCCGCGACCACCGCCTCGGCCAGCACGTCCACCAGTTGCAGCTGGTCGCACTCCGGCTCGCAGGTGCCCGGGGCGCAGCAGCACGGCGGGTAGGTCTCGGCCCAGTCCGGCGGGCGCAGGGTGGCCTTCTGGGTCTCCTCCGAGACCTCGTCCCACAGTTCGATGGCCCGCTCCAGCAGGCTGAGCTGCTCGGCGAAGGCGTTGCGCCGCCGGGCGGCCCGGGCGGCGTCCAGCGCGGTGGGCAGGGCCCGGGCCGGATCGTGCGCGTGGTACCAGTAGTTGGCCAGTCGGGCCGGGCCCTCGTCGCAGTGGACCAGGCCGGGTTCGGCCGCCAGCACGGTGGCGAAGCGGCGGTTGATCCTGGTCCGCTCGCCGGGCAGCAGGTCGTCGGAGACCGCCTCGCGGACCAGCGCGTGCCGGAACCGGTAGCCCTCGCCGTCCTTGTCGGGCTGCAGGATGTTGGCGCCGACGGCGGTGCGCAGCGCGTCGAGCAGTTCGTCCTCCGGACCGTCCAGCACGGCGGCCAGCAGCTCGTGCTCGATCCGGGAGCCGCCCTCGGCGGCGATCCTGACCACCCGTTGGGTGGCCTCGGGCAGCGCCTCGACCCGGACCAGCAGGATGTCGCGCAGCGTCTCGCTCATCCCCACCGCGCAGCCGCCGGTGTAGGAGCAGGCCAACTCCTCGACGAAGAACGGGTTGCCCTCGGAGCGGCGGTGGATCCGCTCGACCAACTGGTGGTCGGGGGCCTCGGTGCGCAGGATGCCGGCCAGTTGGGCGGCCACCTCCTGGCGGCCGAAACGGTTCAGCTCCAGGCGCTGCACGGTGCGTTGGCGCTCCAGCTCGGCCAGGAACGGGCGCAGCGGGTGGCGGCGGTGCAGGTCGTCGGTGCGGTAGGTGGCCACGATCAGCACCCGGGACCGGTGCAGGGTGGCGATCAGGTACCCGAGCAGTTCGCGGGTGGAGCGGTCGGACCAGTGCAGGTCCTCGATCGCCAGCACCAACGGGTGCTCGGCGGCCAGCCGTTCGAAGAGCAGGGCGATCTGCTCGAACAGCCGGGCCCGGCCGTACTCGTCGTTGGGCTCGGTGTCGGCCTCGCCGAACTCGGGCAGCAGGCGGGACAGGTGGCCCTCGAGGCCGTCGGCGGCGCGCTCCAGCTCGGGGCCGATCCGGCGGTGCAGTCGGCGCAGCGCGGTGACCAGCGGGGCGTACGGCAGGCCCTCGGCGCCCACCTCGAGGCAGTTGCCGAGCATGGTGACGGTGCCGGTGCCGCCCTGCTCGGCGGCGCAGAGGAACTCCTCCAGCAGCCGGGTCTTGCCAACCCCCGCCTCGCCGCCGATCAGCAGTGCCTGTGGGGCACCGCCGGCCGCACGGCGCAGCGCGGCGGTGAGCGCTGCGAGCTCGTTGCCACGGCCGACGAAGACGGGACTGACCGACATCTGCTCCACGGCGCCGAGCATGCCATAGCGCGCCGACAACGGCCCACGGGTTATCCCAAGCTGTGGACGAACCGCCCGCAGGCCGGAGGGGAGGGCGCCGTCGGCGTCCCTCCCCTCCGTGTGCTCGGTGCGCGGTTCCGGTGCTCCCCTCGTGGCACCGGAACCGCCCCCCGCTGTCAGCATTCAGCTGCGGCGCGGGTGGTGTGCGCCGGGGTGCGGCGCAGACCGGCCGTGAACCGGCCGATCCGGGCGGCGACGGTGCCGTCCTGGCCGCGGGCGGCGCGGTTGGCCCGGCGGGCCTCGTCGGCCAGTCGCTCGTGCGCGGCGGCGGCCCGCAGCTCGGCGTTGCGCTGACGGTAGATCTCGTACTCGATCACTTCGGTTCCCCTCTGGGTTCTGCTCGGGCTGGTTTCCCGATACCTAGAGATTCCTCTCCCAGGGGGGTGCGGGGCATCGGCAGCATGCCGGATCTTGCGCGGGGTCAGGTCCTTAGGCGGGGGCCGAAAGGGCCGGAAAAGCACTGAGGCCACCCCTAAGGAGGGGTGGCCTCGGTACTGACAGGTGCTTAGGCGCCCAGCTTCTCCAGGATGAGGTCCTTCACCCGGGCCGCGTCGGCCTGGCCGCGGGTGGTCTTCATGACCGCGCCGACCAGCGCGCCGACCGCCTGCACCTTGCCGTCGCGGATCTTGGCGGCGACGTCCGGGTTGTCGGCGATCGCCTGGTCGACGGCCGCGCCGAGCGCGGAGTCGTCGGAGACCACGGCCAGGCCGCGCTTGGCGACCACCTCGTCCGGCTCGCCCTCGCCGGCCAGCACGCCCTCGATCACCTGGCGGGCCAGCTTGTCGTTGAGCTTGCCCTCGGCGACCAGCGCGCAGACCCGGGCCACCTGGGCCGGGGTGATCGGCTGCTCGGCCAGGTCGGTGCCGGTCTCGTTGGCCCGGCGGGCCAGCTCGCCCAGCCACCACTTGCGGGCCTGGTCGGCCGGGGCACCGGCCGCGATGGTCTCCAGGATCGGCTCCACCGCGCCCGCGTTGAGCACCGACTGCATGTCCTTGTCGGACAGGCCCCACTCGGCCTGCAGCCGGGCCCGGCGCACCCGGGGCAGCTCGGGCAGCGAGGCCCGCAGCTCCTCGACCCAGTCGCGGGCCGGGGCGATCGGGACCAGGTCGGGCTCGGGGAAGTAGCGGTAGTCCTCCGCGTTGTCCTTGATCCGGCCCGAAGTGGTGGTGCCGTCCTCCTCGTGGAAGTGCCGGGTCTCCTGGACGATGGTGCCGCCGTCGCCCAGCACGGTGGCGTGCCGCTGGATCTCGAACCGGGCGGCCCGCTCCACGCTGCGCAGCGAGTTGACGTTCTTGGTCTCGCTGCGGGTGCCGAAGGTCTCGCGGCCGTGCGGGCGCAGCGACAGGTTGACGTCGCAGCGCATCTGGCCCTTGTCCATCCGGGCCTCGGAGACGCCCAGCGCCCGGATCAGCTCGCGCAGCTCGGCCACGTACGCCTTGGCCACCTCGGGCGCGCGCTCGCCGGCGCCCTCGATCGGCTTGGTGACGATCTCGATCAGCGGGATGCCGGCCCGGTTGTAGTCGAGCAGCGAGTGGGTGGCGCCGTGGATCCGGCCGGTGGCCCCGCCGACGTGGCTGGACTTGCCGGTGTCCTCCTCCATGTGGGCGCGCTCGATCTCCACGCGGAAGGTCGAGCCGTCCTCCAGCTGCACGTCGAGGTAGCCGTTGTAGGCGATCGGCTCGTCGTACTGCGAGGTCTGGAAGTTCTTCGGCATGTCCGGGTAGAAGTAGTTCTTCCGGGCGAACCGGCACCACTCGGCGATCTCGCAGTTCAGCGCCAGCCCGATCCGGATCGCCGACTCCACGCCGACCGCGTTGACCACCGGCAGCGAGCCCGGCAGCCCCAGGCAGGTCGGGCAGACCTGGCTGTTCGGCTCGGCACCCAGCTCGGTCGAGCAGCCGCAGAACATCTTCGTCTTGGTACCCAGTTCGACATGGACCTCCAGGCCCATCACCGGGTCGTAGGAGGCGAGTGCGTCGTCGTAGGAGACCAGGTTCATGACGCTCACAGCGTCCCCTTCACTAAAAAGTCTTGGAGGTACCGGCCCGGCCCCGCGGTTCACCGGGGGCCGGACCCGAGGGGGCGTCAGCCCGCCAGCACGTCGTCGCTGGTCAGCTGGCGCAGCTCGCGGACGAGCAGGGCGGTGCCGGTGACCAGGGCCAGGGCGCCGACCACGGCGTTGGCGAGGAGCAGGGTGTCCTGCTCGGTGCGGGCCTTCTTGACGTCCTTGACGATGCTCAGCACACCGAAGGCGCTGGTGCCGATGGACAGCCACAGGCCGGGCTTGCTGTGCTTCCACCCTTTGATTGAAGAACTGGCCTTGGCCTTCTCGATCTTGCTCACAGTGCCGGTGCCTCCTCGAGCAGGGGGTGCCCCCACTTGTCGTTGAGTGCGGCCTCGACGGCGCCGCCCACGCGGTACAGGCGGTCGTCCGCCATCGCGGGAGCGATGATCTGCAGGCCGACCGGGAGATTGTCCTCCGGCGCCAGGCCGCAGGGCAGCGACATGGCCGCGTTGCCCGCCAGGTTCGACGGAATCGTGCACAGGTCGGCCAGGTACATCGCCATCGGGTCGTCGGCGCGCTCGCCGATCGGGAAGGCGGTGGTCGGGGTGGTCGGCGAGATCAGCACGTCGACACCGGCGAAAGCGGCGTCGAAGTCGCGCGAGATCAGCGTGCGGACCTTCTGGGCCGAGCCGTAGTAGGCGTCGTAGTAGCCGGAGGAGAGGGCGTAGGTGCCCAGGATGATCCGGCGCTTGACCTCGGGGCCGAAGCCGGCCTCGCGGGTCAGCGCGGTGACCTCCTCGGCCGAGCGGTTGCCGTTGTCGCCGACCCGCAGGCCGTAGCGCATCGCGTCGAAGCGGGCCAGGTTGGAGGAGGCCTCGCTGGGCGCGATCAGGTAGTAGGCGGGCAGCGCGAGGTCGAAGGACGGGCAGGAGACCTCGACCACCTCGGCGCCGAGCTCGCGCAGCAGCTCCACGCTCTCGTTGAACCGCTGCATCACGCCGGCCTGGTAGCCCTCGCCGGCGAACTCCTTGACCACGCCGATCCGCATGCCGCGCACGTCGCGCAGCTTGGCGGCGGCGACCACGGCCGGGACCGGGGCGTCGATCGAGGTGGAGTCCAGCGGGTCGTGGCCGGCGATCGCCTCGTGCAGCAGCGCCGCGTCCAGCACGGTGCGCGCGCACGGGCCGCCCTGGTCCAGCGAGGAGGAGAAGGCGACCAGGCCGTAGCGGGAGACCGAGCCGTAGGTGGGCTTGACGCCGACCGTGCCGGTGACGGCGCCGGGCTGGCGGATCGAGCCGCCGGTGTCGGTGCCGATCGCCAGCGGGGCCTCGAAGGCGGCCAGCGCGGCCGCCGAGCCGCCGCCGGAGCCGCCGGGGATCCGGGACAGGTCCCAGGGGTTGCCGGTGGCGCCGTAGGCGGAGTTCTCGGTGGAGGAGCCCATCGCGAACTCGTCCATGTTGGTCTTGCCGAGGATGACCACGCCCGCGTCCTTCAGACGGGTCGTCAGGGTGGCGTCGTACGGCGGGATCCAGCCCTCGAGGATCTTGGAACCGCAGGTGGTCGGGATGCCCTTGGTGGTGAAGACGTCCTTGAGCGCCAGCGGGACGCCGGCCAGCGGGCCGAGCTCCTCGCCGGCGGCGCGCTTGGCGTCCACCGCGCGGGCCGCGCCCAGCGCGCCCTCGGTGTCCACGTGCAGGAAGGCGTTGACCTTCTTGTCGACGGCGTCGATCCGGTCCAGGTGGGCCTGGGTCACCTCGACCGCGCTGACCTTGCCGCTCGCGATGGCGGCGGCGGTCTCGGCGGCGGTGAACTTGATGAGGTCGGTCATGGGTGTTAGTCCTCCCCCAGGATCTGCGGAACCCGGAAACGCTGCTCCTCGGCGGCCGGGGCACCGGCCAGCGCCTGCTCGGGGGTGAGCGAGGGCCGCACCTCGTCCGCGCGCATGACGTTGGTCAGCGGCAGCGGGTGGGAGGTCGGCGGGACGTCCTGTCCGGCGACCTCGGAAACGCGGGCGACCGCGCCGATGATCACGTCCAGCTGCTCGGCGAAGTGGTCCAGCTCCTCCGCCTGCAACTCCAGACGCGACAGCCGGGCGAGGTGGGCGACCTCCTCGCGCGTGATGCCAGGCATGCAGCGATCCTCATCTGAGTTCTGGGTGAGTACGACACCGCCGCGACACCGCGCGCAGCGCGCACGGCGGGCGATCCGTTCTCTATGTCTTTACCGCCCATCCTAGGGGGCCCGGCGTGCCACCCGTGTTACTGAGGGGTCGTGGGGGCCTCGGTGGGTGGGGTGAGGGGCTGGCGGGGCAAGGTGGGGTACGGGAGTTCGGCCTGCCCGGTCCAGCGCTCCAGTGGGGCGAGCCGCTCGGCGGAGGGCGGTCCGGTGCGGTGCACCCGGAGCCAGGCGGTGGCCTGGTCGGCCGGCAGCGCGGCGGAGACCAGCCAGCCCTGGACGGCGTCCACCCCCAGGCCGTGCAGGCGCTCCCAGGTCTCGTCGTCCTCGACGCCCTCGGCGACCACGGTCAGGCCGAGCGAGTGCGCGAGCTCCACCGAGCAGCGGACCACCGCCGCGTCGTGGTGGTCGGCGACCATCCGGGAGACGAAGGAGCGGTCGATCTTGAGCTCGCCGACCGGCAGGCTGCGCAGCCGCACCAGCGAGGAGTGGCCGGTGCCGAAGTCGTCGAGGGACATGCCGACGCCGTGCCCGCGCAGTTCGGCCAGGGTGTCGGCGGCCAGCCGGGAGTCGTCCAGCAGCAGCCGCTCGGTGATCTCCAGTTGCAGGGCCTGCGCCGGGACCTGATGGCGCTCCAGATGGCCGGCCACCCGCTGGGCGAAGCCGGGGTTGAGCACGTCGCGCGGCGAGACGTTGACCGCGACCTGGACCTGCAGGCCCTGCGCCCGCCAGGCGGCCAGCTGGCCGATCGCGGCCTCCAGCACGTAGTCGGTGAGCCGGGGCATCAGGCCGCTGGACTCGGCCAGGCCGACGAACTCGTCCGGCGAGACCTTGCCGCGCCCGGGCCGTTCCCAGCGCAGCAGCGCCTCCAGGCCCACCACCCGGCCGTCGAAGGCCACCTTGGGCTGGTAGTGCAGCTGCACCTCGCCGGTCTCCAGGGCCCGGCGCAGGTCGCCGAGCAGGCCGATCCGGTAGGGCGTGTCGGCGTCCTGGGAGTGGTCGTACTGCTCGACGCCGGTGCGCGCGCGCTGGGCGTGGCCCATCGCGACGTCGGCCCTGCGCAACAACGATTCTGCGTCGCCCGCGTGCTGCGGGTAGACGCAGACGCCGGCGGTGGCCTCCAGCACCAGCAGCAGGCCGTCGAGCCGGATCGGCGCGGCGAGTTCCGCGATCAGCGCCCGGGCCAGTCGTTCCAGGGTGTCGGGGCAGCCGACGCCGGGGAGCAGCACCGCGAACTCGTCGCCGCCCATCCGGGCCACCACCGCGCGGCGGCCGGCCTCGGCGGCCGGGGGCAGGCCGGCGAGCAGGTCCTCGGTCTCCCGGCGGCGCTCGGCGGCGCCGAACGGGGCCAGCGGGCCGACCGGTGCCAGGGGCGCGACCGGGAGCAGCGGGCCGGCCGGCTCGCCGGGGTTCTCCCGGCCGTCGTGCGATCCGCCGCGCAGCACCCGGTGCAGTCGCCGCCCGATGTGCACGAGTAAGCGGTCACCGGCCGCATGACCGAGCGTGTCATTGAGTGAACGGAACCGATCGAGGTCGAGCAGGATCAGACCGACGGCGTACCCGTCCTCGGCCTCGTGCTCGGCGATCGCCTCCTGGGCCGCCAGCAGCAGGGCATGACGGTTCGGCAGACCGGTCAGCGGATCGGTCAGCTGGTCCCTGGCGCGGTCGCGGGCGATCCGCCAGGCCGCCACCAGGACGGCCAGCGGGACCGCGAAGAGCGGCAGCAGCTCGGGCTCGTGCCGGCTGACCAGGACCGCAAGCGGGATCAGCGGTGCGGCTCCGGCCAGCAGCACACCGAGCAGCAGGACCGCACCCGCCACCCCCTGCGGCGGGCGTGTCGGCGCGCCGCCGGTCGTACGATCCATACGCCCTGTCCTCCGTCAGGCCCGCCCCCGCCAGGCCGCATCGCGGCTTGGAGCCGACCCGAAGAACGGTCGGCCCTGGCCCTTCTGATGAAGTGCCAGTCGGTCTCAGCCGGGAAGCGCCCCTGTCGGCGCCGGCCCCCGCGGATCTCACTGGCCGGTGCCCCCCACTCCTGCTGACACACTGTTGCGCTCCAGGGTAAGTCCGCCCTCACAGCGAGGGCGGACTTTCGGTCATCCGGGAGCACGCCAGCACGGATCCGGCGCCGCACACTGACACGATGCCCCCTTTACGCGCCCACCACCCTGCTGACGGCGCATCAGCACGATAACAAGAGGGACACGTCAGACCTGGTCAGCCCCCTCGGGGGTTACCTCGGCCGGTTCCTCCTCGCCGGTCGGCAGCCCGAGGTGGGCGCGCGCCGCGGCCGGACCCGAGTCGAGCAGCACCGCGAAGCCGGCATCATCCAGCACCGGCAGCCCCAGCTGGACCGCCTTGTCATACTTAGACCCAGGGTTGTCACCGACCACTACGAAGTCGGTCTTCTTCGAAACCGAACCGGTCACCTTCGCACCGCGCGAGACCAGGGCCTCCTTGGCACCGTCCCGGGTGTGCCCGGCCAGCGTGCCGGTGACCACCACGGTGAGCCCGTCCAGCGGCCGCTCCGCCTCCTCCTCGGTCGCCTCCTCGGTGAACCGGACCCCCGCCTCGCGCCATTTCCGCAGGATCTCGCGGTGCCATTCCTCCTGGTACCACTCGATGATCGAGCGGGCGATCTTCGGGCCGACCCCCTCGGCGGCGGCCAGCTGCTCCTCGCTCGCCGCGAAGATCGCGTCCAGGTCGCGGAACTCGCGGGCCAGCGCCTGGGCCGCGACCGGGCCGACATGGCGGATCGACAGGCCGTTGAGATAGCGCCAGAGTTCCTTCTGCCTGGCCGCCGCGAGGCTCTCCAGCAGCAGGGTCGCGGTCTTCTTCGGCTCGCCCTCCAGGTTGGCGAAGAAGAAGACCTCCTTCTCCTCGCCGGTGACGTCGTCCAGTTTCGGCATCCCGCTCTTCTGGTCGCGCACCAGCACCTTGATCGGCAGCAACTGCTCCACAGTCAGTCCGAAGATGTCCCCCTCGTTCTTGACGGGGGGCTCGACGGGCTCCAACGGCTGGGTCAGTGCGGTGGCGGCCACGTAGCCCAGGCCGTCCACGTCCAGGCAGGAGCGTCCGCCCAGGAAGGCGATCCGCTCGCGGACCTGGGCCGGGCAGAACTGGGCGTTGGGACAGCGCAGGTCGATGTCCCCCTCGGACATCGGGCGCAGCTCGGACCCGCACTCGTGGCAGTGCGAGGGCATCACGAACTCCTGCTCGGTGCCGTCCCGCAGGTCCTCGATCGGGCCGAGGATCTCCGGGATCACGTCACCGGCCCTGCGCAGCACCACGGTGTCGCCGAGCAGCACGCCCTTGGCCTTGACCACCTGCTGGTTGTGCAGGGTGGCGTACTGCACCATGACGCCACCCACCTTCACCGGCTCGGCCAGTA
This sequence comes from Kitasatospora azatica KCTC 9699, assembly GCF_000744785.1. NCBI lineage: Bacteria > Bacillati > Actinomycetota > Actinomycetes > Kitasatosporales > Streptomycetaceae > Kitasatospora > Kitasatospora azatica. The sequence continues at coordinate 1,592,967 of NZ_JQMO01000003.1, read as the reverse complement.
CGGCGAACGGGGTGGCCCGGCCGGTGCGGCCGATGCCGACCTGGATGCGCGCCAGCTTGGCGGTGACCTCCTCCGGCGGGTACTTCCAGGCGATCGCCCAGCGCGGCGACTTGGAGGTGGCGCCGAGCCGGCCCTGCAGGGCGATCTCGTCCACCTTGACCACCACGCCGTCGATCTCGTGCTCGACCGAGTGGCGCTTCTCGCCGTACTCCTTGATGAAGGCCCGCACCTCGTCGAGGGTCCCCACCACCCGGTTGTGCTTGGCGGTGGGCAGGCCCCAGTCGTGCAGCAGTTGGTAGGCGTGCGACTGGCAGTCGATGGTGAATCCCTCGCGGGCGCCGATGCCGTGCACCACCATGTGCAGCGGGCGCGATGCCGTGACCTGGATGTCCTTCTGGCGCAGCGAGCCGGCGGCGGCGTTGCGCGGGTTGGCGAAGAGCTTGAGCAGGGCCTGCGGGCGCTTGCCCTCCTTGGCGCGCTGCTCGTTCTCGGCCTTGCGGCGCTCGTTCTCGGCGGCGAGCGAGGCGTTCAGCTCGGCGAACGCCTCGGTGGGCAGGTAGACCTCGCCGCGGATCTCGACCAGCTCGGGGATGTTCTCGCCCTGCAGCTGGTGCGGGATCTCCTTGATGGTGCGGACGTTGGCGGTGATGTCGTCGCCGATCCGCCCGGTGCCGCGGGTGGCGGCGAGGGTGAGCCGGCCGTGCTCGTAGGTGAGGTTGACCGCGAGGCCGTCGACCTTGAGTTCGCAGAGGTAGTGGTACTCGGTGCCCGCCAGCTCGCTCGCCACGCGCTCGGCCCAGGCGGCCAGCTCCTCCCCGTCCATCGCGTTGTCCAGGCTGAGCAGCCGCTCGCGGTGCTCGACCTTGGCGAAGTCCTCGCTGACGCCGCCGCCCACCTTCTGGGTGGGCGAGTCGGGGGTGACCAGTGCCGGGTGCTCGGCCTCCAGCGCCTCCAGCTCGCGCATCAGCCGGTCGAACTCGGCGTCGCTGACGATCGGGGCGTCCTGGTCGTAGTACCGCGCGCGGTGGTCCTCCACCTCGGCCGCCAACTCGGCGTGGCGCCTGCGCACCTGCGCCGGAACGTCCTCCCAGCCCTCGACCGCCGCCACCGCAACCTCCCTGACCGTTACTCCGGGTTGTCCACCAGGCTCTGGGCGCCCCTCACGCTGAGTGACAGCGCCGTGCGCGCGTAGGCCGGGCTCGCCCCCGCCAACCCGCAGGTCGGTGTCACCAGCACGCGGCGGCCCAGCAGTTCCGGATCGAGCCCGAGCCTGCGCCACAACGTCCTGACACCGGTGACACTACCGGCCGGGTCGGACACTGCCTTCACTTCGCCACGGGGCTGGTCAGTGGACGGCACCACACCGGCCAGGAACACCGTCCCCGCCTCCACCGCCTCGCCCAGCTCGTCGTCATCACGCTCCGTCAGCAGCCCGAAGTCCAGCGAGATCCCGGCCACACCGGCCCGGCGCAGCAGGGGGATCGGCACGTTCGGCGCGCAGCTGTGCACCAGCACCGGCACGTCCAGCGAGCGGATCAGCTCCCGCAGCGCCTCCTCGGCCCGCTGGCGGTCCACCGCGCGCAGCCGCTGGAAGCCGCTGGCCGTCTTCACCTCGCCGGCCAGCACCGCCGGCAGCGAGGGCTCGTCCAGCTGCAGCACCAGCTGCGCGCCCGGGATCCGCTTGCGCACCTCCGCGAGGTGCCGGCGCAGCCCCTCGGCCAGCGAGCCGGCGATGTCCCGGCAGGCCCCCGGGTCGGCCAGCGCCTTCTCGCCGTGCCGCAGCTCGACCGCGGCGGCCAGCGTCCACGGCCCGACCGCCTGCAGCTTCAGCGCACCCTGGTACCCCTGGGTGAACTCCTCCAGCGCGTCCAGGTCCTCGCCCAGCCAGGAGCGCGCCCGCCTGGTGTCCCGCCCCGGCCGGTCGGCGAACCGCCACCCACTGGGCTGCACCTCGGCGAAGAGCTCCACCAGCAGCCCGGCCGACCGCCCGATCATGTCCGCCCCCGGCCCGCGAGCCGGCAACTCGGGCAGGAACGGCAGCTGCTCCAACGCCCCGACCGAGGTCTTGGCAGCCTCCCGGGCATCGGTACCGGGCATCGAGCCGACACCGGTGGCGGCGCCGTGCAGGGCGGGGAACGCATACTCACTGGTCACGCTCGGCAGCCTACGGGAGCATCAAGGGGGCCGACCTCGCCGCCGCCTGGTTCAGGGAGTTGATCGCCCGAGCCGTCAGCCCGTGGTCCGGCAGGCAGTTGGACCGCCACTGATGCCGCCCGCCCGATGCCGCCTGCCACGGCACGTTCGGGCGGGCCGTCAGGTGGAGTAGAAGCCGTCGAACGGCTCCCCGAAACCGAGCTGCTGCGGCACCAGCTCGTAGTGCTCCATGCCGTCGCGCTCCGCCGTCTCGTCGATCAGCCCCCACCTCACCCCGTGCGCCTCGACCGCGAACGGCCGGATCCGGATCGCGCCGTACACCACCTCGCTCAAGCCGCCCAGCAGCCCGGACAGTTCGCGCTCCGCGTCGTCCCAGTCGGCGGCCGGGCGGAACTCGGTCGCGAGATGGTTCCCCGCCGAGTCGAACAGGTGCAGCAGCGCCAGGTCGCCCGCCGCGTCCGCTGCATCGGCGACATCGCCGAAGAACTGGCCGCCGGCGTGACTGCCGATCCACCGCGTGCGGGCGTGCGGCTCGTAGGCGACCGGCACCTGCCGGGCCGGGAAGTCCAGCCTCCGCCAGGCGACCTGGTCGCGCCAGCCCGGCTCGGCCGCGATCCAGCCCCAGAGGACCTGCTCGGTCACCGACCAGGTCACGTTCTCCACCGCCTGGTAGTGCTCCCCCGAGGACCCGTGGCGGTGCTCCAACTGCCACTGGTCCGGGCCGTGGCAGTACGCCTGGGCGTACAACTCGCTGTCCGGCCCGCCACGCACCAGGCACAGCCAGGGGGCCTGCGCCGTCACCCGTTCCTCGACCGCGTACGTCAGCTCGTCGCGCTCCGGCCGGAGCAGCCGCGGGCCGTCGGCAAAGTGGATCACCACGTCGTCAGTCCTGTGCACCGGCACACGGTAACGGGCGAGACCGACAGCGCACGGGGGCCCGTGGGAAGGCCCGCTGGCCTTACCCTCCCGGGCGGACGGTGATGTCGGTGATCTCCGCGTCACGGGGCAGGTCGAGCGCGGTCAGTACGGCGGTCGCCACCGACTCCGGCGCGATCCAGCGCTCGGCCTCGTAGGCCTTGCCCTCCTGCTGGTGCACCTTCTGCTGCATGGGCGTCGCGGTCCGGCCGGGGTAGACGGTGGTGACCCGGACACCGGCGGCGTGCTCCTCGGCGCGCAGCGAGTCCGCCAGCGCCCGCAGGCCGAACTTGCTGGCCGCGTAGGAGCCCCACTCGGCGTGGGCGGTCAGGCCGGCGCCGGAGTTGACGAAGACCACGTGGCCGCGGGACATCCGCAGCTGGGGCAGCAGCAGGCGGGTCAGCTCGGCCGGGGCGACCAGGTTGATCGCCAGGGTCTCGTTCCAGACCTTGACCGGGGTGTCGCCGATCGGGCCCAGCTCGACCATGCCGGCGATGTGCAGCAGCGAGTCCAGCTCGACCGGCGGGCTCTGGTGCCCGAGCGCCCAGGAGAGCTTGGCCGGGTCGCCCAGGTCGCCCACCAGGGTCTGCGCGGTGGGGAAGCGCTCGCGCAGTTCGGCGGCGCGCTTGGCGTTGCGGGCGAGCAGCCACAGCTCGTCGCCGCGGTCGACGAGGCGCTGCGCGACGACGGCGCCGATGCCGGAACCGGCGCCGGTGATCAGATGGGTAGCCATGGCTGAGATCCTGTCAGGAGGAGGCGGCGGCGAGGTGGGCGAAGACCTCGGCGGGGGTGTCGGCGAAGGCGATCAGCTCGGCGAGCGGGCGCGGCAGGAAGCCCTCGGCGTCCATCCGCGCCAGCTGGGCGCGCAGGCCGTCGTAGAAGCCGTCGGTGTCCAGCACGACCACCGGCTTGCCGTGCAGGTTGTGCTTCTTGAGCTCGAGCACCTCGGTGATCTCGTCCAGCGTGCCGAGGCCGCCGACCAGCACCACGATGGCGTCCGCCCGGGCCAGCAGCAGGGCCTTGCGCTCGGCCAGGTCGCGGGTCATCACCAGCTCGTCCGCGCCCTCGTAGCCCTTGTGCGCGAGCATGTCGACCAGTACGCCGACCAGCTTGCCGCCGGCCGCCTTTACCTCGTCCGCCAGCAGGCCCATCAGGCCGGCGTCGGAACCGCCCCAGACGAGGGTGTGGCCGCCCGCGCCGAGCAGCCGGGCGAACTCGGCGGCGGGGGCGGTGTAGCGCTCGTCGAGCGAGTACGCGGAGCAGAAGACCGTGATGTTCATAGTGGGAAGAGGCTTATCAGATCTCCGCCACGGCCCGCCGCTCGGTTTCCACGGCCCGCTGCTCCGTTTCCACGGCCCGCCGCTCCGTTTCCGCGATGGTGGCCGAGCCGACCACCCGGGTGCCGTCGTAGAGCACCACGGCCTGGCCTGGCGCGATGCCCCGGGCCGGCTGGTCCAGCCGGACCCGCAGCTCGCCGTCCAGCAGCGAGGCGGTCACCGGCACCTCCTCGCCGTGCGCCCGCAGCTGGGCGGTGTACCGGCCCTCCCCGGCGGGCGCGGTACCGCACCAGCGGGGCTTGATCGCGGTGAGCGCGAGCACGTCCAGGCCGGCCGCCGGGCCGACCGTCACCGTGTTGTTCACCGGCGAGATGTCCAGCACGTAGCGCGGCTTGCCGTCAGCGGCCGGGCGGCCGATCCGCAGGCCCTTGCGCTGGCCGATGGTGAAGCCGTACGCGCCGTCGTGCTCGCCGACCTTGGTGCCGTCGGTGTCCAGGATGTCGCCGGGCGCGGTGCCCAGGTGGCGGGCCAGGAAGCCCTGGGTGTCGCCGTCGGCGATGAAGCAGATGTCGTGGCTGTCCGGCTTCTTGGCCACCGCGAGGTCGCGCCGCTCGGCTTCGAGGCGGATCTGCTCCTTGGTGGTGTCGCCGAGCGGGAAGAGCGAGTGCGCGAGCTGCTCGGCGTCCAGCACGCCCAGCACGTAGGACTGGTCCTTGGCGGCGTCCACGGCCCGGTGCAACTCGCGGCCGCCGCCGGGCAGTTCCACGATCCGGGCGTAGTGCCCGGTACAGACCGCGTCGAAGCCCAGGGCCAGCGCCTTGTCCAGCAGCGCGGCGAACTTGATCTTCTCGTTGCAGCGCAGGCAGGGGTTGGGGGTGCGGCCGGCCGCGTACTCGGCGACGAAGTCGTCGATCACGTCCTCGCGGAACCGCTCGGCCAGGTCCCAGACGTAGAACGGGATGCCGATCACGTCGGCGGCCCGGCGGGCGTCCCGGGAGTCCTCCAGGGTGCAGCAGCCGCGCGCGCCGGTACGGAAGGACTGCGGGTTGGAGGAGAGCGCCAGGTGCACGCCGGTCACCTCGTGCCCGGCTTCGACCGCCCGCGCCGCAGCGACGGCGGAATCGACCCCGCCGGACATCGCGGCGAGCACACGCAGACGGGAGCCGGCGGACCGGCCGGTCGGGGCACCAGGGAACTCAGTCATAGTCCCCCCAGGGTACGCAATGCCCTGCCTCCCCCCGAGCCGAAGGGCGCGCCGCTGCCGAAAGGGACGAGCGACTAGCGACCGAGGAACGAGGGAGCGCCGGAGGGTGGGGGCACCTCCCGGCCGCCAGGCTGGGGGAGAGCGTTGGCAGCGGGTACGAGCGCCCGGAGGCGAGCGGGGGAAAGCACAGCTCAGCGCTGCCCGGCGTTGCGGGCCCGCGCCACCACCGGGCCGATCGCCTCGGCCAGCGCGTCCACGTCGGCCTTGCTGGAGGTGTGCCCGAGCGAGAACCGCAGCGAGGAGCGGGCCAGCAGCGGATCGGCGCCGATCGCCAGCAGTACGTGGCTGGGCTGCGGCACCCCCGCCGAGCAGGCCGAACCGGTGGAGACCTCGATCCCGGCGGCGTCCAGCAGCATCAGCAGCGCATCGCCCTCGCAGCCGGGGAAGGAGAAGTGCGCGTTGGCGGGCAGTCGGCCGGCCTCGTCGGGGTCGCCGTTCAGCACCGCGTCCGGCACCGCCGCGCGCACCCGCGCGATCAGGTCGTCACGCAGCGCGCCGACCGCGGCGGCGTGCTCGGCGTGCCGCTCCACGGCGAGCGCGGCGGCCGCGGCGAAGCCGGCGGCGGCGGGCACGTCGAGCGTGCCGGAGCGGACGTCCCGCTCCTGGCCGCCGCCGTGCAGCAGCGGCACCGGTGCCGCGGCCCGGGAGAGCAGCAGTGCGCCGACCCCGTACGGTCCGCCGATCTTGTGCCCGGTGACGGTCAGCGCGTCCAGGCCGGAGTCGGCGAAGGAGACCGGCACCTGGCCCAGCGCCTGCACCGCGTCGGCATGCATCGGGATGCCGAACTCCTTGGCCACCGCCGCGAGTTCGACCACCGGCTGGAGGGTGCCGATCTCGTTGTTGGCCCACATCACGGTGACCAGCGCGACTGACGCCGGGTCAGCCTCGATCGCGGCCCGCAGCGCGTCGGGGTGCACCCGCCCGTAGTGGTCCACCGGCAGGTACTCGACCTGCGCGCCCTCGTGTTCGGCCAGCCAGTGCACGGCGTCCAGCACCGCGTGGTGCTCCACCGGGCTGCACAGCACCCGGACCCGCGCCGGGTCGGCGTCCCGCCGCGCCCAGTACAGGCCCTTGACCGCCAGGTTGTCCGACTCGGTGCCGCCGCCGGTGAAGACGATCTCGCTCGGCCGCGCGCCCAGCGCGGCGGCCAGCGATTCGCGGGACTCCTCGATCACCCGGCGGGCCCGACGGCCGGCCGCGTGCAGGGAGGAGGCGTTGCCGGTGACGCCGAGGTGCGCCGTCATCGCGGCGATCGCCTCGGGGAGCATCGGGGTGGTGGCCGCATGGTCGAGGTATGGCATGGCTGCACCAGTGTAGGCGCCGCGCCCCACTGCCCTGTCCCCAAGTCACAATTTGGCCATTGCACGGGCTGCAACGCGGGGTTAGCCTCCTGCCAAACCGCCGGGCGGGCGGCACAGCAGGGGAGGTGCGGCCGATGTCGCAGACCGTCGACCGGGCGCTGACCATCCTGACCTCGCTGGGCGACGGCCCCGCCTCGCTGGAGCAGGCGGCCAACACGATCGGTGTGCACAAGTCCACCGCACTGCGCCTGCTGCGCACCCTGGAGGAGCACGGCTTCGTGCACCGCCAGTCCGACCACCGCTACCGCCTCGGCGGCCGGCTGCTGTCGCTCGCCCACACCGCCCTGGAGGGCATCGACGTCCGTCAGGTCTCGGCCCCCTATCTGGCCTCGCTGAGCGAGCGCTACGGCCACACCGTGCACCTGGCGGTGCTGGAGGGCGACGAGGTGCTGTACGTGGACAAGGTGGAGAGCCGCTATCCGGCCCCCGGGGACAGCTGGCTCGGCCCGGCCTCGCGGATCGGCCGCCGGGCGCCGGCCGCCGCCACCGCGGCGGGTCGGGTGCTGCTGGCGGATCTGGCGGAGGATCAGCTCGCCGTGGCGCTGGAGGGCCTGGAGTTCCCGACCCGCGCCCCGCGCGGGGTGCGCTCGGCCGAGGAGCTGCGCACCGAGCTGCTCGCGGTCGGCCGGCAGGGCTGGGCGCTGGACCAGGCCGAGTACCAGGAGACGGTGAACTGTCTGGCCGCCCCGATCAAGGGCATCGACGGCAAGGCGATCGCGGCCTGCTCGATCTCGGTGCCGACGGCGGTGGCGCCGGTGGGCGAGCTGAACCGGCTGCTGCCCGAGCTGCTCTGCACGGTCGAGGCGATCTCGCTGGCCTACGGCGGCTCGCCTACTCCTCGCTGGTGCGAGAACCGTTGCGGTGCCAAGCACGCGGTGCGCGCCAGCCATATTTGAGCGCCAGCATCCGCAGTCCGAAGGCGGTCATCGCGGCGGTGGTGGCGGTCAGCGAGGTCAGGTGGTTCGCGGCGATCAGCAGCGCCACCATGGTGGCCCCGACCAGCGCGGGCACCGCGTAGATCTCCCGGTCCCAGCGCAGCAGTGAGACCGTCTCGTTGGCCAGCACATCGCGGATCACGCCGCCGCCGGCGGCGGTCAGCATGCCGAGCGCGACCGAGGCGACCGAGCCGAGGCCGTAGTCGTGCGCCTTGGCGGTGCCGGTGACGCAGAACAGGCCGAGCCCGAGCGCGTCCAGGGTCTGCACGCTGCGGTTGATCCGCTCCACCTCGGGGTGCAGGAAGAACACCACCAGCCCGGCCAGCAGCGGCGCCAGGAAGTAGCCGAGGTTGGTGAAGGCGACCGGCGGGGTGGCCCCGATCAGCAGGTCGCGCACCACTCCCCCGCCCAGCGCGGTGGCCTCGGCCAGCACGCAGATGCCGAAGATGTCCATGTTCTTGCGCACCGCGAGCAGGCCCCCGGACAGGCCGAAGACGAAGATGCCGATCACGTCCAGGGGCTGTTGCACGTCCGGGGAGAAAATCTGCGAGGTCACCGGGCCAGTGTCTCCCGGCCGTAGTCCGGCGCCGAAACCGCAGCCCCCGGGGTTCCGCGTGGCGGTCCGGCCCGCCACACTGTGCCGGTGTCCCAGAAGCACCCGAACAAGAAGTCGAAGCGGCCGCTGAACCCGGAGCACCGCGGGCTCCGGACCGCCAAGCCCCGGCGGTCCAAGAAGCTTCCGCCGCTCTCGGCCCGGGCGATCCGCCGCTGGACCTGGATCACCGCACTGGCCCCGGTGCTGCTGATCGGGCTCGGGGTGCTGGCCGGCAACCCGGACTACGGCGGCGCCGCCTTCTTCCTGGACGTGCTGGTGCTGATCATCGCCCTGACGTCCGTGCTGCTGCTCGCCCAGAGCGGCTGGCTGTTCGCGGGCGCGATGGTCCTCGGGATCGCCGTGCTGGCGATCCCGCTGCCGCTCTTCAAGGCCGAGCTGATGAGCCGTCAGGGCGTCCGGACCGAGGTGGTGGTCACCGCCGTGCACACCAGCAAGGGCAAGCACGGGCCGGTCTACAGCTGCGACCTGCGGCGCACCGACGGCAAGCCGCTGAAGCACCCCAACATCGGCTCGGAGGACTGCTACGGGAAGGAGGACCTCGGCGAGACCAAGGAGGTGCTGGTCGACCCGTCGGGCTGGCTCGGTCCGATGTCCGCCGACACGGACCTCGACGGGACGGACCTCGGGGTCGCGGGGCTGGTCGTGGCGACCGCCGGGTTCGAGCGAATCGTCTGGCTCTCCGGCCGGCGCGCACAGCGCACCGGCCGGTAGGCACTACGCCTGGGCCTGGTCCTGCGGCTGGTCCTGCGGCTGGTCCTGGTTCTCCGGGAAGTGACAGGCGGCCTGGTGCCCCGCGCGCAGCGCCACCAGCGGCGGCTCCTCGCTCGCGCAGATGTCCTGGGCCTTCCAGCACCGGGTGCGGAAGCGGCAGCCGCTCGGCGGGTTGATCGGCGAGGGCACGTCTCCGGTGAGCAGGATCCGCTCCCGCCGCTCCTTGCGCCGCGGGTCGGGCACCGGCACGGCGGAGAGCAGCGCGGTGGTGTACGGGTGCGCGGGACGGGCGTACAGCGACTCGCGGTCGGCGATCTCCACGATCTTGCCGAGGTACATCACCGCCACCCGGTCCGAGACGTGCCGCACCACCGAGAGGTCGTGCGCGATGATCAGGTAGGTCAGGCCGAGTTCGCGCTGCAGGTCGTCCAGCAGGTTGACCACCTGGGCCTGGATCGACACGTCGAGCGCCGAGACCGGCTCGTCGGCCACCACCATCTTCGGCTTGAGCGCCAGCGCCCGTGCGATGCCGATGCGTTGCCGCTGCCCGCCGGAGAACTCGTGCGGGTAGCGGTTGTAGTGCTCGGGGTTGAGCCCGCACAGCTCCAACAGGTCCTGGACCGCGCGCTTGACCCCGTGCTCGGTGGCCACCTTCTGCAGCCGGAACGGGGCGCCGACGATGGTGCCCACGGTGTGCCGGGGGTTCAGCGAGGAGTACGGGTCCTGGAAGATGATCTGGATGTCCTTGCGCAGCGGCCGCATCGCGCCGGTGCTCAGGTGGGTGATGTCCCGGCCCTCGAACTCCACGGTGCCACCGGTGGGTTCGTCGAGCCGGGTGACCAGGCGGCCCATCGTGGACTTGCCGCAGCCGGACTCGCCGACCACGCCGAGGGTCTCACCGGGCAGCACCGAGAAGGAGATCCCGTCCACCGCCCGCACCGCGCTGCTGCTGCGGCGCAGCAGGCCCGAGCGGAGCGGGAAGTGCCGCTGCAGGTCGGTGACCCGCAGCAGCGGCTCACGCTCCGGGGAGGGCGCCGGGGCGGGGATGTCCGTCTTCTGAAGGTCCGTCATGATGCCTTGTTCTCCAGGGATTTCACAGCCGCGGGGCGATCTCGTCGGCGAAGATCCGGTGCCGGTCGGCGGCCGGCAGATGGCACGCGGCGAAGTGCCCGGGCGCGGCCTCGGCCAGCACCGGCCGCTCGGTGGACGAGCGTCCGCCGGTCTGCTCGGCGTACGGGCAGCGCGGGTGGAAGGCGCAGCCGCTGGGCACGTTGATCAGGCTGGGCGGGGTGCCCTTGACCGGGACCAGTCGGTCCTGCAACTCCCGGTCCAGTCGCGGCATCGAGCCCAGCAGGCCCCAGGTGTAGGGGTGTTCGGGGGCGTCGAAGAGAGTCGCGGCCGGGCCGCGCTCGACACACCGCCCGCCGTACATCACCAGGATGTCGTCGGCCAACTCGGCCACCACGCCCAGGTCGTGGGTGATGATGATGACGGCCGAGCCGAACTCCTGCTGCAGGTCCCGGATCAGGTCCAGGATCTGCGCCTGGACGGTGACGTCCAGCGCGGTGGTCGGCTCGTCGGCGATCAGCAGCGAGGGGTCGTTGACCAGCGCCATGGCGATCATCGCGCGCTGGCGCATGCCGCCGGAGAACTGGTGCGGGTAGGCGTCCACCCGCTGGTCCGGCTGCGGGATGCCGACCCGGTCGAGCATCTCGATGGCGCGCTTGCGGGCGTCCCGCTTGCTGGCCTTCGGGTGGTGCACCAGGTAGGCCTCGATGATCTGCTGCCCGACCGTGTAGTACGGGTGCATCGCGGTCAGCGGGTCCTGGAAGATCATCGCCATCGAGCGGCCGCGCAGTTGGCGCACCCGGTCGGGCTCGGCGGCCACCAGTTCCTCGCCGTCCAGCCAGATCTCGCCGCTGATCCGGGCCCGCTTGGTGTTGTGCAGGCCCATGATGCCGAGCGAGGTGACGGACTTGCCGGAGCCGGACTCGCCGACGATGCCCAGGGTGCGCCCGGGCTCGAGGTCGAAGCTGACCCCGTCGACGGACTTCACCAGGCCGTCGTCGGTGTCGAAGTGGATCCGCAGGTCGCGCACCGAGAGGAACGCGCTGCCGGACGGCGTGTCCGAGGGGGTCATGACAGCCTCACCCGGGGGTCGACGGCGGCGTACAGGAGGTCAACCAGCAGGTTGCAGATGACGATGAAGAAGGCGGCGACCAGGGTCACGCCGAGGATCTTGGGCAGGTCGTTGTCGTCGATCGCCTTGACCGCGAAGAAGCCGACGCCCTGCAGCGAGAAGACCTGCTCGGTGATCACCGCGCCACCCAGCAGCAGGCCCAGGTCCATGCCGAAGATGGTGAGGATCGGGGTCAGCGCGGCCCGCAGCCCGTGCCGGACCACCACCTTGCGCTCCATCAGGCCCTTGGCCCGGGCGGTGCGGATGTAGTCCTCGTTCATCGTCTCCAGCATCCCGGCCCGGGTGAGCCGGGCGTAGAGCGCGGAGTAGAGGAAGGTCAGCGCGACCCAGGGCAGGATCAGGTTTCTGGCCCAACTCAACGGGTCGTCCGTGAAGTTGACGTAGTGCAGGTTGTCGAAGATCGGCCACTGGTAGCTGAACAGGAAGAGCAGCAGCGCACCGGTGAAGAAGATCGGCAGCGAGACACCGGCCAGCGCGACGCCCATCGAGACCCGGTCGAAGATCGACCTGGGCCGCAGCGCCGAGATCACGCCGGTGGCGACGCCCGAGAGCAGCCAGAGCACCGCGGCACCGAGCGCCAGCGAGAAGGTGACCGGGAGCCGGCTGCTGATCTCCGGCCAGACCTCCAGGTGGTTCTTGAAGGAGTAGCCGAAGCAGGGCACGTGGCACGTGGTCGCGTCCGGGCCGAACTTGTACTGCGCACCGACGAACAGCTGCTTGATGAACCGTCCGAACTGGACGTACAGCGGCTGGTCGAAGCCGAGGTTCTTCTTGATCGCCTCCATCGCCTCTGGCGAGGGGTTCTTACCGATGTACTGGGCGGCGAGCTGGTCGGTGGTCTCGCCCGCCAGGCGGGGGAGCAGGAAGAAGATGCCGAAGGTGACCGCGCTGACGACCAGCAGCAGTACCAGGGCCGCGAACGTCCTGCGGATGATGTAGGCCAACACAGTTGTACGGCTTCCGGGTGCCCCGCCCCCGTCCGGACCGTCCTGCTGGGACATTCGTCCCAGCGAGGACAATCACGGACGGGGGCGGGCTCCGCTCGCCTTCACCTGCCTTCAGGGATGGTGAGCCAGGCTCTTACTTGTTGGTGCCGATGTTGAGGTAGTCGTACTCGCCGCTGAAGGCCGGGGTGGAGGCCAGGTTGGTGGCGCTGTCCGAGCGGTACAGGAAGACCTTGAAGTCGGTCAGCGGCACGATCACCGCGTCGTCCATGACCAGCTTGTCGATCTGCGCGTAGTCCTTCTCTCGGGCGCCCTGGTCGGTGTTGGTCGCGGCGTCGTCGATCAGCTTGTTGACCGCCGGGTCGTTGAGCTGCGACAGGTTGCTGTTGCCGGAGTCCTTGATCGCCCGACCGTCGACGATCTGCTGCAGGAAGCCGTAGCCGGTCGGCCAGTCGGCGCCCCACTGCATCATCATCAGGCCGACGCCCTTGGAGTTGATGAAGTTCGGCACACCCGCGTAGTCGGAGAAGTACTTGCCCTGCGGGAACTGCTGGATCTCGGCGTCGATGCCGATCGCCTTCAGCTGGCTCTGGATCGCGGTGGCCGCGGCCACCTCGGCCTTGCGCTCGGTGCGGGCGGTGAGGACGGTCTTGAAGCCGTCCGCGTGGCCACAGGCCTTCAGGGCGTCCTTGGCCTTGGCCGCGTCACCCTTCTGACCGGGGGTGGCGTAGGTGTCGAAGGCCACCTGGCCCGGGATGTCCGGGGGCAGCACCGTGGAGGCGATCTGACCGCGGATCGGGCCGCCCTCGGCGGTCTGCACCGCGACCTTGTCGATCGCGAGCTGGACGGCCTTGCGGCAGTCCACGTTGTCGAACGGCGCCTGGTGGCTGTTGATCGCCATGTAGACCAGCCGGCCGCCGTAGGCGTTGTCGGTCTTCGCCTTCAGCTTGGGGTCGGTCAGGATCTTCGCCTGGGTCTGCGGGTCGACGCCGCCGCCGACCAGGTCGACCTGGGCGTTACCGGCGATCAGGTCCTGGTCGATGGTGGCCTGGTCGATGTTCATCTTGAGCACGATCTTGTCCGCCAGCTGCTTGCGCAGCGGGTCGGTGCTCGCGTCCCAGCTGGTGTTGGGCACCAGGGTGGCGCCCTTGCCGTCCTCGTAGGACTGGAACTTGTAGGAGCCGCTGGAGACGATGTGCTTCACGTAGCCGGCGCCGTCGTCCTTGGGCTGCGGGACCGGGGCCGTCTGCGGGGCGCTCACCAGGTAGTCGAAGTCCGCGAACGGGTGCTTCAGGTGGAAGACCACGGTGGTGTCGTCCGGGGTCTCGATCGACTTCAGGCCGTCGGGGCTCTTGTCGTCGTACGGACCCGCGTACGGGGTCGCGTTGTCGACCAGCAGCTCGTTGAAGTACGTCGGGCCGTTGGAGTTGACCTTGGGAGCGAAGTTGGAGCGCTCCACCGCGTACTTGACGTCCTTGGAGCTGATCGCGGTGCCGTCGTCGTACTTCAGGCCGGCGCGCAGGTGGTAGGTCCAGGTCAGACCGTCGGCGCTGACCTGGCCCATGCCCGAGGCCAGGTCCGGGACCAGCTTGTTGCCGTCCTTGCCCGCGCCGGGCTGGAAGGTGGTGAGCGGACGCGCGTACAGCCGCGAGAAGTTGTAGATGTACGAGTAGTAGGTGTTGCCCGGGTCCAGTGAGTCCGGGGTGCCCTTCATCTCATAGGTGACCGTGCCGCCCTTGTGGTCCGAGACGTTCACGATGCCCTTGGTCGCGGCGTCGGCACCGGTGGCGGCGGAGCCGCCGGAGGAGCCGCCCGACGGGCTGGCGGACCCCTTGCCGCTGCTTGAGCAGCCGCTCACCACCAGCGCGGCGGTAGCGACCGCCGCGGCCAGGGCGAGGGTACGAGATCGGCGCATTGCAGGATCAACCCCTTTAAAACGGATGGTGGGCGGGTGTGACAGGTGGACGCAGTGACTGCGCGTGGGGGTAAGTCAGTTGCTGCGCGGGTCGAGCGCGTCGCGCAACCCGTCGCCGAGCAGGTTGAAGGCGAGCACGGTGACGAAGATCGCCAGGCCCGGGACCACCAGGTAGGCGGGATCCACCTGGTAGTAGTTGATCGCGTCGTTCATCATGCCGCCCCAGGAGGCCTGCGGGGCCTGGACACCGACGCCGAGGAAGCTGAGCGCCGCCTCGAAGAGGATGTTGGTCGGGATCAGCAGGGTCGAGTAGACCAGGATCGGACCGACCAGGTTCGGCAGCAGTTCCTTGAACAGGATGAACGGGCCGCGTGCGCCCAGCGAGCGGGCCGCGAAGACGAACTCGCGCTCCCGCAGCGAGAGCGTCTGGCCGCGCACGATCCGGCCCATGTAGGGCCAGTTGAAGAAGCCGATGACGAAGATCAGCACACCGATGTGCAGCGGCAGACCGTGCAGGCCGAAGGCGCCGGCCTGCAGCGAGGCCGAGATGGAGATCGCGAACAGCAGCAGCGGGAAGGCCAGGAAGGTGTCCATCACCCGGCTGATCGCCGCGTCCACCCAGCCGCCGTAGTAGCCGGCGATCACGCCGAGCACGGTGCCGATGGTGTTGGAGAGCACGGTGGCGCCGAAGGCGACCAGCAGCGAGACCCAGGAGCCCTCGACGATCCGGGCGAGCACGTCGCGGCCCTGCAGCGGGTCGACGCCCAGTGGGTGGCTGCCGCTCATGCCGCCGAACGAACCCAGCGGCAGACCACCGAGGTTGGCGTCCAGCAGATCCGGGTTCGGCGCGTTCGGGTCCAGCCCGAAGACCGCCTCGAGTGGCTTGGCCAGCACGGCCAGCAGCACCAGCAGGATCACCACGATGCCGCCGGCTACGGCCGCCTTGTCGCGCTTGAAGCGCGTCCAGGCGATCCGGCCGAGTGAGCGGCCTTCGATCCGGCTCTGCGGCACGCCGGAAGTGGCGGCTCCGGGGTCGCCCGGAGCGGGTGCGGTGGTGTCGATGGGTGTGGTCATGGGCAGGTGGCGTCCCCTCGCCGACGATGGTCGGCCCAAGGCGGCCCGCGGACAGGCATGACTGGTCAGGTCCTGGTCAGAGCCTGTGTGTCATGCCGCCCCGGCTGCTCGGCTGGTGCGGTGCGCAGAACTCTTCACGTTCACTACAGCCCCGCGCCAGCCCCCACTGATGAAAGATGCCCGACTGTGATCTACCGATATCCGAGATCGCTAAACCGACGATGTGTCAGTCTCCCGGTCAGCGACCGGGCCAAGGCTGCTGCGGCCAGCCCTGCTGGGGGTAGCCGTAGCCGGTCGGGTGCGGCGTGGGGGTGGCCTCGCGGTGGTAGAACGGCCGGGAGTTGGCGCGCATCCACAGCGCCACCGGGTCGAACTCGTCACTCATCGCCACCGTGGAGACGGCCAGCCCGGGCGGGGCCTGCGAGATCGCCCGCTGCATCAGCGCGCGCACCGCTTCCACCGCCGGCGGCGAAGTGTCGTAGAGCTCGAGGCCGATGGCCAGATAGGCTTCGCCCACGACCGGCCGCACCCAGGCCCGGCGCAACGCCCGCACCGGACGCACCGACGGCGCCTGGTGCTGCAGCAACCCGAAGAACTGCTCGGTGCCCGGCAGTTGCGGATCACTCAGCTGCAGCGGGCCGGCCGGCAGCCGCTCCAGACCGGCCGCCACCCGGCGCAGGTCGGCCCAGGGCACGCCGACTCCGCCGCCCGGGGCGTGCGGGTTGAGCCACAGGCCCCAGCGGGTGCGGTAGAGGGTGGCGGCGATCTCCCGCCCGGAGATCACCTCGTGGGCCCTGGTCCAGCCACTGGCGGCCAGTTGCTCCGGCGAGGTGGCGGCCGGCGCGTAGCCGTGCCCGCCGATGTCCATGTTCCCGTACTGCGCGTCCGGACTGCCGGGCGTACCGTGCCACAGCAGCATCCAGACCCGCCCCTCGGCGAGGGTGCGCAGCAGGTGCTCGTAGGCGTCCCAACGCTCCGGGACGACCTGCTGCAAGGCGCGTTCCAGGATTCCGGGCTGCTTCCACTCGTGATCAGGGGTCCCCGGGGCAGGTCCCCACGGTCCGGGCCCGCCGCCTGCCGCTCCCGTTGTCACCGCACCCGCCCCTCTCTCGACTCGCCCATCTCGCCCATCGCCCGGTCAGCCCCGCTCGTAGAACGGCCGGACCTGGTGCAGCATCCAGTCCACCACCGGGTCGGCCGCCAGGTCCAGCAGCACGATGTGCACGCCGCCGGGCAGCGGTGCGACACCCAGTGCCCGGCCCAGCGCGGCGTTGGCCTCCACCGGGTCGGCGGGCGCCGCCGGATCCAGTTGGACGCCCACGAAGAGCACCGTCGGCTCGCCCTCCACCGAGGCCAGCGCCCGACGGGCGGTCAGCACACCGGGCAGCACGGCCAGCTCGGCGCGCACCGCCTCCAGGAAGGCGACCGGCTCCTCGGCGGGCTCCGGCTCACGCAGCGCGACTCGGGCGCCCTCGGCCGGCGGCGCGCCGGGCTCGGTGCCCCAGCGGTCGCCCTGCGGGCCGCGGCGCAGCTCGCCGACGCCCTCCGGCGGCACCGGAAGGCCCACCGGGGCCTCGGGGTTGACCGCGATCCCGACCCCCAGCGGCAGGCCGCGGGCGAACTCCCAGACCGGGGCCACCGCGCAGGACAGGCCGGGGGCGTGCTTCAGGAACTGCTCCTCGGAGGAGAAGACCGGCACGTACGGGGCGCCGGCCAGCTCGAGGGTCGGCAGGTCCAGGCCCTGCCCGCTGGGGTCGGCGCCGACCGGCAGCGGGATCCACACCTGACTGCGGGCCAGCACCTCGATCACCCGTGGGGTGGCGCCGGGATCGCCGAGCGCGGCGGTGAGCACCTGCTCCAACTCGTTCGCGGGCCAGCCGCCACCCTGAATCTGCACGAGCAGAGCCTACCGAGCCCGACCCCCCTCCCGTCGGGCGGACCGGCATGCCATGATGTGCCCGCACGCGAAATTTCATACTGGCCGCTCGAACCCGCGCGGGAGAGTCCGGAGGTGCCACTCGGCACGGACCGGCGCCGAAGGAGCAAGTCCTCCCCGGAATCTCTCAGGCACCCCTACCGTGTGGGCGAGGCGAATCTGGAAAGTGGAACACGGCCGTGCCGTGCGCCCACCCACGGTGCAAGCCACGCCATTCTTGGTGCGGTGAAGCTCTCAGGTTGTGACGACAGACGGGGAGACTCCACCCCCGCATGTCCACATCCACGACCGGGAGTCCCTCCATGTCCCCCCGCCTGACCGCGCTCGACGCGCTGCACCGTGCCCTGGGCGCGACCATGACCGACTTCGCCGGCTGGGACATGCCGCTGCGCTACGGCAGCGAGCGCGAGGAGCACCTCGCCGTCCGCACCAAGGCCGGTCTCTTCGACCTCTCGCACATGGGCGAGATCACCGTCTCCGGCCCGCAGGCCGGCGAGCTGCTGGACCACGCGCTGGTCGGCTTCATCTCCGCGCTCGGCGTGCTGCGCGCCCGCTACACGATGATCTGTCGCGAGGACGGCGGGATCCTGGACGACCTGATCGTCTACCGGACCGCCGAGGACGAGTACATGGTGGTCGCCAACGCCTCCAACGCCCAGGTGGTGCTGGACGCGCTGGTCGAGCGCGCGGCCGGCTTCGACGCCGTGGTCCGCGACGACCGCGACGCCTACGCGCTGATCGCCGTCCAGGGCCCCGAGGCCAACGCGATCCTCTCCTCGGTCACCGACGCCGACCTGCCCGGCCTGAAGTACTA
Source organism: Kitasatospora azatica KCTC 9699 (assembly GCF_000744785.1). Taxonomy (NCBI): domain Bacteria; kingdom Bacillati; phylum Actinomycetota; class Actinomycetes; order Kitasatosporales; family Streptomycetaceae; genus Kitasatospora; species Kitasatospora azatica. The sequence continues at coordinate 1,574,851 of NZ_JQMO01000003.1, read as the reverse complement.
CGCGCTGCTGCCCGCCACCGTCGCGGACAAGCAGGTCTGGCTGGCCCGCACCGGCTACACCGGCGAGGACGGCTTCGAGATCTTCTGCGCCCCCGCCGACGCCGAGCACCTGTGGCAGGCGCTGACCGAGGTCGGCGCCCCGCACGGCCTGGTGCCGGCCGGTCTGTCCTGCCGCGACACGCTGCGCCTGGAGGCCGGCATGCCGCTGTACGGCCACGAGCTGGACACCTCGCTGACCCCGTTCGACGCGGGCCTGGGCCGGGTGGTCCGGTTCGACAAGACCACCAACGGCGGCGAGTTCGTCGGCCGCAAGGCGCTGGAGGCGGCGGCCGCGCAGGCCGAGGCCAACCCGCCGCGCAAGCTGGTCGGCCTGGTCTCCGACGGCAAGCGGGTGCCGCGCGCCGAGTACGCCGTGGTCGACGCCGACGGCGCCGTGATCGGCCGGATCACCTCGGGTGCCCCCTCCCCCACCCTCGGCAAGCCGATCGCCATCGCCTACGTGGACGCCGCGCACGCGGCCCCCGGCACCGCCGTCGCGGTGGACGTGCGTGGCAAGCACGAGCCGGTCGAGGTCGTGGCGCTCCCGTTCTACAAGCGCGCCCGCTGAGAATCTGACCTTCTGTTGCCTGTCCGTTCAGCGGACCACTTCGGCATACCCGCTTCCATGTAATGGAGAATGAACCCATGAGCAACCCCCAGAACCTGCAGTACAGCAAGGAGCACGAGTGGCTGACCGCCGCCGACGCTGACGGGGTCTCCACGGTCGGCATCACCGAGCACGCCGCCGGCGCCCTCGGCGACATCGTCTACGTGGACCTGCCGTCCGTCGGTGACACCGTCACCGCCGGCGAGACCTGTGGCGAGCTCGAGTCCACCAAGTCGGTCAGCGACCTGTACTCGCCGGCCACCGGCGAGGTCGTCGAGGTCAACCAGGACGTCGTCGACGAGCCCGCCCTGGTCAACTCGGCCGCCTTCGAGGGTGGCTGGCTGTTCAAGCTCAAGGTCACCGACACCCCCGGGGACCTGCTGAGCGCCGACGAGTACACCGCCTTCACCGCCGGCTGACTCATCCGACGGGGCGGTCGCAGCGCGGCGGCCGCCCCCACTGGTCCACCCGCCCCGCCCCACGGGAAGACGCCACCATGACTGTTCTCAACCAGTCCCTGCACGCTCTCGACCCGGAGATCGCCGCCGCGGTCGACGCCGAGCTGCACCGTCAGCAGTCCACCCTCGAGATGATCGCTTCCGAGAACTTCGCCCCGGTGGCGGTCATGGAAGCCCAGGGCTCGGTGCTGACCAACAAGTACGCCGAGGGCTACCCCGGCCGCCGCTACTACGGCGGTTGCGAGCACGTCGACGTGGTCGAGCAGATCGCGATCGACCGGATCAAGGCGCTGTTCGGCGCCGAGGCCGCCAACGTGCAGCCGCACTCCGGTGCCCAGGCCAACGCCGCCGCGATGTTCGCGCTGATCCAGCCGGGCGACACCATCCTGGGCCTGAATCTGGCCCACGGCGGTCACCTGACCCACGGCATGAAGATCAACTTCTCCGGCAAGCTCTACAACGTGGTGGCCTACCACGTGGACGAGCAGACCAACCTGGTGGACATGGAGGAGGTCGAGCGCCTCGCCAAGGAGCACCAGCCCAAGCTGATCATCGCCGGCTGGTCCGCCTACCCGCGCCAGCTCGACTTCGCCGAGTTCCGCCGGATCGCCGACGAGGTCGGTGCCCTGCTGATGGTCGACATGGCGCACTTCGCCGGTCTGGTCGCGGCCGGTCTGCACCCGTCCCCGGTCCCCTACGCGGACGTGGTCACCACCACCACCCACAAGACCCTGGGCGGCCCGCGCGGTGGCGTGATCCTCTCCAAGGCCGAGTGGGCCAAGAAGATCAACTCCGCGGTCTTCCCCGGCCAGCAGGGCGGCCCGCTGGAGCACGTGATCGCCGGCAAGGCGGTGGCCTTCAAGGTCGCGGCCTCCCCGGAGTTCAAGGAGCGCCAGGAGCGCACCCTCGAGGGCGCCAAGATCCTCGCCGCGCGCCTGCTGCAGGAGGACGCCAAGGCCGCCGGTGTCTCGGTGCTGTCCGGTGGCACCGACGTGCACCTGGTCCTGGTCGACCTGCGGCACAGCGAGCTGGACGGCCAGCAGGCCGAGGACCGGCTGCACGAGGTCGGCATCACGGTCAACCGCAACGCCGTCCCGAACGACCCGCGCCCGCCGATGGTCACCTCCGGCCTGCGGATCGGCACCCCGGCGCTGGCCACCCGCGGCTTCCAGGCCGAGGACTTCCGCGAGGTCGCGGACATCATCGCCGAGGCCCTGCTGCCCTCCTTCGACGAGGCCAAGGCCACCGCCCTCAAGGCCCGGGTCACCGCCCTCGCCGAGAAGTACCCGCTCTACCCGGAGCTCTAGCCTCCACCTCGGGCCCGTGGTCGACGTCACCCCCGTCGACCAGGCCCGATCCACCGGGGCACCGCGCACACTGGAACGTGAGCCGGTGCCCCGCGCCGTGTCTCTCCTTACCTTTCGGTCCACGAGACCAGACAAGGACGTCCCCCGTGGCCATCAGCGTCTTCGACCTCTTCTCCATCGGCATCGGCCCCTCCAGTTCGCACACCGTCGGCCCGATGCGGGCCGCCCGGATGTTCGCCCGCCGACTGCGCTCGGAGGGGCTGCTCGACCAGGTCGCTTCCGTCAAGGCCGAGCTGTTCGGCTCGCTCGGGGCGACCGGGCACGGCCACGGCACCCCCAAGGCGGTGCTGCTCGGACTGGAGGGCAACTCGCCGCGCACGGTGGACGTCGCCAAGGCCGACCTGGACGTCGAGCGGATCAAGGAGAGCAAGCAGCTCTCGCTGCTCGGCACCCACCGGATCGGCTTCGACCCCGACCTGCAGCTGGTGCTGCACCGCCGCCGCTCGCTGCCGTACCACGCCAACGGGATGACCCTGGTCGCCCACGACGCGGCCGGCACCCCGCTGCTGGAGAAGACCTACTACTCGGTCGGCGGCGGCTTCGTGGTCGACGAGGACGCGATCGGCGCGGACCGGGTGGTCCCCGACGACACCCAGCTGCGCTACCCCTTCCGCACCGGCGAGGAACTGCTGCGCCACACCCGGGAGACCGGCCTGTCGATCTCCGGCCTGATGCTGGAGAACGAGAAGGCCTGGCGCACCGAGGAGGAGATCCGGGCCGGCCTGCTGGAGATCTGGGCCGTGATGAAGGAGTGCGTCAGCGCCGGCATGACCCGCGAGGGCATCCTGCCGGGCGGCCTGAAGGTCCGCCGCCGGGCCGCCTCCGGTGCCCGCGCGCTGCGCGCCGAGGGCATAGGGCCGGCCAACGCCATGGAGTGGGTGACCCTGTACGCGATGGCCGTCAACGAGGAGAACGCCTCCGGCCAGCGCGTGGTCACCGCCCCGACCAACGGCGCGGCCGGCATCATCCCGGCCGTCCTGCACTACTTCCAGAACTTCATCCCCGGCGCCGACGAGGACGGCATCGTCCGCTTCCTGCTCGCGGCCGGCGCGATCGGCATGCTCTTCAAGGAGAACGCCTCCATCTCCGGCGCCGAGGTCGGCTGCCAGGGCGAGGTCGGCTCCGCCTGCTCGATGGCCGCCGGCGGCCTGGCCGAGGTCCTCGGCGGGTCCCCCGAACAGGTCGAGAACGCCGCCGAGATCGGCATCGAGCACAACCTCGGCCTCACCTGCGACCCGGTCGGCGGCCTGGTCCAGATCCCCTGCATCGAACGCAACGGCATGGCCTCCGTCAAGGCCGTCACCGCCGCCCGGATGGCCCTGCGCGGCGACGGCCGCCACCACGTCTCCCTCGACAAGGCGATCAAGACCATGAAGGAGACCGGCGCCGACATGAAGGTCAAGTACAAGGAGACCAGCCGCGGCGGCCTCGCCGTCAACGTCATCGAGTGCTGAACCACCGGATCGGATGAACGGTACGAAGGGCCTCCGCCGTGTGCGGGGGCCCTTCGGCGTTCGGGGCGAGGGGTTCAGGCGAGGGGTTCAGGCGACTCGTTCGCGGACCTTCAGCTCGAACCAGACGCCCTTGCCGCGGGGCAGCAGGTCGGCGCCCCAGCGGTCGGCGAGGGTGTTGACCACGACCAGGCCGTTGCCGTACTCGGCGCCGGGCTCGGCCACGATCAGGCAGGGCAGCGAGCGGGAGGAGTCGCGCACCTCGATCCGCAGCCAGCCGGGGCGGCGCAGCAGCTTGAGGCCGATGGTGCGGCCGCCGGTGTGGCGCACGGCGTTGGCCACCAGCTCGGCGGTGAGTAACTCGCCGACTTCGAGCAGGTTGTTCAGGCCCCAGGTGCGGAGCACCGAGAGCACCAGTCGGCGGGCCAGTGGGCCCGACTCGCCGCGCGAGGGCAGGCGGACCTCCTCGGTGCCCGCGGGGTCCCGCAGCCGGGGCAGCACGACCCGCTCCAGCTCCCACGGGGAGAGTCGTTCCAGGGCGGCCAGGGCCGACCGCCCCTCCCCTGAGGGACCGTCAGCGGCCAGGCCGCGCCCGAGATGTGATGACTGATCAACTTCGCCCCATCCCGCCATGCGCACCATCATTGCGGTTCGCAGCGGCCCATGTACGGACAATGACGAAACGATCACTATTCGATTGGCATATGACCGGTGTGCCCGGTGTTGCCCTACCAGGTGCTCCAGGGCATGTTCCAGCCGCTCAGGCCGTTGTCGGCCGCCACGGTCGCGCCCTTGGAGTTGACGACCTTCACGACATCTCCCACCTGTGCGGTGGCGTAGAACTTGGCCGCGGGGGTGTCGGTGCCGCCGGCGTCGCCGGGTGCGTCCTCCAGGCCGACGCAGCCGTGGCTGACGTTCTCCGAGCCGAAGGTGTCGTGCGAGGACCAGTTGTTGCCGTGCACGTAGGTGCCGGTGTCGGTCAGCCGCAGCGAGTGCGGCACCTGCAGGTCGTACTCGCCGGGCTTGAGGCCGGGCACCGAGGCAGAGGTCATGTGGGCGGTGTCCTCCCGAGCCTCGATCACCATGGTCCCGTTGTAGGTCGGGTGCTCGCTGGAGCCGGAGCTGATCGGGATGGTCTCGACCGTCTGGCCGTTCTTCTGCACGGTCATGGTGTGCGCGGCCGCGTCCACCGTGCTGATCCTGGAGTCCCCGATGGTGAAGGACTCGTCGCGGTCCGAGCCGCCGTAGACGCCCGGCGCCACCTCGACGCTCTTCAGCCGGATGTGCACCTTGACCGTGGTGCCGGACTTCCAGAAGTTCTCCGGGCGCAGGTCGAGCCGCCCGTTGCCCATCCAGTGGCCCTTGACCTGGGTGTTGTCGGGGGTCTCGAAGGTGATCGCCTTCTCGACGGCCTTGGTGTTCTGGATCTGCATGTGGAAGTCGAACGAGACGATCATGCCGACCCCGTAGGTGGAGCCGGTCACCACGTTGTCCGAGCTGCGCGAGGTCTGGCTGGGGGTCAGCGTGCTGAAGCTGCTGGTGGCGGTGGTGGAGACCCCGTTGGCGTCGGTGGCCTGGGCGTTGACCTGGTAGGAGCTGGCCACCGAGAGGCCGTTCGCCGGGACCCAGCTCAGCCCGTCCGGGGCGATGCTGCCCGGCACGGCCGCGCCGCTCTTGTCGGTGACCGCGACCTGGGTCAGCTTGCCGCTGGTCACCCCCACCTTGAGGGCGTTCGGCGCGGCGTCCTGGGTGCCGTCCTTGGGCTCGATGTCCACCACGGCCGCCGAGGTCTTCGGTGCGGCCGAGCTGGGCGGTGCGGCCGAGCCGCTGCCCCCGCTGCCGGCCGTCGCGCCCGGTGTGGCCGATCCGCTCGCGTTCGGCGTGCCGCCGCCACCGCACGCCGTCGCCAGCAGCAGGGTGGTCCCGACCGCCAAAGCCGCCCCCACGCGTATCGAGCGCATTCCTCTACTCCCCTTGCTCAGTCCGGTACTGCCTACACACGCGGCGAGCCGGCCGCCGGTTCCCGCCGAACGGACGATTCACCCGATTGTTACACCAACTGATGAAAAGCCCTGATGAAAAGACTCGGCCCGTACCAAGAACGCCTTGGCACGGGCCGCAGGTTGCCGCCGAACTGCTACGAACTGGTCACCAGGTGGTCCACGGCACGGTCCAGCCGCTCAGCCCGTTGCTGCCGCTGACCGTCTTGCCCTTGGAGTTCTTGATGATCACCACGTCGCCGATCATCGAGGAGTTGAAGAACTTGCCGGCCGTCGAACTGTCGTCGCCGCCCTTGGTGTTGGTGTCCTGCATGCTGATGCAGCCGTGGCTGGCGTTGGAGCTGCCGAAGGCGTTGCTCCAGTAGTTGCCGTGCACGTAGGTGCCGGTGTCGGTCAGCCGCATCGCGTGCGGCACGTCCGGCACGTCGTACTCGGAGCCGACGATGTTGGAGACGGTGGCGGAGTTCATCCGGGTCACCTTCTCCTTGCCCTCGATCACCATGGTCCCGTTCCAGGACGGGTTGTCGTCGTTGCCGGCGGTGATCGGTATCGTCTGCACGGCCTTGCCGTCGCGGGTGACCGTCATCTCGTGGGTGGCGGCGTCCGCGGTGGAGACCTGCGAGCGGCCGATGGTGAAGGACTCGTCGCGGTCCGAGCCGCCGTAGACGCCCGGCGCCACCTCGACGCTCTTCAGCTTGTAGTGGATGGTCACCTTGGTGAGCGGCTTCCAGTACTGCTGCGGACGGAAGTCCAGCCGGCGGCTGCTGAACCAGTGGCCCTTCACCTGGGTGCCGTCGGAGGCCTCGAAGGTGATGCCCTTGACGACGTCGTCCTTCTTGACGATGTCCTTGTTGAAGTTCACCGAGACGATCATCCCGACCCCATAGCTGGCGCCGGTCGAGATGTTGTCGTTGGAGGAGACCGTCTTCGCCGGGGTCAGCGTGGTGAAGGTGCTGTCCAGCGCGGACTGCAGCCCGGTCGCGTCCACCGCCTGGGCGTTCACCTTGTAGAGCATGCCGACCGCCAGGGTGCCGGACGGCGTCCAGGAGGAGCCGTCCGCCGCCAGCGTGCCCTGCACCGGGTTGCCGTCCTTGTCGGCCACCGCGACCTGGGTCAGCTTGCCGTTGGCCACCGAGACCTTGACCGCGCCGCTGGGCGGCACGTCCTGCGAGCCGTCCTTGGGGTCGACGCTGACCACGGCCGCCGAGAGCTTCGGCGAGGCCGGAGCGGCCGGTGAGGCGGCGGAGCCCCCGCTGCCGGCCGAGGCGTCGCTGGATCCGCCGGCCTTGGAGCTGTCGTCCGGCCCGCAGGCGGCGGCCAGCACCAGCACACCGCCCGTCAAGAGCGCGACGGCGGCGCGACGGGCCCCGATCCGGATCGTCCTGCTGCCTCTCGCGGCCTTCGCCGCCTGAACCGGCTCCACTGGGCGGCTCCCCTCCCGTTCGTTCCCTGGTCGGGCCCCGCACAGGGCCCGCGCGAGCGCAAGGATAACTGGGCCGTCTGAGTGAATCTTCGGCGGGAGGGGAGTGGCCGAGCAGTGAATGCCCTGCAGATCCGGTCCAGCCTTCAACAATCGGATTCCCCCTGGAACACGAGGGAACGATTCCACTCAACGGACATCAGCCCGTAACAGACCAGGCTCCTTCGGAGGGTGCGGGTATGACGGCACGGCAGGAACTGGAGCGCGGCCGGCCCGGCCCCGCGGCCGCGACCCTCCCCCAGCCTCCGGCCGGGGGTGCCCCCGAACCGCCGACCGGCCCTTGGCCCGGCAGCTGGCAGCCGCTCGGCGCCCGCTACCGGCACGGCGCCGACGGCAGCCACGGCACCAACTTCGCGCTCTGGGCGCCCGGCGCCGAGGCCGTGGAGCTCTGCCTCTTCGACGAGGACGGCGAGGAGACCCGGCACCCGCTGGCCGAGCAGACCTTCCAGACCTGGCACGGCTACCTGCCGGGGGTCGGCCCCGGCACCCGCTACGGCTACCGGGTGCACGGCCGCTGGGACCCGTGGACCGGCGCCCGGTGGAATCCGGCCAAGCTGCTGCTCGACCCGTACGCGCGGGCCGTGGACGGCGCCTTCACCGGCGACGCCGCCTGCTGCGGCGCGGTGCGCGACTGGCCCGAGGCCGAGGTGGCCGACACCGTCCGGGACAACCGCGACTCGGCGCCGTTCACCGCCCGCGGCGTGGTGGTGCACGACGACGACGACTGGTCCGACGACCGCAGGCCCAAGACGCCCTGGGCCGAGACCGTCCTCTACGAGCTGCACGTGCGCGGCTTCACCATGCGCCACCCCGGCGTGCCGCCCGAGCTGCGCGGCACCTACGCCGGCCTGGCGCACCCGGCCGCCGTGGAGCACCTGGTCGGCCTCGGGGTGACCGCCGTCGAGCTGCTGCCGGTCCACCAGTTCGCCAGCGAGGACTTCCTGGCCGGGCGCGGCCTGACCAACTACTGGGGCTACAACTCGATCGGCTGGTTCGCCCCGCACGGCGGCTACTGCGCCTCCGGCACCCGCGGCCAGCAGGTCGGCGAGTTCAAGCGGATGGTCCGGGCGCTGCACGCCGCCGGGATCGAGGTGATCCTCGACGTGGTCTACAACCACACCGCCGAGGGCGGCCCGCTCGGCCCGACCCTCTCGCTGCGCGGCATCGACAACGCCGGCTACTACCGGCTGGGCCGCAACCCGCGCGGCTACCAGGACTTCACCGGCTGCGGCAACACCCTGGACACCCGGCAGCCGCAGACCGTCCGACTGATCACCGACTCGCTGCGCTACTGGGCCGCCGAGATGGGCGTGGACGGCTTCCGCTTCGACCTGGCCGCCGCGCTGGCCCGCGGCAGCGACGGGGTCGACATGCACCACCCGCTGCTCGCGGCGATCTCCCAGGACCCCTTCCTCAGCCGGGTCAAGCTGATCGCCGAACCCTGGGACGTCGGCCACGGCGGCTACCAGGTGGGCCACTTCCCGCCACTGTGGGCCGAGTGGAACGACAAGTACCGCGACACGGTGCGCGACTTCTGGCGCGGCGCCCGCCCGGACGTCGGCGAGCTCGGCTACCGGCTCTCCGGCTCCTCCGACCTCTACCAGCGCGGCGGCCGGCGCCCGTACGCCTCGGTCAACTACGTCACCGCGCACGACGGCTTCACCCTGCGCGACCTGGTCTCGTACAACGCCAAGCACAACCTGGCCAACGGCGAGGAGAACCGGGACGGCACGAACGACAACCGGGCCTGGAACTGCGGCGCCGAGGGCCCCACCGACGACCCGGCCGTGCGAGACCTGAGGCACCGTCAACTGCGCAACCTGCTGGCCACCCTGCTGCTCTCCACCGGCGTGCCGATGCTCACCGCCGGCGACGAGTTCGGCCGCACCCAGGACGGCAACAACAACGCCTACTGCCAGGACAACGAGACCAGCTGGGTGGACTGGTCGCTGCTGGACCAGCCCGAGTGGCGCGAGCTGCACGAGCTGACGGCCCGGCTGATCCGGCTGCGCCGGGCCCACCCGGTGCTGCGCCAGCGGGCCTTCTTCTCCGGCCGCGCGGCCGTGCCCGGCGGGCTGCCCGACCTGACCTGGTACACCGCGCGCGGCACCGAGATGGCCGAGGCCGACTGGTACGCGCCGACCGCCGTGCTCGGCATGCTGCTCAGCGGCGACGCGATGTCCGAGCGCGACCAGCACGGCCGCCCGCTGACCGACGACAGCTTCCTGCTGCTGCTCAACGCCTCCGAGCGGCCGGTCGACTTCACCATGCCGCCCGGCGGCCCCTTCGAGCTGCTGCTCGACACCGCCGGGCGGACCGACGGAGCGCTCATGGCGCGTTCGCTACGGCTACTTCGTCAGGTGCGAAAAACCAGATGAGAAATGTCCGACCCGGCGCCTACCCTCGCCGAGATGGCCGAGAACGCTGCACCCCCGCTTCCGCCGCCCACCGCCGAACCCACCAGGTCCACGGTGCGCTCGCTGCTCAGGCTCAGGACCTACGCCCACCCGATCCGGTGGTTCCTGGCCGGGTCGGTGACCGCTGCCCTGCTGGCCTCCGGGGCGGTGCTGCTGGTGCCGCTGGTGCTGGGCCGGATCGTGGACGGGCCGATCGCCCACCACGACCTGCACCGGCTCTGGCCGCTGGTGGCGCTGCTGCTGGTGCTGGGTCTGGCCGAGGCCGGCCTGTTCGGGCTGCGCCGGCTGCTGATCGCCCGTCCGCTGGCCCGGGTCGAGGCCGCGATGCGCGACGACCTGTACGCCAAGCTGCAACGGCTGCCGGTCTCCTTCCATGACCGCTGGCCGTCCGGACAGCTGCTCTCCCGGGCCACCTCGGACATGTACACCCTGCGGCTCTTCCTGGCCTTCCCGCTGGTCTTCCTGATCGTCAACTCCTTGATGTTCCTCTCCGGCAGCGTGCTGATGCTGCTGCTGGACTGGCGGCTCGGCCTGATCGCGCTGCTGCCCACGGTCCCGCTGATCATGCTCTGCACGCACTTCGAGAAGGGCTACTCGGCCGCCTCGCGCACCGCCCAGGACCAGAACGGCGACCTGGCCACGGTGCTGGAGGAGTCGGTGCTCGGCATCCGGATCCTCAAGTCCTTCGGCCGCCAGCGCACCATGGCCCGGCACTTCCGCGAACGGGCCGACCGGCTGCGCGACACCGAACTGCGCAAGACCTGGATGCTCGCCGACCTGTGGGCGCTGATCGTCGGCCTGCCCGAACTGGCGCTGGGCTCCGCACTGGCACTGGGCGCCGTCCTGGTCGCGCACGACGAGCTGAGCGCCGGCACCCTGGTGGCCTTCCTGTCCACCGCGCTGGCCCTGCGCTGGCCGGTCGAGTCGATGGGCTGGCTGCTCGCCTACAGCAACGAGGCGAGCACCGCCGCCGACCGCTTCTTCGACGTGATGGACACCCCGGAGGAGCCGGCCCCCAGCACCACCCCGGCCGCCCCGAACGGCGACGGCATCCGCTTCACCGACGTCCGGTTCCGCTACCCCGACGCCCCCGCGGACAGCCCCGACCTGCTGCGCGGCATCGACCTGCACATCCGGCGCGGCGAGACGATGGCCCTGGTCGGCGCGACCGGCAGCGGCAAGACCACGCTGACCACCCTGCTGCCCCGGCTGTACGACGCCACCGGCGGCTCCATCACGCTGGACGGCCAGGACATCCAGCACCTCCCGCTGCCCGAGCTGCGCCGCCGGGTCGCGGTGGCCTTCGAGGACCCGATCCTCTTCTCCGCCTCGGTGCGCGAGAACGTGCTGATGGGCGCCCCCGGCGCCTCGGCGCAGGCGCTGGACCGGGCGCTGGCCACCGCCCAGGCCGACTTCGTCCACCAGCTGCCGCAGGGCGTGGACACCGAGGTCGGCGAGCAGGGCCAGAGCCTGTCCGGCGGCCAGCGCCAGCGCCTGGCGCTGGCCCGCGCGGTGGTCGGCGACCCCGACTTCCTGGTCCTGGACGACCCGCTCTCGGCCCTGGACGTGCACACCGAGGCGCTGGTCGAGGCCGCGCTGCGCCAGGTGCTGAGCGGCACCACCGCCCTGGTGGTGGCCCACCGCCCGAGCACCGTGCTGCTCGCCGACCGGGTGGCGGTGCTGGCCGACGGCGTGGTGCTCGCGGTCGGCACCCACGCGGAACTGCTGGAGAGCTGCCCGCAGTACCGGGAACTGATGAGCGGTGCGATGGAAGAGAGTGTGACCCGATGACCACCGTTCTCGAACCCGTGGCGGTGGAGGACGAGGAGATCCCCGTCCCGCCCGGCGCCCCCGCCGCGCTGCTGCGCTCGCTGCTCGCCCCGCACCGGCGGCGGGTGGTGGTGGCCACCCTGATGATCCTGCTCCAGCAGGCGGCCCTGCAGTCCGGGCCGCTGCTGGTGGCGCTCGCCATCGACCGGGGCATCCCGGCGCTGCGCCGGCACGACAGCGGCCCGCTGGTCGCCGTGATCGCCGCCTACCTGGGCTGCGCACTGGCCGGCACGCTGCTGCAGCGCGCCTTCATCCGGCTCTCCGGTCTGCTCAACCAGGACATCCTGCTCGAGCTGCGGACCCGGATCTTCCGGCACGCCCAGCGGCTCGGCCTGGACTTCCACGAGCGCTACACCTCGGGCCGGATCATCTCCCGGGCCACCAGCGACGTGGACGCGCTGCGCGAACTGCTCAACGAGGGCCTGCAGGAGCTGCTCTCGGTCTTCCTGTCGGTCTGCTACATCGCCGTCATCCTGCTGGTGATGGACTGGCGGCTCGGCCTGCTCGCGCTCACCTCGGTGCTGCCGATGTACCTGCTGGTGCGGATGTTCCGCCGCCGCAGCACCCGGGTCTACCGCACCGGCCGCACCGCCGTGGCCTCGGTGATCGTCCGCTTCACCGAGACCATGAACGGCATCCGCCCGGTCCAGGCCTTCCGCCGCGAGGACGCCAACCTCGCGGTCTTCGCCGAGGCCAACCGGGAGTACACCCGGTCCAGCGCCAACGGGCTGCTGGAGATGGCCCGTTACGTCGCCTCCTCGCGGGCCACCGCCAACGTCTGGATCACCCTGGTGGTGCTGGCCGGTGCCTACCTGGTCACCGACGGCAGCCTGGAACTGGGCGTGCTCACCGGCTTCGTGCTCTACCTGCGCCGGCTGTACGACCCGATCGACCAGTTGGCGATGTTCCTGAACAGCTACCAGGCGGCCGCGGCCGCCCTGGAGAAGATCTCCGGCCTGCTCGCCCACGAGCCTTCGGTGGCCGAGCCCGCCGCCCCGGTGGCGCTGCCGGCCACCACCGCCACCGGCCGCGAAGTCGCCTTCCACCAGGTGCGGTTCGCCTACCGCACCGGCCGCGAGGTGCTGCCGGTCTTCGACCTCACACTGCCGGCCGGCAGCACCACCGCCGTGGTCGGCGCCACCGGCGCGGGCAAGTCCACCCTGGCCAAGCTGCTGGCCCGGTTCTACGACCCGACCTCGGGCAGCATCACGCTGGACGGCGTCGACCTGCGCACCCTGGCCGCGGCCGAACTGCGGCGCGGTGTGGTGATGGTGACCCAGGAGTCCTTCCTCTTCTCCGGCACGGTCGCCGAGAACATCGCGGTCGGCCGCCCGGAGGCCACCCGGGACGAGATCGAGGCCGCCGCCAAGGCGATCGGCGCGCACGAGTTCATCGCCGCGCTGCCCGACGGCTACGACACCGACGTGCGCAAGCGCGGCGGCCGGATCTCCGCCGGTCAGCGCCAACTCGTCGCCTTCGCCCGGGCGTTGCTCGCCGACCCGGCGGTGCTGCTGCTGGACGAGGCGACCAGTTCGCTGGACGTCCCCGGCGAGCAGGCGGTCCAGCAGGCGATGCGCACGGTCCTGGCCGGACGCACCGCAGTGATCATCGCGCACCGGCTGAGCACGGTGGAGATCGCCGACCGGGTGCTGGTGATGGACCAGGGCCGGATCGTCGAGGACGGCACCCCGGCCGAACTGATCGCGGGCGAAGGGCGCTTCGCCGGCCTGCACCAGGCCTGGCGGGAGAGCCTGGTCTGACGGTGGCGGTCCCGCTGCCTCCAAACCCTCAGCTGATCCTCAAATTGGGTCGAGCGATTGTGAGCTGACGCTATATTGATCCAGCTTTACCAGCCCCATCCTTCACCATGTCAGTGTCCGTCGACCCGATAGGTGACTGTGAGTAAGAAGTCGAAACCCGTCAGCCGGGGCATGCTGCTGACCTTCGGCCTGATGGCCGAGGTCGCGCTGGGCACTTCGCTGATGATCCGGCTCACCGCAGCCCACATGTCCGGCGAGGTCCGACCGCCTGCCTACCCGGCGCCCGGTCTGCTGATCGGCGCCATCATCGGCGTCGCCGCCGCCACCGCGGTCGCCATGGCGCCCACCCTGCGCCGAGTGCGCAGGGCTGTCGGCGCGGTTCTCGGCGCGCTCGCCGTCGGCCTCCTCGCACTCGGCTTCGCCCAGTTCGGCGCCGGTGACTCCAGGGCATCGGGGGTGGGCTTCATGATCCTGCTGAGCGCGTGGCCGACAGTGGCACTCTGCGGCGCCCTGCTCTCCCGCAAGACTTCACAGCCAAATTGAACATCCAGGCAATCACCGTGAACATCAAGGGGGATCACGAGTGACCGACCCGTACCAGTTTCCCGACTCGAGTCCGCAACCGGATCTGCAGCAACGTCTGCACGAGATGACCGCCAGACTCGGACAGTTCAACGCCGTCCTCGCCGAAGCCCGCGCCGCCACCCCCGCCCGCGCCGAGGGGCACGACGCCGCAGGAGCGGTCACCGTGGTGCTCGGGCCGGACAACCTGCCGCAGTCGGTGTCGGTCGCACCGGGGTGGCAGCGCCGGGTCTCGGCGGCCGAGCTCGGGCCGGCGGTGCTCGACGCCGCGCGGGCTGCCTCCGTGAAACGGGCCGAGGTCTGGATGCAGAGCCTCGGCGGCAGCTCCTGGCTGGCAGACCGGGTCGCACAGCCGGGCTACGGCACCTCGGCCCACGCCGCCGAGCAGCCCTCCCACCCCGGTGCCGCCTCCGACTCCGCCCCCCAGGTAGCCCCGCGCCCACCGGAAGCACTCGCTGAGGACATCCTCGCCGCGGCCTCCCGCAGCACCCTGCCGGCTCCGCTGACCGGCCACGGCACGGCGGCCGACGGCCGGTTGCGGCTGGAGCTCGCTGCGGCCGGGCTGACCGGCTGCGAGGTGGACAGGGACTGGGCTGCCCGACAGAGCACCGACAGCCTCAACTCCGCGCTGCGCGAGGCGCTGCGCGAGGCCGCGGCCGAGCTGCGTCGAGCCGACGAGCGGGCGCGCGCCGCCGCCCAGACCGGTGGCGGACTGGACGGACTGCTGAACGAGGCGCTGGCCCTGCTGTCCGATCCCCAGAAGCTTGCTGACTCCCTCACCGATCGGCGGCTCTCATGACTGACGCCCACGGCTACCAGGTCACCATCCAGACCCTGCGCAACGAGGCCGACCTGTGGGACCAGCAGTCCGCCACCATGGCCGCCATCGCCGCCGCCACCCCGCCCCTACAGATGGACCGACTCCAGGCGGGAGTGTTCCAACTCCTGGTCGACGCCTACGACGCGGTGGTCACCCAAGTGATCGACCGGGCCAAGGAGGGGCAGACGGCGATGGCGGGCGTCGCCACCGGACTGCGCACGGTCGCCGACCGCTACCAGGCCCAGGAGCAGCAGCAGGGCGCCGTGCTCTCCAACCTGACCCGCTGACCCGCTGACCAGAGAGGACCCGATCCATGGCCTTCACCATGGCCCAGTACCAGGCCACCCTGGACCAGCTCTCCGCCAAGATGGGCTCGATCTCGGACCATCTGCAAACCGTTCCGGCCAAGGCCCAGTCCGCCGCCGACCACTGGTGGATCCCGGACCCGATCGCCGAGGCGATCATCTGGTTCGGCAAGCAGATCATCGAGATGGGCACCCAGATCCTGAACACGCTCAAGGACCTGGTCGAGGGCGCCGCCGCGCCGATCTACATGTTCATCCACGGGTACGAGTGGGAGAGCATCCGAGGCCAGGCCTCCGGGGTTGCCGGCGAGATCCAGCCGAACGTACTCGGCTCGACCGGCGAGTGGCAGGGCCCCGCGGCCACCGCGTACACCAAGCAGTTGGCGCCGCAGGCCACCGCAGCGACCTCGATCGCCACCATCGCCGACAAGACCTCCACCTCGCTCTACCTCTGTGCTGGGGCGGGGCTGATCTTCTACCTCGCGCTGGCCGCCGTGGCCGCGAAGTTCTTCCTGGTGGTGATGGCCTCCATCGCGGCGCTCGCCAGCGGGGTCTTCTCCTGGGCGGGGTTCCTCGCCCTGCTGGAGGAGCTGGGGGTCAACACCACGGTGATCCTCACCGCTGTCGGCGCCCTCTCCGCGCTGCTGACCGCGCAGGCGACGCAGATGGGCACCCTGCACGGGCTGGCCGTGGACAAGGCAGCCTTCCCCGGCGGCCACTGGCCGGTCGCGGTCAACCCGGCCGCATAAGCACCGAGTCGGCCCAAGGCAACCCGACGGAAGGTGCTCAGGAAGTCGACCCACCCGACCTCCTGAGCACCAGTCAGCGGCGCCGGGGCTAGCGCAGCACCCCCGCGTCCATCCCGGCCGACGGGGCCGGCAGTGCCACCAGGCCCAGCTCGGCGGGCGAGGCCAGCAGCGGGTGGGCGGGCAGCACCCGGACGGTGTAGCCGAACGGGCCGGTGCGGGTGAGTTCGAGGGTGCCCTCGTAGCGCTGACAGCCGTTCAGGTCCGGACCGCCGACCGGCTTGAGCGCCAGGAGTTCGGCCTCCCGGATCCGGTCGCGCTCGTCCACCGCGCCGGAGACCACCTGCACCTCGACGTCCTCCGCGGTCAGGCTGCCCAGCGCCACCTGCACCCGCAGCGCGAGCGAGGTGCCGAGTTCGGCGGCCTCGGCGACGGCCGCGTCCACGTGCTCCACCCGGACCGCCCGCCAGGCCTCGCGGACCTTGGCCTTCCACTCGGCCAGTTGCTTCGCGCCGCCGTCGGACAGCTCGCGCTGGGCGATCGCGGCCGGGGCGTAGAGCTTCTCCACGTACTCCCGGACCATCCGCCCGGCCAGCACCTTGGGGCCCAGGGTGACCAGGGTGTGCCGGACCATCGCGATCCACCGGTGCGGCAGACCGTCCGGGCCGCGCTCGTAGTAACGGGCCGCGACCTGGTGCTCGATCAGGTCGTAGAGCGCGGCCGCCTCGATGTCGTCGCGCTGGTCCTCGTCGAAACCGGGGCCGTCGGCGGTGGGGATCGCCCAGCCGTTGCGGCCGTCGTACCACTCGTCCCACCAGCCGTCCAGCACCGAGAGGTTGAGGCAGCCGTTGAGCGCGGCCTTCATCCCCGAGGTGCCGCAGGCCTCCAGCGGGCGCAGCGGGTTGTTCAGCCAGACGTCGCAGCCGGGGTAGAGGTGCTTGGCCATCGCCATGTCGTAGTCCGGCAGGAAGACGATCCGGTGGCGCACCGCCGGGTCGTCGGCGAACGCGACCAGCTGCTGGATCAGCCGCTTGCCGCCGTCGTCGGCCGGGTGCGCCTTGCCGGCCACCACGATCTGCACCGGACGGGTCGGGTGCAGCAGCAGTGAGCGCAGCCGGTCCTGGTCGCGCAACATCAGGGTGAGCCGCTTGTAGGACGGGACCCGGCGGGCGAAGCCGATGGTCAGCACATCGGGGTCGAGCACGGCCGAGGTCCAGCCGAGTTCGGCGTCCCCCGCCCCGCGCTGACGCCAGGAGGCGCGCAGCCGCCGCCTGGCCTCCTCGACCAGCTGGCCGCGCAGCTCCCGCCGGACCTCCCAGATCCGCGCGTCGCCGATCTGCTCGACCCCGCTCCACCGCTCGGCCGCGCCGACCGACATCGCGGCCTCGGCCCGCTCCGCGCCGATCTCGGCGGCGCCGAGCCGGACCACCGCCGGGTCGATCCAGGTGGGCGCGTGCACCCCGTTGGTGATCGAGGTGATCGGCACCTCGGCGCTGTCGAAGCCGGGCCACAGGGCGCCGAACATGGCGCGGCTGACCTCGCCGTGCAGCGTGCTGACGCCGTTGGCCCGCTGGGCCAGCCGCAGGCCCATCGCGGCCATGTTGAACAGCTTGGGGTCGCCACCGGGCCAGCTCTCCAGGCCGAGCGCGAGCACCTGGTCGACCGGGACCCCGCGCAGTGCCGCGTCGCCGCTGAAGTGACGGGCCACCAGGTCCGCCTCGAAGCGGTCGATGCCGGCCGGCACCGGGGTGTGGGTGGTGAACAGGGTGCCGGCCCGGACGGCTTCCAGGGCGGCACCGAAGTCGGTCGAGCCCCGGGCGACCAGTTCCCGGATCCGCTCGATGCCGAGGAAGCCGGCGTGTCCCTCGTTGGTGTGGAAGACCTCGGGCTCGGCGTGGCCGGTGAGTCGGCAGAAGGTCCGCACCGCCCGCACGCCGCCGATGCCGAGCAGCATCTCCTGCAGCAGCCGGTGCTCGCTGCCGCCGCCGTAGAGGCGGTCGGTGACATCGCGTTCGGTGGCGGCGTTGGCGTCCAGGTCGGAGTCGAGCAGCAGCAGCGGGACCCGCCCGACCTGGGCCTTCCAGATCTGGGCGACCAGGCGGCGGCCGGCCGGCAGGGCCAGCTCCACCCGGCAGGGCTCGCCGTCCGGCTCGCGCAGCAGCGAGACCGCGAGTTCGTCGGGGTCGAGCAGCGGGTAGCGCTCCTGCTGCCAGCCGTCGCGGGTGAGCGACTGGCGGAAGTAGCCGTGCCGGTAGAAGAGTCCGACGCCGATCAGCGGCACCCCGAGGTCGCTGGCGGCCTTGAGGTGGTCGCCGGCCAGGATGCCCAGGCCGCCGGAGTACTGCGGCAGCGCGGCGGCGATCCCGTACTCGGGGGAGAAGTAGGCGATCGCCGCGGGCAGTGGCTCGACCGTCTGGGCGCCCTGGTACCAGCGCGGCGCGCTCAGGTAGTCGTTGAGGTCGTCGGTGAGGTCGCCGAGCCGGCGCAGGAAGCGGCGGTCGGCGGCCAGCGCGGCGAGCCGGTGGGCCGGCACCTCGCCGAGCAGCCGGACCGGGTCCTCGCCGACGGCCTCCCAGACTCCGGGGTCGACCGAGCGGAACAGCTCCCTGGTCTCCGGGTGCCAGGACCAGCGCAGGTTGAGCGCGAGTTCGTGCAGCGACTGGAGGCGCTCGGGCAGGACGGTGCGGACGGTGAATCTGCGGATGGCCTTCACGGCCCGAAGCGTAGACCGGCCGACGGGGCTGATGGGACGTCAACTCTCGTAACACGGCTCCATTCGGGCGACTGATGAGATCGCGGATGGCGCAGTTCGCAACATGGGGGGCGCAGGGGGCGCACGCCTTCTCGGGAGCGCACGCCGGGCTTGCAGAAGTACTCCGCAGAGGCGGATGCTGATGGCTGGTCTGCTCCCCCGCACCACCACGCTGGCCGCGAACCGAGTGGTAGCGGCCACGATCAGTGCGAGGATGGGCACAGGCCGCTGTCGCAGCGGGTCGACATGGGTGGCGTACCCCGTGCGGCGCGGTCGGTCCTCCGCGCTCGAAATCCTTTCCCGACTCCCCGTTAGCCCACTCGGCTCACCTGGTGTCCTCCCTGGTGGGCTACCGCGTGTCCTATCCCTGCCCGGATCGTTTCCGGGGTGGGTCGGAATCGCCCTCAGGGCGTGCCGCGAGGCCGCGCGCCGGGACGCGCGCCGTCTCGCAGTTCCGGACCACCGTGGGCGTCGCCAGGCAGCAATGGCAGCAGTAGGCCAGTTTCTTGAGCACGGTGGTACGGGCAGGCTCCGGTCGCTCGTCAGTCCCCCACCCAGCAGTCCTCCCGGTACTCCCCGGTGCTCGATCCGCCCGTGGGACTGCCGCCGATCTCGGGCAGGAGTTTGGCATGCACGGCGACACACGGAATCAGTCCGCACTGGTGTCCGAGGGATTGGAGCCACTCGCCGCGCCGGTATCCATTCCGGCCATAACGGAGCTCCCCGCGGTGCGCGCCCCCCGAACGGCCGAAGCACCGTCAAAAACCACCAGCACCACCCGCAAGTCCACCGCCACCCGCAAGTCCACTGCCGCGCGCCCGCCCGCGGCCCCGCGCCGTACCACCGCCACCACGCGTGGGACGAAGGAGAGCGACCCGATGATCGGCCGGATCCCCGTCCTCGACGTCGCCCCGCAGGTCGACGGCGGCCGCCGGCCGGCCCGCGCCGTGGTCGGCGAGACCTTCCAGGTCAGCGCGACGGTCTTCCGGGAGGGCCACGACGCGGTCGGCGCCAACGTGGTGCTGCGCGACCCCAGGGGCCGCGGTGGCGCCTGGCTGCCGATGCGTGAGCTGGCCCCGGGCACCGACCGCTGGGGCGCCGAGGTCACTCCGACGGCCGAAGGCCGGTGGAGTTACACGGTGGAGGCCTGGAGCGACCCGGTGGCCACCTGGCGGCACCACGCCAGCGTCAAGGTCCCGGCCGGGCAGGACGTCGAACTCACCCTGGAGGAGGGCGCCCTGCTGCTCGAGCGAGCCGCCGCCGGGGTCCCCAAGCGGGAGGGCCGCGCCCTGGTCCTGAAGGCCGTGGACGCGCTGCGCGAGCCGGCCCTGCCCCCGCTGACCCGGCTGGCCTCCGCGCTGGCCCCGGAGGTGACCGCCGCGCTGACCCGCCACCCGCTGCGCGAGCTGGTCACCGCCTCCCGTCCGCACGTGCTGCAGGTGGAGCGGCGCCGGGCGCTGTACGGCTCCTGGTACGAGTTCTTCCCGCGCTCCGAGGGCGCCACCCTGGAACCTCCCTCCTTGCCCGGCAACGGGCAGGAGGGGCCCATGCGCTCGGGCACCTTCCGGACCGCCGCCGAACGGCTGCCGGCCGTCGCCGCCATGGGCTTCGACGTGCTCTACCTGCCGCCCATTCACCCGATCGGCCTGGCCTACCGCAAGGGCCCCAACAACACCCTGACCGCCGGCCCGCAGGACGTCGGCTCGCCCTGGGCGATCGGCTCGCCCGAGGGCGGGCACGACGCGATCCACCCGGACCTCGGCACCATCGAGGACTTCGACGCCTTCGTCACCCGGGCGGGTGAACTCGGGCTGGAGATCGCACTCGACTTCGCGCTTCAGGCCTCCCCCGACCACCCCTGGGTGAACAAGCACCCGGAGTGGTTCAGCCACCGGCCCGACGGCACCATCGCCCACGCCGAGAACCCGCCGAAGAAGTACCAGGACATCTACCCGATCAACTTCGACCAGGACTTCGACGGCCTGGTGATCGAGACCCTCAAGCTGCTGCGCCACTGGATGTCGCACGGCGTGCGGATCTTCCGGGTCGACAACCCGCACACCAAGCCGGTGCACTTCTGGGAGAAGGTGATCGCCGAGATCAACCGGACCGACCCGGACGTCATCTTCCTGGCCGAGGCCTTCACCCGCCCGGCGATGCTGCACACCCTGGCGAAGATCGGCTTCCAGCAGTCCTACACCTACTTCACCTGGCGCAACAGCAAGCACGAGCTGACGGAGTACCTGACCGAGCTGTCCGGCGAGGCGGCGGCCTACATGCGCCCGAACTTCTTCGCCAACACCCCGGACATCCTCCCCCGCCACCTGCAGCACCAGGGCCCGGCCGCCTTCGCGGTGCGCGCCGTGCTGGCCGCCACCCTCTCGCCCAGCTGGGGCGTCTACGCCGGCTTCGAGCTCGCCGAGTCCGCCCCCGCCGGCCCGGACACCGAGGAGTACCTGGACTCGGAGAAGTACCAGCTGCGCCCGCGCGACTGGACCCGCACCGACACGCTCGCCCCGCTGATCACCCGGCTGAACGAACTGCGCCGCGCCCACCCGGCCCTGCAGGGGCTGCGCAACCTGCGCTTCCTGCCCACCGACAACGACCAGGTGATCGCCTACGCCAAGCAGACCGGCGAGGACCACGTCATCATCGTGGCCAACCTGGATCCGCACCACCCGCAGGAGGCCACTGTCACTCTTCCGGCGGACATCCCGCTCTCCGTGACCGACGAGCTGACCGGCGAGCAGTACACCTGGCACCGCCACAACTACGTCCGGCTCGACCCCTCAACCGCGCCGGCTCACCTCCTCACGGTTCGGAGGATCTCCCTGTGATTGTGAACGAGCCCGTCCACGACACCTTCGCGGACACCGAGAAGAAGGACTTGGACCCCGAGTGGTTCAAGCGTGCGGTCTTCTACGAGGTCCTGGTGCGGTCCTTCCAGGACAGCAACGGCGACGGCGTGGGCGACCTCAAGGGGCTCACCAGCAAACTCGACTACCTCCAGTGGCTGGGCGTCGACTGTCTCTGGCTGCCGCCGTTCTTCGCCTCCCCGCTGCGCGACGGCGGGTACGACGTGGCCGACTACAAGTCGGTGCTGCCCGAGTTCGGCGACCTGGCCGACTTCGTGGAGTTCGTGGACGCCGCCCACGCCCGCGGCATGCGGGTGATCATCGACTTCGTGATGAACCACACCAGCGACCAGCACCCGTGGTTCCAGGCCTCCCGCAACGACCCCGAGGGCCCGTACGGCGACTTCTACATGTGGGCCGACGACGACAAGCAGTACCCGGACGCACGGATCATCTTCGTCGACACCGAGACCTCCAACTGGACCTACGACCCGGTCCGCAAGCAGTACTTCTGGCACCGGTTCTTCTCCCACCAGCCGGACCTGAACTACGACAACCCCCGGGTCCAGGAGGAGATGGTCGCGGGGCTGCGGTTCTGGCTGGACCTCGGCATCGACGGCTTCCGGCTGGACGCGGTGCCGTACCTGTTCGCCCGCGAGGGCACCAACTGCGAGAACCTCCCGGAGACCCACGAGTTCCTGAAGCGGGTCCGCAAGGAGATCGACGCCGACTACCCGGACACCGTGCTGCTGGCCGAGGCCAACCAGTGGCCCGAGGACGTGGTCGACTACTTCGGCGACTTCTCCTCCGGCGGCGACGAGTGCCACATGGCCTTCCACTTCCCGGTGATGCCGCGGATCTTCATGGCGGTGCGCCGCGAGTCCCGCTACCCGGTCTCGGAAATCCTCGCCAAGACGCCGACCATCCCGTTCGGCTGCCAGTGGGGCATCTTCCTGCGCAACCACGACGAGCTGACCCTGGAGATGGTCACCGACGAGGAGCGCGACTACATGTACGCGGAGTACGCGAAGGAACCGCGGATGCGGGCCAACGTGGGCATCCGCCGCCGGCTCGCCCCGCTGCTGGAGAACGACCGCAACCAGATCGAGCTGTTCACCGCGCTGCTGCTCTCGCTGCCCGGCTCGCCGGTGCTCTACTACGGCGACGAGATCGGCATGGGCGACAACATCTGGCTGGGGGATCGCGACGGCGTGCGCACCCCGATGCAGTGGACGCCGGATCGTAACGCGGGTTTTTCCTCGGCGGACCCGGGCAGGCTCAGTCTGCCGCCCATCATGGATCCGGTCTACGGATACCAGGTGACCAATGTCGAGGCGCAGCAGAGCAGTTCCTCCTCGCTGCTGCACTGGACCCGGCGCATGATCGAGATTCGCAAGCTCAACCCCGCCTTCGGGCTCGGCAGTTACACCGAACTTCCTTCCAGCAATCCGGCCGTGCTGGCCTTCGTGCGCGAGTACGAGGGCGACCTGGTCATGTGTGTGAACAACTTCTCCCGCTTCCCCCAGCCCACCGAGCTGGACCTGCGGCGGTACGGCGGGCACTACCCGGTCGAGTTGATCGGCGGGGTGCGGTTCCCGTCGATCGGTGAGTGGCCGTACCTGCTCACCCTGGCCGGGCACGGCTTCTACTGGTTCCAGCTGCGCAAGCCCGGCGCGCAGTAACGATCCACCAGTTTCGGGGGAGCGCGGGCCAGCTCGCGCGCCCCCGACGGGCCGCGCGCCACCACGTACGGAGAACAGCCCAACGCGTACCCACCCTCAGGCGTGACACCCGAGTGTCCCTCGCGTGCCGCCGCAGCAGCGCCGCCGAAATCCGGAAGACTGGCGGGCCCGGCCAGATCCGTCAGGCCGTCAGCCCGCTTCCGGGGAAAGGGAGTCATGTCGGAAATCTCCCGTTCTCAAGCCCACGCCCACCGCGACGCGGGTACCGCGCCGCGCGGCTCGGGCAGCCCAGGCAGTCCCGGCGGGCCGCACGGTGCCGCCGGCGCCGGCCGCGGCGCCGGGGGGCACCCGCCGGCGGGACACACCGGCAGACCCCGCACCAGCGGGTCGCTGGCGGTCGGGGACCTGGTCGAGGCCGCCCTGCCGCTGATCGCGGACTGGCTGCCCAGCCAGCGCTGGTACGCGGGCAAGGGGCAGGCGATCACCGGGCTGCGCCCGGTCACCGCGACCCCGCTGCTGACCGGCGACCCGGCCATGGTCCACCTGCTGCTGCGAGTGGAGCACGGCGACGGCGCCGACCTGTACCAGTTGCTGCTCGGCCTGCGCGCCGAGGCGCCGCCCGGGCTGCTCCCGGAGGCCTCGCTGGGCAGCCTCACCCACGGCCCGTACGACGGCGCCGCGCTCTACGACGCGGTGCACGACCCGGAGCTGACCGGCCGGCTGCTCGGCCACCTGGCCACCGCCGACCGGTTCGGTCCGCTGGCCTTCCGGCGCACCCCTGGTCCCGGCCTGCCGAGCGACCTGCTGGGCCGGGCCGGCACCGCCGAGCAGTCCAACACCTCGGTGATCTACGGCACCCAGTTCATCCTGAAGCTGTTCCGTCGGATCAGCCCCGGCACCAACCCGGACCTGGAGCTCTCGCTGGCGCTCTCCCGAGCCGGCTCCACCCGGATCCCCCGGGTGGCGGCCTGGTTCGAGAGCCGGCTGGTGGGTGCCGAACCGGCCACCCTGGGCCTGCTGCAACGCTTCCTGCCGGATGCGGAGGACGGCTGGGAGCTGGCGTTGGACCAGGTGGCCCGACTCAAGGGCGACCCCAGCCCCGGCAACTTCGCGGTGGAGGCGCACCGGCTCGGCCGGGCCACCGCCGAGGTGCACCGGGTGCTGGCCCGAGCGCTGCCGGTGGCCCGGCTGGACCGCGAGCAGGTCAGTCGGCTGGCCACCCAGATGGCCGAGCGGCTCGACGTGGCCGCCGCGGCCGTCCCGGCGCTGCGCCGGTACCGGCCGGCCCTGCACGCCGCCTTCCAGCAGCTGACCGCCGACCACCTCACCGGGCTCACCGTGCAGCGGATCCACGGCGACCTGCACCTGGGCCAGGCGATGCGCACCCCGCACGGCTGGGTGCTGCTGGACTTCGAGGGCGAGCCGGCCAAGTCGGTGGCCGAGCGGCGGGTGCCGCAGCCGGCCCTGCGGGACGTGGCGGCGATGCTGCGCTCCTTCGACTATGCGGCGGCCCACCTGCTGGCCGGCGCCGAGCCGGATCCGCAGCTGGCCCATCTGGCGGCGGGCTGGGCGGCCCGCAACCGGACCGCCTACTGCGCCGGCTACACGGCGGCCGGCGGCACCGATCCGGCGAGCTGCCCGGAGCTGCTGCGTGCCCTGGAGATCGACAAGGCGGTGTACGAGGTGGTCTACGAGGCCCGGCACCGGCCCGGCTGGCTGCCGATCCCGTTGACCGCCATCCACCGCCTTGCCACCTCGACCTGACCGCTCGCCAGCTGATTGCCCGTCCGTTCCGACCCAGCCTGGAGGATCCCGCCGTGGCCCCGCTCGACCGCCCCAACCCGACCGTGCCCGCCACCTTCCTGCCGGGACGCCCGGGCACCAGGGGCGGCCGAGCCCAGACGCCCCGGCGGGCCCAGTCGTCCCGCTCGACCGAGCCCACGGCCGAGACCGCAGCCGAGGCGGCGGCTGCGGCCGTCGAGGACGCAGCCGAGGCCGCTGAGACTGCGTCCGAGGTGGTCCCCGTCGTGGTGCCGGCTCCCGGCTCGCCCGCGCCGGCGATCGCCGTCGACACCCCGGTGCTGCGGCTGGCCGAGGCGCCGCTGGCCCCGGCGGAGATCGACCGCCTGGTCGCCGGCGCGCACCACGACCCGCACGCGCTGCTCGGTGCGCACCCCACCACCGGCGGCACCGCGATCCGCGTGCTGCGCCCGCTGGCCGACCGGGTGACCATCGAAACCGCGTACGGTCCGGCCGAGTTGACCCACCAGCAGGGCGGACTGTTCACCGGTCTGCTGCCCGGCTCGGCGATCCCCGCCTACCAGCTGCGGGTGGGCTACCCGGGCACCGAGCCCACCCTGCAGGAGGACGGCTACCGGTTGCCGCCCAGCCTCGGCGAGCTGGACCTGCACCTGATCCGGGAGGGCCGCCACGAGCAGCTGTGGCAGGCGCTCGGCGCGCACCCGCGCACCGTGCAGGGGATCACCGGCACGGCCTTCGCGGTCTGGGCGCCGAACGCCGTCGGGGTGCGGCTGGCGGGCGACTTCAACCACTGGGACGGCACCGGCTTCCCGATGCGTTCGCTGGGCGCCAGCGGGGTCTGGGAGCTGTTCGTCCCCGGGCTCGGGGTGGGCGCGCTCTACAAGTTCGAGATCCGCACCCGGGACGGGCAGCTGGTGCAGAAGGCCGACCCGCTGGCCCGCGCGGCCCAGTGCCCGCCCGGCACCGCCTCGGTGGTCACCGCCTCCGAGTACACCTGGCAGGACGCCGACTGGCTGGCCCGCCGGGCCCGCACCCACCACCACCGCGCGCCGATGTCGGTCTACGAGCTGCACCTCGGCTCCTGGCGGCCGGGCCTGAGCTACCGCCAGCTGGCCGAGGAACTTCCCGCCTATCTTCAGGAGTTGAACTTCACCCATGTGGAGTTCATGCCGGTGATGGAGCACCCCTTCGGTGGTTCCTGGGGCTACCAGGTGTCCGGTTTCTACGCCCCGACCGCGCGGTTCGGTTCGCCGGACGACTTCAAGTACCTGATCGACGCGCTGCACCAGGCCGGGATCGGGGTGATCGTCGACTGGGTCCCGGCGCACTTCCCCAAGGACGGCTTCGCGCTGGCCCGTTTCGACGGCGAGCCGCTGTACGAGCCGGCCGACCCGCGCCGCGCCGAGCACCCCGACTGGGGCACCCTCACCTTCGACTACGGCCGCACCGAGGTGCGCAACTTCCTGGTCGCCAACGCGGTGTACTGGTGCGAGGAGTTCCACATCGACGGACTGCGGGTGGACGCGGTGGCCTCGATGCTCTACCTCGACTACTCGCGCGAGGACGGCCAGTGGGCCCCCAACCAGTACGGCGGGCGGGAGAACCTGGACGCCGTCGGCTTCCTGCAGGAGATGAACGCCACCGTCTACCGGCGCTGCCCCGGCGCGATGACCATCGCCGAGGAGTCCACCGCCTGGGACGGCGTCACCCGCCCCACCGACACCGGGGGCCTGGGCTTCGGCCTGAAGTGGAACATGGGCTGGATGCACGACTCGCTGGTCTACATCTCCAAGGAGCCGATCCACCGCAAGTACCACCACAACGACATCACCTTCTCGATGGTGTACGCCTACTCGGAGAACTACATCCTGCCGATCTCGCACGACGAGGTGGTGCACGGCAAGCGGGCGCTGGTCTCCAAGATGCCCGGCGACTGGTGGCAGCAGCGCGCCAACCACCGCGCCTACCTCGGCTTCATGTGGGCCCACCCCGGTAAGCAACTGCTGTTCATGGGCCAGGAGTTCGCCCAGGGCGCCGAGTTCCACCACGAGCAGGGCCCGCAGTGGTGGGTGCTCGACGAGCAGTGGCCGGCCGCCGCCGACCACCGTGGCGTGCAGCGCCTGGTCAGCGAACTCAACCGGGTCTACCGGGACACCCCCGCCCTCTGGGAACTGGACACCACCCCCGACGGCTTCCGCTGGCTGGACGGCGGCGCGGCCGAGGACAACCTGCTCACCTTCGTCCGCTACGCCGCCGACGGCTCCCCCCTGGTCGCCGTCTGCAACTTCTCCCCCGTCGTCCGGCACGGCCACCGGGTGGGCCTGCCCGCCCTGTCCGGCACCGACCACCTCTGGGCCGAGGCCCTCAACACCGACGCCGCCCACTTCGGCGGCAGCGGGGTCGGCAACTCCGTGCCGATCAAGGCCGAGGCCGTCGAATGGAACGGCCAGCCGCGCAGCGCCGAACTGATCGTCCCGCCGCTGGCGACGGTCTGGCTCGTACCGTCAGGTAACAACTGATCAACGGTCCCCGTCGGTGCCCGCTGCCGGGCACCGACGGCGGGGATCATCACCCGGGTGTGGATATGGACCCTCCTGGGCATCGTCTTCGTCGCCGTCCCGCTCGGCTGCTGGGCCGTCCTGCTGCGCACGGCGGTGGTCGGCTCGGTGGTGGGCGCGCTGCTGCTGACGTACGCGGCGGTCGTCGTCGCCATGCACCTGGAATGGATCCCGGACGAGATCCAGGCGGAGGTGTACCTCGCCTACGCGCCGCTGACGGTCGCCCTGATCGCGCTCGGGACGCTGACCGAGGGGCGACTGCGGGGGAAGCGACCGAGCAAGGTGTACGTGGACATGCCCGGCGCCGTCGTCACGGCGCTCTGCGTGTACCTCGCGGCCACCGCCCTGGCCGCCCCCGGGTACCTGATGTTCCAGTCCTACGACTCGTTCGTCCCCTCCAGCACCTCGGTGCTGCCGCTGCCCGGCGGCCTGACCGTGCTCTCGGACACCACCGAGTGCACCACCGACTCCTGCGACCGGTACCTGGTGATCGGCGGCACCCACGGCCAGCCGCCGGACCAGGTGGTGCTCCGGCTCAAGGCCCACCTGATCTCCGCACACGGCTGGCAGCTCGGCCCGAGCGACACCGCGCAGCAGCGGTTCGGCTGGCTGCTGATCCACCATCAGGTCCGTCTCACCCTCACCTCCACCGACCAGGGTGCCCGGGTCGAACTCGACGGCGTCTATCCCTGAGCCGTTCCGGCCGTTCCGCCCCCGCCCAAGTGACCTTCGTCCCTTGCTCCGCCCGGCCGCATCCGCATGCGAACGCCTGACCCAACTGCGAAGGTATGGTCGGAGCTGGGTCCGGCCCGCACGGGTGACGGGAAGCCCGGAGCGAACGGAGTGACGCGGGTGGCGCGCAGTGTGTACGTGACCGGGATCGACCGGGGGGACGGCCGCCAGGCGGTCGAGCTCGGGGTCATGGAACTGCTCACCCGTCAGGTGGACCGGGTCGGGGTGTTCCGTCCGCTGGTGCACGCGGCGGCGCCGGGTGAGGCGGGCTCGGACCACGTGGTGGAGCTGCTGCGGGCCCGCTACCGGCTGGACCTGCCGGCCGCCGAACTGTACGGGCTCACCTACGAGGAGGCCGCCGCGCTGCAGGCCGCCCAGGGGCAGGACGAGCTGGTCTCGGCGCTGGTCGACCGGTTCCGCGCGCTGGAGCGCCACTGCCAGGCCGTCCTGGTGCTCGGCACCGACTTCGCGGACACCAACATCCCCGACGAGCTGGCCTTCAACGCCCGGCTCGCCAACGAGTTCGGCGCCTGGGTGCTGCCGGTGGTGGGCGGCCAGCAGAAGGAGCCGGAGGCGGTGGTCGCCGAGGTCCGCAACGCCTACCGCGCCTACACCGACCTCGGCTGCTCCACCCTGGCGATGATCGCCAACCGGGTGGCCCCGGGTGCCAAGCAGCCGGTCCTGCGCGGGCTGAGCAGCAAGCTGCCGGTGCCGGCCTATGTGATCCCCGAGGAACTCGCGCTCTCCGCGCCCACGGTGGCGCAGCTGGTCGAGGCCACCGGCGCCGAGGTGCTGCTCGGTGATGCGGCGGGACTGGCCCGGGACGTGCGCGGCTTCGTCTTCGGCGGCGCGATGCTGCCGACCTTCCTCGGCGCGCTGACCGAGGGGGCGCTGGTGGTGACCCCCGGGGACCGGGCCGACCTGCTGATCGGCTCGCTGGCCGCCCACGCGGCCGGCGCGCCGCCGATCGCCGGGGTGCTGCTGACACTGGATCAGCACCCGGGCCCGGACGTGCTGGCGCTGGCCGCCCGACTGGCCCCCGGCACCCCGGTGGCCGTGGTCGGCGAGGGCAGCTGGCCGACCGCCGCCGCCCTCACCCACCTGGAGGGCAAGCTCGGTTCGACCAGTCCGCGCAAGGCCGAGATCGCCCTCGGCCTGTTCGAACTGCACGTCGACACCGCCGAACTGACCAGCCGGATCGAGCTGAGCCGCTCGGACCGGGTGACCCCGATGATGTTCGAGCACGAGCTGCTGGAGCGGGCCCGTGGCAACCGGCGGCACGTGGTGATGCCGGAGGGCACCGAGGAGCGGGTGCTGCGGGCCGCCGAGATCCTGCTGCGCCGCAACATCTGCGACCTGACCCTGCTCGGCGAGGTGGACGCGGTGCGCCGCAAGGCCGCGAGCCTGGGCATCACGCTGCCCGTGGAGGAGACCGGCGACCGCGCACAGGTGCGGATCGTGGACCCGGCCACCAGCCCGCTGCGCCAGCGCTTCGCCGAGCTCTACGCCGAACTGCGCGCGCACAAGGGCATGACCGTGGAGCTGGCCCTCGACCTGGTCACCGACGTCAGCTACTTCGGCACCCTGATGGTGCAGGAGGGCATCGCCGACGGCATGGTGAGCGGTGCGGTGCACTCCACCGCCGCGACCATCCGCCCGGCCTTCGAGGTGATCAAGACCTCGCCGGGCGCGGCCATCGTCTCCAGCGTCTTCTTCATGTGCCTGGCCGACAAGGTGCTGGTCTACGGCGACTGCGCGGTCAATCCCGACCCGGACGCCCAGCAGCTGGCCGACATCGCGATCCAGTCCGCCGAGACCGCCGCCCAGTTCGGCGTGCAGCCGAGGGTCGCGATGCTCTCCTACTCGACCGGCACCTCGGGCTCCGGCGCGGACGTGGACAAGGTCCGCAAGGCCACCGAGCTGGTCCGGGCGGCCCGCCCGGAGCTGCTGGTGGAGGGCCCGATCCAGTACGACGCGGCGGTGGACGCGCATGTGGCCGCGACCAAGCTGCCGGGCTCGGCGGTGGCGGGGCGGGCCACCGTGCTGATCTTCCCGGACCTGAACACCGGCAACAACACCTACAAGGCGGTGCAGCGCTCGGCCGGCGCGGTGGCGGTCGGCCCGGTGCTGCAGGGCCTGCGCAAGCCGGTCAACGACCTGTCGCGGGGCGCGACGGTCCAGGACATCGTCAACACCGTGGCGATCACCGCCATCCAGTCCCAGAGCGCCAAGGAGGAGTCCCGATGAGCGAGGCGACCAGGGTCCTGGTACTCAACGCCGGCTCCTCCTCGGTCAAGTACCAGCTGATCGAGATGCTGGACGGCCGGCGGCTGGCGGCCGGCCTGGTGGAGAAGATCGGCGAGCGGACCGGCCGACTGGTGCACACCCCCGGCACCGGGGAGCGGCGCGAGTCGACGCAGGTCTTCGCGGACCACTCGGCCGCGCTCAAGGCGGTGGCCGAGGAGCTGGCCGCCGACGGGCTCGGCCTGGACTCCCCCGAACTCGCCGCGATCGGCCACCGGGTGGTGCACGGCGGCAAGCGGTTCACCGCACCGACCGTGGTCACCGACGAGGTGCTGACCGAGATCCGCCGCCTGGTGCCGGTCGCCCCGCTGCACAATCCGGCCAACATCACCGGCATCGAGGTGGCCCGGGCGCTGCGCCCCGACCTGCCGCAGGTGGCGGTCTTCGACACCGCCTTCCACACCACCGTCCCGGAGTACGCCGCCCGCTACGCGATCGACACCGCCGTGGCGGACGAGCACCGGGTGCGCCGCTACGGCTTCCACGGCACCTCGCACCAGTACGTGGCCCGGGCCACCGCCCGGCTGCTGGGCCGGGACCCGGCGGAGCTGAACGTGATCGTGCTGCACCTGGGCAACGGCGCCTCGGCCTCGGCGGTGGCCGGCGGGGTCTGCGTTGAGACCTCGATGGGTCTGACCCCGCTGGAGGGCCTGGTGATGGGCACTCGTTCGGGTGATATCGACCCCGGTGTGGTCTTCCACCTGCACCGGGTGGGCGGCCTGTCAATCGACGAGATCGACGATCTGCTCAACCGCCGCAGCGGCCTGCTCGGCCTGTGCGGCGAGAACGACATGCGGGAGATCCTGCGCCGCGTGGAGCAGGGCGACGAGGCCGCGCAACTGGCCTTCGACAGCTACATCCACCGGTTGCGCAAGTACCTCGGCGGCTACTACGCGGTGCTCGGCCGGGTGGACGCGATCGCCTTCACGGCGGGGGTCGGCGAGAACGCCGCGCCGGTGCGCGCGGCCGCCACCGCCGGTCTCGAGGGGCTGGGCATCGCGGTGGACGCCGAGCTCAACTCGGTCCGCTCGGGCGAGGCCCGGGTGATTTCACCGGAATACTCGCGAGTAACTGTGGCGGTGGTTCCGACCGACGAGGAGTTGGAGATCGCCCAACAGGCTTTCGCCCTCGTCCATCCGAGTCAATGACCGGGTATCGGAGGTTCGCCCCAATCCCCGGGAATAACTCATACGGATAGGATCATCCATATGCGCCGAGCGAAAATTGTCTGCACCCTGGGTCCGGCCACGGACTCCTACGAACAGCTGAAGGCCATCGTCGAGGCGGGCATGAACGTCGCCCGCCTCAACATGAGCCACGGCTCCCACGCGGAGCACGAGGAGCGGTACCTCAAGGTCCGCCAGGTCGCCGGGGACACCGGCCGCGCCATTGGCGTGCTGGCCGACCTGCAGGGCCCCAAGATCCGTCTGGCGACCTTCGCCAACGGGCCGGTGACCGTTGACAACGGCGACACGTTCACCATCACCACCGAGGACGTCCCCGGTGACCAGCACATCTGCGGAACCACCTACAAGGGCCTGCCCGGCGACGTGAAGCCCGGCGACCCGATCCTGATCAACGACGGCGTCATCGCCCTGGAGGTCGTCAGCGTCGACGGCCCGCGGGTGAAGACCGTGGTGGTCGAGGGCGGTGTGCTCTCCAACAACAAGGGCATCAACCTGCCCGGCGCGGCCGTCAACGTGCCCGCCCTCTCCGAGAAGGACAAGGACGACCTGCGCTTCGCGCTCCGTCTGGGCGTCGACATGGTCGCCCTCTCCTTCGTCCGCAACGCCGCCGACATCGACGACGTGCACAAGGTGATGGACGAGGTCGGCATCCGGGTGCCGGTGATCGCCAAGATCGAGAAGCCGCAGGCGGTCGAGGCGATGGAGGAGATCGTCCTCGCCTTCGACGCGATCATGGTGGCCCGTGGCGACCTGGCCGTCGAGTACCCGCTGGAGAAGGTGCCGCTGGTCCAGAAGAAGCTGATCACGCTGGCCCGCCGCAACGCCAAGCCGGTCATCGTCGCCACCCAGATGATGGAGTCGATGATCCACGCCTCCCGGCCGACCCGCGCCGAGGTCTCGGACGTCGCCAACGCGATCCTGGACGGCACCGACGCGGTGATGCTCTCCGCCGAGTCCAGCGTCGGCAAGTACCCGGTCGAGACGGTCAAGACCATGAGCCGGATCGCCGAGCAGGCCGAGGTCGAGCTGCTCGCCCAGGGCCTGCAGCCGCTCAACCCGGGCCGCAAGCCGCGCACCCAGGGCGGCTCGGTGGCCCGCGCGGCCTGCGAGCTGGGCGACTTCCTGGACGCACAGGCGCTGGTGGCGTTCACCAAGTCCGGTGACACCGCCCGCCGGCTCTCCCGCTACCGCTCGCCGATCCCGGTGATCGCCTTCACCCCGGACTCGGCCACCCGCAACCAGCTCTCGCTGAGCTGGGGCGTCGAGGCCTACGTCACCGAGCAGGTGGCCACCACCGACGAGATGGTGCTCCAGGTCGACCAGGAGCTGCTGAGCATGAAGCGCCTGGGCGAGGGCGACACGGTGATCGTCACCGCCGGCTCGCCGCCCGGCGTGCCCGGCAACACCAACATGGTCCAGGTGCACCACCTGGGTTCGCGCGTCTGACGCACACGCGGAAGGCCCCCGCTCGCAGCGCGAGCGGGGGCCTTCTACTGTCGGCCCGGAGCCTCGGAGTCCCGGAGCCTCGGCGGCTCAGAGGCCGTCGTACGGCGTGTCGTCGTTGTACATGTGCATCCCGGGGATGTGCAGGTTGCCGCCGAACTGGCCGGCCTGCACCGCCTTCACCTTGGTCAGCGCCATGTCGATCGGGATCGGGACCGAGCCGATCAGGTTGTACAGCCACTGCGGCAGCGTGTCCGGGGTGAGGGTGATCGCCCCGAGGTCCGGCAGCGGGATGCCGTAGAGCGAGGCGAGGTCGCCGCTCAGGCTCTCCACGTACATGATGATCGGGCCCTGACGCATGGTCGAGGTGGAGCCCGGGGCGCCCTTCACGTGGAAGGTCTGGGCCGGATTCTTGCCGGTCGCGGTGTTCTCGATCGTCGACATGTCGAGATTCTCGATGTCCACCGAGGAGACGGTGAACTTGAGCACCCGGTAGGTGCGGGTCGGGCTGTGCACCTCGTAGACGCCGCCGAAGACCGCGCCGTACAGCGACAGCCGCGAGGTGTGCAGGGTCCAGCTCTGGTCCGGCACCACCTGGCCGCCCAGCACGCCCGCCGGCTTCAGGCCGCTGGCGTCCACGGCGCAGAGCGGGCGGGCGTCACCGTTCGCCAGCGCCGAGGCGACGGCCGAGGGCGAGGCGGTGGCGGTCGGCGAGGCGGTGGCACCGGCACTCGGCGAGGCCGCGCCGCTCGGGGCGACGCTCGACGAACCGGACGGCGCACTCGACGGGGCGGCGCTCGCGGACCCGCCGGCTGCCGCGCCCGGCGCACTGGACGGCGCCGGTGCACCCGGCGTGGGCGCCGCGGTGGTCGGGGCGCCGGTCGGGGCGGCCGTGGGCTTGGCACTCGGCGCCGCGCTGGGCGAGCCGCTCGGCGCGGCCGTGCTCGGCGTGACCGGGGCGCCGACCTGGGGTGCGGCGGGGGCCGGAGTGCTCTGCGGGGTCTGCTGGTTCTGGTGGTTCGGGTCGAAGATCCCGGCGATGCCGCCGAGGATGTCGCCGATCAGGTCCTGGCTCTGGGTGGTCCCGGGCTGGACCGCGGAGGCCTGCACCACCTGGTTGGTGACCGTGCTGGCCGCCTGCAGCGGGCTGACGCCGGCCGGCGCCTGCGGCGGCGTGCCGAGGGTCGCGCTGACCGCCTGGCCGGTGCCGTTCGCGGCCGCCTTGGTGGGCGCGGCGGTGGGCGCGGCGGTGGCCGCCTTGGTGGGCGCGCTGGTGGGCGCAGCCGCCTTGCTGGGCGTGGCCGTGGCCGCCGTGCTGGGCGCGGGCACCGGGGTGAGCTGGCTCTTCGGGACCTGGGTGACCGTGGTCTGGCTGTCGGGCGCGCAGGCCGTGCTGGTCGAGCCGGCGGCCGCGGCCAGGTTGGGGGCCATGCTGCTGCCCATCAGCAGCGCGGTCGGCACGGCGGCGAAGGCCAGCAGCCGGGCCCGGTTGCGGCCGCGCTCGCGGGGGCGGCGTGCCGGGGGCCGTCGGCACGGCGCTGCGCGGGCAGCACCGGCTCGGCTTGCTCGTCCCGCGCGGTCACTTGGTCCCTCCCGCCTGCTCGGCGCTCGGTGCCTGCGGGCTGCTCTGCTCGACAGCCGGCTCGGTGCTCTGCTCAGCGACCGGCTCGGTGCTCTGCTCCACGGCCGCCTCGGCCGCCGGGGCCTGCTCGGTGTCGGCCGCCCAGTGGTTCATCACCGGCGGACCGGCGGCGATCATCGCCTCCGCCCGCTCCGCGTCCTCGGGCGACAGCGGCACCCAGGCGCAGAGCATGCCGCCGGCGATCAGCCCGAGGATCATGCCCGCCAGGAAGCCGCCGAAGTTGGAGACCGGGATCGAGATCAGGGTCAGGATGGTGACGCCGACGCCGCAGAAGACTCTGCTCATCGGCTGGAACCA
Organism: Kitasatospora azatica KCTC 9699; assembly: GCF_000744785.1. Classification (NCBI taxonomy): domain Bacteria; kingdom Bacillati; phylum Actinomycetota; class Actinomycetes; order Kitasatosporales; family Streptomycetaceae; genus Kitasatospora; species Kitasatospora azatica. The sequence goes on along the minus strand of NZ_JQMO01000003.1, from coordinate 1,539,776 downwards.
GGCCGTGATGCCGAGCACGATCAGCAGCAGCCCGATCACCAGCGCACCGGCGCCGCCGGTGGTCGCCAGCGCCATGGTGAGGCCGCCCAGCGTCAGGTTCGCGTACGGGAAGTAGAGGATCGGCAGGCCCGCGAGGATGGCCAGCAGGCCGCCCCAGAACGGCCGGGTGCGGCGCCAGGCGGTGAACCGCCGCCACAGCCGGGTGGGCAGGCCGGTGCCTTCGGGCCAGAGGGGGGCAGTTGCGCTGGTCACGATGGAACTCCTCGCGGGATCTGTCCGAGGGGGAAAGCTTGGGGGGTGTGCGGCCAGGGGACGGCTCGAATCAGCCGCCCCCTGCCCGCCGGGGCCATCAGGATGGCCTCGGTCCGTTTCCGTGTGGTCCGCCCGGCGCTGTGACCCGGTCGGACGGACCGTCAGGGACGGATCAGTAGCACTCGACGCCGGCGCCGGAGCCCTGGTGGATGTTGAGCTTCAGGCCGTTGAGCGAGAAGGTGCCCGCCGAGGTGGCGTAGGCCGTCTGCTGAACGTTGCTCAGGTCGGCCGAGTCGGCGGCCTGGGCGAAGCCCGTGGCGCCGCTGGGCAGGCCGTGGCCCATGTGGTCCTTCCAGCCCTGGGTGGCGGTGCCCTTCAGGGTGGAGGCGTCCTGACCGATGGCGATGTTGTTGAACGTCGCGTCGGCGTTCAGCTGGTTCAGGTCGATCAGCAGGTTGCTGGCCTGGACCTGCTTGGCCGGGTCGTCGGACTGACCGGCGTTCAGCACCAGGGTCCACTTGCCCAGCGGGCCGAGGTCGGTGACCACGGACTGGCACAGGTTCTTGATGGTGGCGTGGTCGAACGCGGAGACGGCGATCACGTGCGGAGTGCCGTTGGTCTCCAGGTCGACGCCGCCGAACTGGGCGAAGTTGGTGCCGTGCAGCTGGTCGGTGGTCACCTTGAAGCTCTGACCCGACACGCTGAACGACGCGGCCAGCGCGCTCTGCGCGATGCTGACGCCGATACCGGCGGTGGCGGCGATGCTGGGCACCATCACGAGGGCGAAGCGCTTCCAGCGGGTCTTGCCATAAGTCTTGGACATGCGTGTCCTCCTTCTCGGACGTACATCTCCGGTTCGGGTCCGACACGCCTCGCGCGGATCCCGTCCTGGGATGGGAGAAGAGCTACGTCCTCGGTAGCGACGAGCACCGGCGTCAAGCGGACCGGACGGCCGGCGATCACCCCCCGAGCGACAACCAGACGATCACGCGGGGTCGCGCGATCGAGAAGTGAAGGACAGGAACCGCGGTGGGACGCGGACACCCCCCTGCCCTCCCAACCACCGGCCGGGGGCCGACGGTCACCCGGTGGGGATCCCGCGCTTCAGGTGTCCGGCAAGCTGCCGGGGAATGAAGTGAGGGACCGGGCGTGGCCGATCGTGCTGGAATCCCGGCCGAAGCACAAGAGGTGCCTTACTGACGGGTAATCCAACACTTGGCGGTAATGATCATGACTGGATCATGACATCGACGCAGCGTGACGAAAGTCGGGCTTCGTGCTGGAGAAATCTCCTGGAAACAGGAAGGAAACACCCGTGCGCGGTCACCCGAGGTGACCGCGCACGGGCCGTGTCAAGATTTGATAAACCTCGGCCGGATACACCTGATTGTCGCCTTATCCCTGACGACACCGCAGGTCACCTGCCGTGCCACCGGTTGCACCGGGGGCCAGCCGCCCGGCCGCCGAGGACTGCCGCAACGGACTGCCGCAGCGGACTCAGCGGACTAGAAGAGCACCCGGGCCAGCGCCGTCCGGGCCGCGGTCACCCGGGGGTCCTCCGAGCCGATCACCTCGAAGAGCTCCAGCAGCCGCAGCCGGGCGGTGTCCCGGTCGGCCCCGGCGGTCCGCCCGACGGTGTCCACCAGCCGCCCGAAGGCGTCCTCGACATGACCGCCCACCAGATCCAGGTCCGCCGCGTCCAGCTGGGCCTGCACGTTCTTCGGCTCGGTCGCGGCGGCGGCGCGGACGGCCTGCGGGTCGAAGGCCTCCACCCGGCGCAGCAACTGCGCCTGGGCCAGGCCGAGCTGGGCCTCTGCGTTGCCCGGCTGGTCGGCCAGCACGTTCTGGTAGGCCTGGATCGCCCCGCCCAGGTCGCCGCGGTCCAGCGCCTCGTGCGCGGCCTCCAGCGCCGGGTCCAGCGGCCGTCGCGGCGCCGCCGCGGCCGGGTCGCCGGCCTCGGCGCCCGCACCCGAGCCGCCGACGATGCCGAAGCGCTGCTCGGCCACCGCGATCAGCTGGTCCAGGATCTTGCGGACGTTGGCCTCGTTCTCGGCGCCCTGGAAGAGCGGCACCAGCTGGCCGGCCACCACGGCCATCACGGCCGGGATGCCCTGGATGCCGAACTGCTGGGCGATCAGCTGGTTGGCGTCGACGTCGATCTTGGCGAGCACGATCCGGCCGGCGTACTCCTCGGCCAGGCGCTCCAGGATCGGGCTGAGCTGCTTGCACGGGCCGCACCACTCGGCCCAGAAGTCGACCACCACCGGAACCTCGGTGGAGCGCTGGACGACCTCCTCCTCGAAGGTCTCCTCGCTGACGTCGATCACCAGCGGGTAGCCGGCGCCGGCGGCCGGCTCGCCGGCCTCAGCCTGGCGGGCTCGTTCGGCGCGGGCCTGCTCGGCCTTCTGTGCGGCCTCTCCGGCCGCCTTCACCGCGGCGAGGTCGACCGCACCGCGCAGGGCGGCGCTGTTCAGATGCGTGTTCCGTGGCTGCATGGCACCATCCTCCCCCGTTCGCGCCGGTGCCGGGCGCCATCCGCGGGGAAAACCCTCCGCAGATGCCCCGCCATAGCCAATTCCAGCCGGCGCGGATCCCCACCCGCGCCCCGCACCCGCCCCTCCCACAGGGCCAGCACGTGGTTGCCGCTCTATTCGCTACAGGTCGTAGCGTATCTGGCCCGGCCCCCGGTGCCGCAAGCCCCCGACCGCCCGGCGCCACGTGATGTGCCCCACTTTCGATCCCGTCCGTCTCTCGGTACGGTGAGCGTCCCCACCCAAGCTACTCATCAGTAAAGTCAAGGAGGCCCGGTGGCCCCCACCACGCAGCCGGCCCCACCCCGTGCCAAGGGGCGTCCGCGCAGTGCCGCCGCGGACCTGGCGATCCTCGACGCCACCCGCGCCGCGCTGGCCGAACTCGGCTGGGGCGGGCTCACCATGGGCGACGTCGCCAGCCGCGCCGGCGTCGCCAAGACCACCCTCTACCGGCGCTGGCCGTCCAAGAACGAGCTGGTGGTCGACGCCGTGGCCAGCCTCTTCGACCAGCTGGAGGTGACTGACCGGGGCAGCCTGCAGGCCGACATCGAATCGGTGGTCACCCAGTTCGCCGAACTGCTGGCCCGCCCGGAGAGCCAGGCCGCACTGCTCGCGCTGTTCGCCGAGGGCAGCCGCGACCCGCAGCTGCGGCTGCGGATCCGCGAGCACATCGTGGACCCGCAGAAGCGGCTGGTGCACCAGGGGCTGGCCAACGCGCAGGCCCGGGGCGAGATCTCCGGGGACAGCGACCCGGGGCAGAAGGCCGAGGAGATCGACATCATCTTCGACACCATCGCCGGCGCCGTCGAGCACCGGATGCTGGTGATCGGCGAGCCCGCCACCCCCGAGTGGATCCGCCGCTTCACCGACCTGCTGCTCACCCCGGGCCTCTACCAGGGCTGCTGACACGGCGGACCGCCGCCCGGGACGTCCCCGGACGGCGGTCCGCCGCTCAGCCCACGCGTCAGAAGCCGGCCGGCTCCCGGTAGATGCCCCACTCCTGGCGCAGCGCGTCGCAGATCTCGCCCAGCGTCGCCTCCGCCCGGACGGCCTGCAGCATCGGCGGGATCATGTTGCCGCCGTCCCGCGCGGCCGCCAGCATCGCGTCCAGCCCGGCCCGCACCGCGGCCTCGTCCCGGTCGGCCTTGCGCGCCGCCAGCACCCGGACCTGCTCGCGCTCCACCTCGTGGCTGACCCGGAGGATCTCCAGCTCCTTGGTGACGGACTTCGGGAAGCAGTTGACGCCGACCACCCGCTTCTCGCCCTTCTCCACCCCCTGCTGGTACTGGAAGGCGGCCTCGGCGATCTCGCCGGTGAAGAAGCCGTCCTCGATGCCGCGCAGGATGCCGGCCGTCATCGGACCGATCGGGTGGTCCTCGGTGCCCTTCGCCAGGCTCCCCTTGTCCAGGATCCGCGCGAAGATCTCCTCGGCCTGCGCCTCGATCCGGTCGGTCAGCGCCTCGACGTACCAGGAACCGCCCAGCGGGTCGGCCACGTTGGCCACCCCGGTCTCCTCCATCAGCACCTGCTGGGTGCGCAGGGCGATCTCGGCGGCCTGCTCGGAGGGCAGTGCCAGGGTCTCGTCAAGGGCGTTGGTGTGCAGCGAGTTGGTGCCGCCGAGCACCGCCGAGAGCGCCTCGACAGCGGTGCGCACCACGTTGTTGTACGGCTGCTGGGCGGTCAGCGAGACGCCGGCGGTCTGGGTGTGGAAGCGCAGCGACTGCGCCTTCGCGGTCTTGGCGCCGTACTTGTCGCGCAGCCAGCGGGCCCAGATCCGGCGGGCCGCGCGGAACTTGGCGATCTCCTCGAAGAAGTCCAGGTGCGCGTCGAAGAAGAACGAGAGCCCCGGCGCGAAGACGTCGACGTCCAGGCCGCGGGAGAGGCCCAGCTCGACGTAGGCGAAGCCGTCGGCCAGCGTGTAGGCGAGCTCCTGCGCGGCCGTGGCTCCGGCCTCGCGGATGTGGTAGCCGGAGACCGAGAGCGGCTTGTAGGCGGGGATGCCGGCCGCGCAGTACTCCATCAGGTCGCCGATCAGGCGCAGGTGCGGCTCGGGGGCGAAGAGCCACTCCTTCTGCGCGATGTACTCCTTGAAGATGTCGGTCTGCAGGGTGCCGTTGAGCACGCCCGGGTCGACACCCTGGCGCTCGGCGGCCACCAGGTACATGCAGAAGATCGGCACCGCCGGGCCGCTGATCGTCATCGAGGTGGTGACGTCGCCGAGCGGGATGCCCTTGAACAGCACCTCCATGTCGGCGGCCGAGTCGATGGCGACGCCGCAGTGGCCCACCTCGCCCAGGGCCTTGGCGTCGTCGGAGTCGAAGCCCATCAGGGTGGGCATGTCGAAGGCGACCGAGAGGCCGCCGCCGCCGGCCTCCAGGATCATCCGGTAGCGCTCGTTGGTCTGCTCGGCGTTGCCGAAGCCGGCGAACTGGCGGATGGTCCAGGTCCGGCCGCGGTAGCCGGTGGGGTGCAGGCCGCGGGTGTACGGGTACTCCCCCGGCCAGCCGATCCGCTCGAACCCCTCGTAGTCCTGGCCGGCGGGCGGGCCGTAGAGCGGCTGCACCTCGTCGCCCGAGAGGGTGGTGAAGTCGGCGTCACGCTTGCGCGCGCTGTCGTAGCGCTGCTGCCAGCGCTGCCTGCCGCGCTCGATCTCCTCGGCGTCCATGGGCTCCGCTCCGCTGCTTGATAGTAGGACGTCCTAGCAATTTACTCGGACGTCCTACTACTTGTCGATGGCCGACGGAACGCAAAAGACCCCCGCCGGAGCGGGGGTCCCAATTCACCGGTAAGGCCGCACCGGTACGGGTCAGGCGCTGACCGGCTGCTTGGCCGGCGCCTCGGCCCGGTCGCCGGCCGCCTCGCGGACCACCCGGCGCTCGGCGAAGAACGAGGCGAACGGGATGCAGCCCGCGGCCAGCGTGAAGACCAGCCGGCCGAGCGGCCACTTGAGCTTCTGGCCGAGCAGGAAGGTCACCACGAAGTAACCGATGTACAGGTAGCCGTGCAGCATCGCCACGTAGGTGGTGAGGTCCTTGGCGGCGCCGAAACCGTACTTCGCGATCATGAAGCCGCAGAAGATCAGCAGCGCGCAGCCGGTGGCGATGGCCAGCACGCGGTACCAGGTGAGCAGGGGGTTGGACTTCATGGTCGGCAGCCTTCGCTAGACAAGGGGCTTCGATCGAGGGTAGCCGCCCTTACCGGTCGTCCTCGGCGGGGGTCTCGGCGAAGTCGCCGGCCGCCACCCGCAGCGGCCTGAGCAGCTCGAACACCTGGCGGCACTGCTCCTCGTCGTAGGACTCCAGACCGAACTCGATCGCCATCAGCTCCCGGGTGGCCAGCTCGACCACCTCGCGCCCACGCACGGTGATCGCCGCCAGCACGCCGCGGCCGTCCAGCGGATTGGGCCGCCGGGAGACCAGTCCGGCCTTCTCCAGCCGGTCCACTGTGTTGGTCACGCTGGTCGGGTGGACCATCAGTCGCTCGCCGATCTTGGACAGCGACAGCTCACCGGTGCGACTGAAGGTCAGCAGCACCAGCGCCTCGTAGCGGGCGAAGGTCAGACCGTACGGCTTGACCACCGCGTCGACCCGGCCCAGCAGGATCTGGTGGGCGCGCATCACCGAGGTGATCGCCGCCATCGACGGCACCTGTCCCCAGCGGCGGGTCCACAGCTCGTCGGCACGGGCGATCGGGTCGAAGTCGAGCGAGAGGGGTTTGGCCACGTCCCACACCGTACCGGCGGCCCCGATCACGCGTACCAGTTGTCCACGATGCTGGACAGGTCCGGCGCGCGGCGGAACCTCGCCATTCAGTGGCGTTTAGCGGGCCTTTGGCTTTGTCAAGGACGCCGTGGTGGGCCCCGACGGTACCCGTCACCTGCGGTTCGACCGCACCTACGGCGGCCTGCCGGTGATCGGCGGCGACCTGGTCGTCCATCAGGGTGCCGACGGCACGCTGCGCTCGGTGGACCGCGCGGTCGGCGCCAAGCTCGCACTGCCGAGCCTGACCCCCGCGCTCTCGGCCGACCAGGCGGCCGCGCAGGCCACCGGAACGGTCCGGGCCAGCCTGGGCAGCGCCGAGGACCGGGACGAGCAGCCGCTGCGCGAGGTCTCCGGTGCCGGCCGCCCCACCCTGGTGGTCTGGGCCGTCGACGGCACGCCGCGGCTCGCCTACCAGACGGCCGTCGAGGGTGTCCGCGCGGACGGCACGCCGAGCCGCCAGCAGCTGGTCACCGACGCCGCCACCGGGCAGCTGCTCTCCAGCCACGAGGAGATCCACACCGTCTCGGCCGGCACCGGCACCGGCGTCTACGTCGGCCGGGTCCCGCTGACCACCAACCTCAGCAGCGGCACGTACCAGCTGAAGGACACCACCCGCGGTGGGCAGTACACCACCGACCTGAAGCACCGGACCTCGGGCAACGGCACCCTCTACACCGACGCCGACAACCTCTGGGGCGACGGCACCGTCTCCAACGGCAGCACGGTCACCGGGATCGGCCGGGACAAGGCGGCGCAGGTCTGGTACCACGCGCTGACCGAGTACATGACCTCGACCACCGACTACGCCGGCGCCCGCACCGCGACGCTGAACGCGGCGGCGGCGCTCTACGGCAGCACCAGCACCGAGTACACCACCGTGCGGGCGGCCTGGGCGGCGGTCAACGTCGGCACGCCCTGACCCACCGGCACGCGGTGACCCGGCGCGGCGGGGTCTCAGGCGGCGGCCTTCTCCAGGGTCGCCGCCGGGACCTCGCCGCGTTCCTCCTTGGCGAGCATCCGCTCGGCGAAGAAGCCGCCGGTCGGCAGCACCGAGAGGACCAGCAGCAGCAGTGCGCGCTTGGCGGTCCAGCGCTGCTTCTGCCAGGCCAGGCCGAGGAAGGCGACGTAGGCGATGAACAGCATGCCGTGGATCATGCCCATCACCGGCACCGCGTCGAAGCTGGTGGTCCGCTTCAGCACCGAGCAGATCAGCAGGAGTACGAAGGACAGCCCTTCCGGGCCGGAGACCAGGCGCAGGCGGTGGGCGGCACTGTTCTGCATGGCGGACAACCTCACGGGTGACGGGGAGTCGCTTGTGAACAGGAGCACAAGCGCTCGCCCATTATGAGCAGACCCTCCGCCGCGCCCGGCATCCGGGGCCCCCGGGGTGCGAGAGGTCACATTCCGCGAGGGTCTCGCTATCCTGCTGCCGCGTGGCCCGGCGCCGGGTCCGCCGCCAGACCCGACCGGGGGGAAGCACGACATGTTCAAGCGCGACTGGAACCGCCGCACCTGCGCCAAGCGCGGCCACCTCACCTACGCCCCGACCGAACCCGACCTGCGGGCCCGGCTGCACGCCGCCACCGCGCTCGGCGACGCCTGGCGCTGCCTGCGCTGCGGCGACTTCGCGCTCGGCGCGCCGCACGGCAGCGGCCCGGCCGCCGACGCGCCGCTGGTGCCGCGCGGCAAGGCGCTGCGCGACCTGTTCGTGCTGCGCTTCCTGGCCGTGGAGCGGGCGCTGCGCGGCGTGCTGGGCATCCTGATCGCCTGGGCGGTGTGGCGGTTCGCCAACAGCCAGGACGCGGTGCACCAGCTCTTCGACCAGAACCTGACGGTCTTCCACCCGGTCGCCGACCACTTCCACTGGGACCTCGAGCACTCCTCCGTGGTCGACACCATCCGCAAGACCTTCGACTACAAGAGGAGCACCCTGGGCTTCGTCGCCCTCGGGGTGCTGCTCTACTCGCTGATCGAGCTGGTCGAGGGCGTCGGCCTGTGGCTGAACCAGCGCTGGGCCGAGTACCTGGCGGTGATCGCCACCGCCGCCTTCCTGCCGCTGGAGGGCCTGGAGCTGACCCACCACGTGAGCCCGATCAAGCTGGTCACCATCGCGGTCAACATCGCCGCCGTGCTGTGGATCCTGCTCTCCAAGCGGCTGTTCGGGCTGCGCGGCGGCCACGCGGCCTTCGAGGCGCAGCGCCACTCGGCCTCGCTGCTGGAGGTCGAGCACTCGGCGGGCACCGACTCGACCCAGCTGGCCAAGGCCTGAGATGGCCCGGTTCCGGTTGCAGGGTTCCCGGGTGCTCGCCGTCGACCTGGCGGGCGAGGCGGTCAAGGCGCGCAACGGTTCGATGGTGGCCTACACCGGGCAGATGTCCTTCAAGAAGCTCACCGGCGGCGGCGACGGCCTGCGCGGCATGGTGACCCGTCGGCTGACCGGGGAGCAGATGGCGGTGATGGAGGTCCGCGGCCAGGGCACGGTCTTCTTCGCCGACCGCGCCACCGAGGTCAACCTGGTGCGGCTGAACGGCGAGACGCTCTACGTCGAGGCGGCCAACCTGCTCTGCACCGAGGCGGTGCTGCGCACCGGCACCAGCTTCACCGGCCTGAACGGGATGGCCTCCGGCGACGGCCTGTTCACCACCAAGGTCGAGGGCACCGGCTGGGCGGCGCTCACCTCCAACGGCCCGGCGGTGCTGCTGCGGGTGGGCCGCGACCTGCCGCTGCGGGTGGACCCGGGCGCCTACCTGGCGCACACCGGCGGCCTGCGCCGCGAGCTGCGCTCCGGCGCCGGCTGGACCACGCTGATCGGCGAGGGCGGCGGCGAGGCGGTCCAGTTGGAGTTCAGCGGCGAGGGCCTGGTCTATGTGCAGCCCGCCGAGCGGCGGACCGTCGGGGGTGACGTCTGATGCCCTTCCAGCGGATCAACGGGAAGCTGGTGGAGGCGTCGATCCTGCCCGGGCAGCGGGTCTTCAGCCAGCGCGGGGCGATGCTCGCCTACCGGGGCGAGGTCAGCTTCACCCCGGACCTGATGGGCGGCCAAGGCGGGGTGCTGTCGATGATCGGGCGCCGGGTGGCGAACGAGGACACCCCGCTGATGACCGTCGAGGGCCACGGCACCGTGCTGTTCGGCCACGGCGGGCACCACGTGCACGTGGTCGACCTGGTCGGCGACACCCTGTACGTGGAGGCGGACCGGCTGCTCGCCTTCGACGGGACGCTGCGCCAGTCCACCATGTTCATGGGCGCCCAGGGCGGCGTGCTGGGCATCGTGCGCGGCCAGGTGACCGGCCAGGGGCTGTTCACCACCCAGCTGTCGGGTCACGGCTCGGCGGCGATGCTCGCCCACGGCGGCGTCTTCGAGCTGCCGATCACCCCGGACCAGCCGGTGCACGTGGACCCGCAGGCGTACGTCGGGCACCGCGGCGAGGTCCGCAACCGGCTGTCCAGCGCGCTGGGTTGGCGCGAGTTCGTGGGGCGCGGCTCGGGCGAGGCGTTCCAGCTCGAGTTGTCCGGCCACGGCGTGGTCTACGTGCAGGCGAGCGAGGAGAAGCTCTGATGACCGACCTCACGGTGTACGACGCGTACAGCCTGCCGGCGGGCGACAACGTCAACCCGTACGTCTTCTCGGTCGAGTTGAACGGCAGGTACTTCCTGCAGAAGGGCAAGATGATCGCCTACTACGGCGACATCGGCTTCCAGGGTGTCGGCCACGGCTCCTTCGACCGGTACCTGGCCGGCACCTTCAACTCGCCGCTGCACGCGGCGGACTGGGTGGTGGCCCAGGGCCGGGGCAAACTGCTGCTGGCCGACCGGGCGTTCGACCTGAACTCCTACGACCTGGAGGACGGCAACCTGACGGTCCGTTCGGGCAATCTGCTCGGGTTCGAGCCGACCCTCTCGCTCAAGCAGTCGATCATCCCGGGCTTCCTGACCCTGATCGGCACCGGCCGGTTCGTGGCGGCCTCGAACGGCCCGGTCCACTTCATGGAGCCACCCGTCCGAGTGGATCCGCAGGCGCTGGTCGGCTGGGCGGACTGCCCCGCGCCGTGCCACCACTACGACCACCACTACCTGCAGGGCGTGTTCGGCGGCCTGCGCCGGCTCACCGGGGTCGGCGGAATGTCCGGCGAGGAGCACCAGTTCGAGTTCGTGGGGGCCGGCCAGGTGCTGGTGCAGTCCTCGGAGGAGCTGATGGCCGAACGCCCGGTGGGCGCGGTGGCGGCGGAGGCCGGGGTGCCGGGCGCGAGGCAGTTTGTAGAAAGTTGAACAATATCGGGTATCATGGCTCGTATGGATACGCACGCCACTGAGCCGGCCGAACTTGCGGCCGCCCCCGCCGAGGAAGACGCCCCCTGGCTCAACGCCCGGGAGCAGCGGCTGTGGCGTGCCCATCTCGAGGTCAGCAAGCTGCTGGAGTACCAGCTCAGCCGCGAGCTGCAGCAGCACGACCTCGCGATCAACGACTACGAGATCCTGGTGGTGCTCTCCGAGTCGCCCGACCGCCGGATGCGGATGACCGACCTGGCCACCGCCACCCTGCAGTCCAAGAGCCGGCTCTCGCACCAGATCACCCGGATGGAGAACGCCGGTCTGGTGCTGCGGCAGGAGTGTCCGGGCGACCGCCGCGGGCTCTTCGCCCACCTCACCGAACAGGGCTGGCAGACGCTGCGCAAGGTCGCTCCCGACCACGTGCGCAGCGTCCGCGCCCACTTCATCGACCGCTTCGACCAGGACCAGCTGGACGCGATGTACGAGGCGCTGGCCCCGATCGCCGAGCACCTGCGCGGCCTGCGCGGCCGCGCCTGAGCCGTGCCCGAGCGGCGCCCGAGCCGGCCTGACTAGGGCTGGTCCGTCAGGCCCGCGACCAGCTCGTCGGCCGCGCCGTACGGGTCCAGTGCGCCGGTCGCCACCTGCTCGGCCAGCGCGTCCAGGTGCCGGTCACCGTGCAGGTCGCCGATCCTGGCCCGCAGCTGGGCCAGCGCGATCGCCTCGATCTCCTGCGCCGCCCGGCGCCGCCGACGGGCCGTCAGCTCGCCGTGCTCCTCCAGCCAGGCGCGGTGCTTCTCCAGCGCCTCGACCACCTCGTCGACGCCCTCGCCGCGGGCCGCCACCGTCTTGACGATCGGCGGTCGCCAGTCCCCCGGCTCGCGCGCCTCGCCGAGGCCCAGCATGTGGCTCAGCTCCCGCGCGGTGGCGTCGGCGCCGTCCCGGTCGGCCTTGTTGACCACGAACAGGTCGCCGATCTCCAGGATGCCCGCCTTGGCGGCCTGGATCCCGTCACCCATCCCGGGCGCCAGCAGCACCACCGTGGTGTCCGCCTGCGCGGCCACCTCGACCTCGGACTGGCCGACCCCGACGGTCTCCACCAGGATCACCTCGCAGCCGGCCGCGTCCAACACCCGCAGCGCCTGCGGGGCCGCCCAGGACAGACCGCCCAGGTGCCCGCGGGTGGCCATCGAGCGGATGAAGACGTCCGGGTCGGTGGCGTGGTCCTGCATCCGCACCCGGTCGCCGAGCAGCGCACCGCCGGAGAACGGCGAGGACGGGTCCACCGCCAGCACGCCGACCCGCTTGCCGAGCCGGCGGTAGGCCGACACCAGCGCGGAGGTGGAGGTCGACTTGCCGACCCCGGGCGAGCCGGTCAGGCCCACGGTGTACGCCTGGCCGGTGTACGGCGCCAGCGCGGCCATCGCCTCCCGCAGTTGCGGGGCGGCGTTCTCGACCAGCGAGATCAGCCGGGCCACCGCCCGCGGGCGTCCCGCACGGGCCTGCTCGACCAGGGTCGGCACGTCGATCATTGAGCTGTCTCTCCCCTTGTGACTGAGGTTCAGGCCTTCGGCACCCGGATGATCAGCGCGTCGCCCTGACCACCGCCGCCGCACAGCGCGGCCGCGCCGATGCCGCCGCCGCGCCGGCCCAGCTCGAGCGCCAGGTGCAGCACCACGCGGGCGCCGGACATGCCGATCGGGTGGCCGAGCGCGATCGCGCCGCCGTTGACGTTGACCTTCTCCTCGGTCACCCCGAGGTCCTTCATCGACTGGTGCGCCACCGCCGCGAAGGCCTCGTTGATCTCGATCAGGTCGAGGTCCTCGACGCTGATGCCCTCCTTGGCGACCGCGTGCCTGATCGCGTTGGACGGCTGCGACTGCAGCGAGTTGTCCGGGCCCGCCACGTTGCCGTGCGCGCCGATCTCGGCGATCCAGCTCAGGCCCAGCTCCTCGGCCTTGGCCTTGCTCATCACGACCACCGCGGCGGCGCCGTCGGAGATCTGCGAGGAGGTGCCGGCGGTGATCGTGCCGTCCTTGGCGAAGGCCGGGCGCAGCTTGGCCAGCGCCTCCACCGTGGTCTCGCCGCGGATGCCCTCGTCCTGGCTGAACAGGATCGGGTCACCCTTGCGCTGCGGGATCTCCACCGGGGTGATCTCGGCGTCGAAGATGCCGTTCTTCTGGGCGGCCGCGGCGCGCTGGTGCGAGCGGGCGGCGATCTCGTCCTGCACCTCGCGGGCGATGCCCAGGCGGCTGTTGTGCTTCTCGGTGGACTCGCCCATCGGGATGTTCTCGTACGCGTCGGTCAGGCCGTCGTGGGCCATCGCGTCGAGCAGCTCGATCGCGCCGTACTTGTAGCCCTCGCGGGACTTCGGCAGCAGGTGCGGGGCGTTGGTCATCGACTCCTGGCCGCCCGCCACGACGATGTCGAACTCGCCGGCCCGGATCAGCTGGTCGGCCAGCGCGATGGCGTCCAGGCCGGACAGGCAGACCTTGTTGATGGTCAGCGCCGGCACGTTCATCGGGATGCCGGCGGCGACGGCCGCCTGGCGGGCCGGGATCTGGCCGGCGCCGGCCTGCAGCACCTGGCCCATGATCACGTACTGGACCTGGTCGCCGGTCACGCCGGCACGCTCCAGGGCGGCCTTGATCGCCAGACCGCCGAGTGCGGCGCCGGAGAAGCCCTTGAGCGAGCCGAGCAGTCGGCCCATCGGGGTCCGGGCGCCCGCGACGATCACGGAGGTGGTAGCGGTGGAAGCGGTAGGCATGGAACGAGCCCCTTCGCACGTCTTGGCCAGCGAGTCCGTCGGGCCGAGAGCACGGCGACGGGCCCGGGGGGAGGGATGCTGCTCAATGTACTGAGGTGTAACCCGGGCGTCACCGGAGCGACGGTGTGATCAGGCTCGCACACGGCCCGGTGGCGCGGCAGCGGGATTCTGCGCTGCACTGGTGCGACTCACCCTTCAGGAGGCTTCCTTGTTGACCCGCATCGACCACATCGGCATCGCCTGCTTCGACCTCGACAAGACCGTCGAGTTCTACCGTGCCACGTACGGCTTCGAGGTGTTCCACAGCGAGGTGAACGAGGAGCAGGGCGTCCGCGAGGCCATGCTCAAGATCAACGACACCGGCGACGGCGGCGCCTCGTACCTGCAGCTGCTGGAGCCCACCCGGGAGGACTCCACGGTCGCCAAGTGGCTGGCCAAGAACGGCGAGGGCGTCCACCACATCGCCTTCGGCACCGCGGATGTCGACGGCGATGCTGCCGACATCCGTTCCAAGGGTGTGCGAGTGCTCTACGACGAGCCGCGGATCGGCTCGATGGGCTCGCGGATCACCTTCCTGCACCCGAAGGACTGCGGCGGGGTGCTCACCGAGCTGGTCACCTCGGCCTCCGGGGACACCCACTGACCGGCCGGTAACCTTCGGAAGTCGCCACCTGCCCGGTTACAGTGCCGCTCCGGCCCACTACACTGCCCAGGGTCGCAGGGGAGTCCAAAACCAGGGCACGGCTGAACGGTCGCAGTTCGGATCTGTCACCATTCTCCACAGGCAAGAGTTCGCCCAGGAGTCCACCCGGTCGGAGGAGCGCGGTCAGTACCGCGTGCCCACCGTCCGGAGCTCCGACCACGGCCCGGGGGACGTCCGCGCGGCCGCGGGTGCAAGGACCGGCGTGGCCGGCCCCCTCGGGGCCGGCGCCGGTCGAGGACGCGACCAGGAGATGGATGGGACCGCGCAGTGCGGGGCAACGACCGCTACGAGGTTGAGGATCACCTCTCCCAGTTCGAAGCCGAGATGGATCGGCTTCGCAAGGAGCGGGACAAGACCGTCGAGCATGCCGAGGACCTCGCCTACCAGGTGGAGGTGCTCCGGGCCAAGCTGCACGAATCCCGTCGGCAGCTGGCCCAGCCGCGCGCCTTCGACGCCGTCTCCGGCCAGGCCGAGCAGCTGCTGCGCACCGCCGAACTCCAGGCCCAGCAGCTGCGCGAGACCGCCGAGCGGCAGCTGCGCGAGTCCCAGGCGGCCACCCAGCGGCTGATGGCCGAGGCCGCCGAACGCACCGCCCGCCTCGAGGCCGAGCTGCAGGCCCGCCGCCGCCAGCTCGACGAGGAACTCGCCGACCTGCGCCGGGCCGCCGAGCAGCACGTCAACGAGAACGTCAACTGGGCCGAGCAGACCCGGGCCGGCACCGAGCAGGAGGCCCAGCGCCTGCTCCAGGAGGCCAGGGCCGAGGCCGAGCGGATGATGGCCGCGGCCCGCGCCGAGGCCACCGCCCTGGCCGACCAGGCCCGCGCCCAGACCGCCGCCGATGTGGACGCCGCCCGCGGTGAGGCCCAGGCCGCCGCCGAGGCGGCACTGCTGCGCGCCCAGACCGACGCCGAACGGCTGCTGCGGGCCGCCTCCGAGCAGGCCCAGCAGGCCAACGCCGAAGCCGCCGAGCTGCGCGGCAGCGCCGCCACCGAGGCGCAGCAGCAGCTGGCCGGTGCGCAGGCCGCCGCCGAGCAGCGCCTCGCCGCGGCCGAGGCCCAGATCACCCGGCTCCAGCAGGAGGCGGCCCGCGACAAGGAGCGGGCCGAGGCCGCCGCCGCGCAGGCCGCCGCCGAGATCGAGCGGCTGCGCGAGGAGGCCAGGGCGGAGGCCGAGCGGGCCCGCCAGGAGGCCGCCGAGCTGCGCGAACAGGCGGCCAGGGCGGCCGAGCAGCTGCAGGCCGACGCGACCGCCTTCGCCGAGCAGCGGGTCGCCGACGGCGAGGCCGCCAGCGAGCAGCGCTCGCAGACCGCCAAGGCCGCGGTGGCCCAGATGGTCGCCAAGGCCACCGCGGAGGCCGAGCGGGTCAAGACCGCGGCCGCCGAGCTGATGGCCCGCGCCCAGACCGCCCAGGCCGAGGCGGACGCCGCCAAGGCCGCCGCCGACGACGAGAACGCCCGGCTGCGCACCGCCGCCGAGTCCGTCGCCACCCAGCTGCGGGCCGAGGCCGAGACCGCGATCGCCGAGCAGCGGGCCGCCGCGCAGGCCGAGGCCGCCGAGATCCGGGCCCAGGCCGAGGCCGCCGCCGCGGCGGTCCGGGCCGACGCCCGCGAGCAGGGCCGGGCCGAGGGCGCCAAGGACGCCACCGTGCACCTGGCCAAGGCCGCCAAGAGCGCCGAGGAGGCGCTGGCCCGGGCCACCCAGGACGCCGAGGCGACCCGGGCCGAGGCCGCCGCCGAGGCCGAGCGGGTCCGCGCGGAAGCCGCCGCCGAGGCCGAACGGCTGCGCGAGCAGGCCCAGGCGGCCGTCGAGCAGGCGCAGAACGCCGCACTGGACGACGCCGCCGACATCCGGGCCCGGATGGAGCGGTTGCAGGACGAGGCGGCCCAGCAGCGCGCCGAGGCCGAGGCCCTGCGCGCCCAGGCCGCCACCGAGGCCGAGCGGGTCCGCGGCGAGGCCCGCCGGCAGGCCGTGGCCCAGATAGAGGACTCGGCCAGGAACGCCGAGGAGCTGCTCACCAAGGCCAAGGCCGACTCGGACGAGCTGCGCGAGGGCGCCGCCACCGAGGTCGCCCGGCTGCGCGCGGAGGCCAAGGAGCAGGCCGCCCAGACCCAGGCGCGGGCCGAGCAGACCCTGACCCGGGCCCGCACCGAGGCCGAGAAGCTGGCCGCCGCCGCCGAGCAGCAGCACAAGGACGCGGTCGCCGCCGCGAAGGCCGCGGCCGCCGAGAACCGGGCCGCCGCCGAGCGGGAGACCGCCGAACTGCGCCGCGAGGCCAGCGAGTTCGACCAGCGGGTGCGGGCCGAGGCGGAGGCGCACGCGAGCACCGTGCAGGCCGCCGCCCAGCAGGCCGCCGAGGAGCGCGAGGCGCAGGCGCAGAGCGAGGCCGAGCGACTGGTCGCCGAGGCCGAGGCCACCGCCAACGCGCTGCGCGAGGAGAGCCGCCGGGCCGCCGAGGAGGCGGGCGTGGCGCTGCGCCGCGAGCAGGAGGAGACGGCCGCCCAGCTGACGGCCGCGCACACTGCCCGCGAGCAGGCCGAGACGGCCGCCACCGAACTGACCGAGCGCACCGCCGCCGAGGTGGCCGAGCTGCGCGAGCGGGCGAACGCCGAGACCACCGCCGAGCGGGAGGCCGCCACGGCCGAGTCGTCCCGGATCCGGACCGAGGCCGAGGCCGCCGCCGAGGCGCTGCAGGTGCAGGCCGCCGAGCAGCTGGAGCAGGCCGAGGCCGCCGCGGCCACCGCCCGCGCGGAGGCCAACGAGGAGGCGTCGGCGCTGGTCGCCGAGGCCGCCGAGGAGATCGCCGGGCTGCGCGCCGAGGCCGCCGAGGCGCTGGAGCAGGCCCGGCTGGAGGCGGCCGGCGCCACCGCCGCGGCCACCGCCAGGGCCACCGAGCTGGTCAGCACCGCCGAGGACGAGGCGGCGGCGGTCCGTCAGTCGGTGGCCGGGCTGCACGAGCGGGCCTCGCAGCAGGTGGCCGAACTGGTCGAGCGCACCGAGCGGGAGGCCACCGAGACGCGCGAGCAGGCCGCCGCCGAGGTGGCCGAACTGCGGGCCGGCGCCGAGCGGGAGAGCGCCGAACTGCGCACCGAGGCGCAGGCCGCAGCCGCCGCCGAGCGGGAGGCGGCCGAGCGCGAGGCCGCCCGGATCACCGCCGAGGCCGAGACCTACAGCGGCCACCTGCGCGCCGACGCGGACGCCTACGACGCGGGTGTGCGCAGCGAGGCCGAGCAGTACGCCGCGGGGCTGCGCGCCGAGGCCGAGGCCGAGGCCGCCCGGGTGGCCGGCGAGGCCCGCGAGTACGACGCCGCGCTGCGCTCGGAGGCCGAGCAGTACGCGGCGGCGCTGCGTGCCGAGACCGAGGCGCAGGCCCAGCAGATGGTCGGCGACGCCGAGGCGCACGCCCAGCGCACCGTGGCCGAGGCCGAGGAGCGCGGCGCCGCGCTGCTCGCCGACGCGGAGCAGTACGCCTCCCGACTGCGCACCGAGGCCGAGGAGTTCGCCTCCGCCACCCGTACCCTGGCGGAGGAGTACGACGCCACCACCCGGGCCCAGGCCGAGGCGTACGAGAACAGCACCCGCGAGCAGGCCGAGCAGTTCGACACGGCCACCCGGGCGCAGGCCACCTCGGTGCTGGAGAAGGCCTTCGCGGACGCCGAGTCGCTCGGCGAGGAGGCCCAGACCACCGCGCTGGCCACCACCGCCGCCGCCGAGGAGCAGGCCGACGCGATGGTGGCGGCGGCCCGCAAGGAGGCCGACCGACTGGTCGCGGCCGGCGAGGCGGCCGGCCAGGCCGAGGTCGAGCGGGCCCGCACCGACGCCGACACGATGCTCTCCGAGGCCCGCCGGGACGCCACCGCGATCCGCGAGCGCGCCGAGGAGCTGCGCGAGCGCACCCAGGCCGAGGTGGAGGCCCTGCACGAGCGTTCCCGCAAGGAGAACGCGCAGGCCATGAAGTCCGCCGGGGAGCGGGTGGACGCGCTGGTGACCGCCGCTCAGGAACAGCTCACCGAGGCCGAGGAGCAGGCGGTGGCCGCCGTCGCCGAGGCCGAGGAGCGAGCGGCCGCGCTGGTCGCCGCCGCCGAGGAGCGGGCCGCCGAGCTCACCTCGCAGGCCTCCGCCGAGGCCAGCAAGGTCCGGATCGCCGCCGTGCGCAAGGCCGAGGGCCTGCTCAAGGAGGCCGAGCAGAAGCTCGCCGACTCCAGCAGCAAGGCCGAGCAGTTGCGCGCCGAGGCCGAGGAGCGGCTCAAGGCCGCCCGGGACGAGGCCGAGGAGCAGTTGGAGGCCGCGGCCGGCGAGGCCAGCAAGCGGCTGCGGGCCGCCGAGGAGACCGCGGCCGAGCAGCTGCGCCTGGCCGAGGAGGAGGCCGACCGGGTGCAGGCCACGGCTCGGACCGAGGCCCAGCGGGTCACCGACGAGGGCCGGCGCGAGCTGGACGAACTGGTCCGCCGCCGCAAGGACATCAACACCGAGATCTCGCGCGTGCAGGACGTCCTGTCCGCGTTGGAGGCCTTCGAGGCGCCGTCCCCTGTGCAGCAGGCGGCGGCCCGGGAGGCGGCCGGCTCGTCCGGCAAGGCGCCGGCGGCGTCCGGCGCCAAGGGGGGCAGTGGAGCCAACGGGGGATCAAAGGCGGGCGCGGGAGTGGGCGCCCCCCGTTCGAGTGGTAGCAGGTCCGAAAGGACACCACCCGATTGAGCGGACATTGTCCGTCCGCCATAGGCTTTTTGCCTACGACACTCCGGTACCGTGTCAGGATTCCCTCAACCACCTCATTGGTTTGACGACAGGAAGCCCAACCCCATGAGCGACAGTCACTCCCCTCACGGCTTCGACCTGGTGCGCCGTGGGTACGAGCGCGCCCAGGTCGACGAGCGGATCACCAAGCTGGTGGCCGACCGTGACAGCGCGTTGTCCCGGATCAGCGCGCTCGAGAAGCGCATCGAGGAACTCCACCTGGAGACCCAGAGCGCGCAGGCCGCGGTGACCGAGGCGGAGCCCTCGTACGCCGGTCTCGGTGCCCGGGTCGAGAAGATCCTGCGTCTGGCCGAGGAAGAGGCTAAGGACCTGCGTGAGGAGGCGCACCGCGCCGCCGAGCAGCACCGCGAGCTGGCCGAGGCCGCCGCCCAGCAGGTTCGTTCCGAGGCCGAGAACTACGCCAAGGACCGCAAGGCGAAGGCCGAGGACGAGGGCCTGCGGATCGTCGAGAAGGCCAAGAGCGACAGCGCCCAGCTGCGCTCCGAGGCCAACAAGGACGCGCAGAACAAGCGTGAGGAGGCGGACGCCCTCTTCGAGGAGACCCGCACCAAGGCCGCCCAGGCCGCGCTGGAGTTCGAGACCAACCTGGCCAAGCGTCGCGAGCAGTCCGAGCGCGACCTGGCGGCCCGTCAGGCCAAGGCCGAGAAGCGGCTGGCCGAGATCGAGCACCGGGCCGAGCAGCTGCGCCTGGAGGCCGAGAAGCTGCGCACCGACGCCGAGCGCCGGGCCCGCCAGACGGTCGAGACGGCCCAGCGCCAGTCCGAGGACATCGTGGCGGACGCGAACGCCAAGGCCGACCGGATCCGCAGCGAGTCCGAGCGCGAGCTGGCGGCGCTGACCAACCGCCGCGACTCGATCAACGCCCAGCTCACCAACGTCCGCGAGATGCTGGCCACCCTCACCGGTGCCGCCGTCGCCGCGGCCTCGCTGCCGACCGACGACAGCCTCGGCGTCCCGGCCCAGCAGTCCCGCTGACACCCGCTCAGCCGCTACGGCCGTCGGCCCCCGCCTTCTCGAACGGGCGGGGGCCGACGGCCGTTGTGCCTCTCGAACCGGTCGGGGCAGGTCGCGGCGCTAACGCACCCGGCGCAGCAGGGCCCCCAGTGCCGCGTTGAAGGCCGCCGGCGCCTCCAGGGCGCTCAGGTGTCCGACGCCCGGGATCACCGTGAGTTCGGCGTCCGGCAGGGTCAGCACCAGGTCCTCGGCGTCGTCCACCGGGGTCAGCCGGTCGTCCTCCCCCACCACCACCGCGGCCGGCACCGCGAGGCCCGCCAGGGTCGCGAAGGAGTCCGCCCGCCCGGCCATCGCCCGCTGCGCCCAGGCCACCCCTTCGGGTGTCGCCGCACCGATCAATCCCCGTACCTCCTCGGCCAGTTCCTCGCCGGCCTCGGTACCGAGCAGGGAGGCCTCGGTCTTCTCCTCGAGCAGCAGCGCCACGCTCTGCCGGGCCAGCACCGCACTGGCGATCCGCTCCCGGTTGGTCAGCGCCGCCGGGGCGTCGGTGCTCGCCTTGGTGTCCGCGAGCAGCAGCCCGGCCAACCGGTCCCCGTGCCGTCGGGCGAAGGCCATAGCCAGGTAGCCGCCCATCGACAGTCCGCCGACCACCGCGCGCGCCACCCCGGCCCGGTCCAGCACCTGGGCCAGTTGGTCCGCCCAGTCGTCCAGCGAGGGCTCGCCGGCCGGGGCCGGTGAGGCGCCGAAGCCCGGCAGGTCCGGGGCCAGCACCCGGACCGCGCCCAGCGAGCCGTCCAGCTGGCCGCGCCACATCGCCGAGTTGAGCGGGAAGGCGTGCAGCAGGAGCAGGGGCGTACCCGCACCGCCGCTGTCACGTACGGAGAGATCGGTCATGGCGCCCACCGTAGGGGGCATCCCGAAGAGGTGCACAATGCGGGCCCAATCGTCTGATTTGTCATAACCTGACGAGGAATGACGAACCGGGAGCAGTGATGATCGAACTGCACGAGCTGACCAAGCGCTACGGTGACAAGACCGCTGTGGACGGGCTGACCTTCCAGGTGCCCCAGGGCGTCGTCACCGGCTTCCTCGGCCCCAACGGCGCCGGCAAGTCCACCACCATGCGACTGATCCTCGACCTCGACCGCCCGACCAGCGGCAAGGTCACCATCGACGGCAAGGGCTACGGCCACCTCAGCGAACCGCTCAAGTACATCGGCGCGCTGTTGGAGGCTCAGGCGGTGCACCCGGGCCGGACCGCACGCAACCACCTGCTCTGGCTGGCCCAGAGCAACCGGATCCCGATCACCCGGGTCGACGAGGTGCTCGGCCTGGTCGGGCTGACCGAGGTGGCGAACAAGAAGGCCCGCGGCTTCTCGCTCGGCATGCGCCAGCGCCTGGGCATCGCCTCCGCCCTGCTCGGCGACCCGGAGATCCTGATGTTCGACGAGCCGGTCAACGGGCTCGACCCCGAGGGCATCCTGTGGATCCGCAATCTGATGAAGCGGCTGGCGGGCGAGGGCCGCACGGTGTTCGTCTCCTCGCACCTGATGAGCGAGATGGCGCTGACCGCCGAGCACCTGGTGGTGATCGGCAGGGGCATGCTGCTGGCCGACCTGCCGATGGCCGAGTTCATCGAGCAGAACTCCCGCTCGGCGGTGCGGGTGCGCACCCCGCACCCGGAGCAGCTGCTGGACGCACTGGCCCGCCAGTCGATCACCGCCGAGCCGGGCCCGGACGGCTCCTACGAGGTGGTCGGCGGCGACCCCGCCAAGCTCGGCGAACTCGCCGCCGCGCACGGCATCACGCTGCACGAACTGAGCCTGCAGCGCGCCTCGCTGGAGGAGGCCTTCATGCAGATGACCGCCGACTCGGTGGAGTACCACGCGGGTCTCAACGGAGGTCTCACCGGAGGTCTCGACGGGGGCATCGACGGGGGCATCGACGGCGCCGACGCCCGGACCCGGGACGCCGCCGTCGGCGGACCGGCCACCTGGGGAGCGGGCTGGCAGCAGCAGAGCCACAAGAAAGGCGCGAACTGACGATGGCCTCCTTCCCCGCGATCCTGCAGTCCGAGTGGACCAAGATCCGCACCGTCCGCTCCACCATCTGGACCCTGCTGCTGGCCTTCCTGGTGACGGCCGCGCTGGGCGCGCTGATCTCGCTGCTCACCAAGAACAACTTCGCCGACTTCACCAAGGACTCGAAGACCCCGTTCGACGCCACCGCGACCAGCTTCGCCGGCATCGTGCTCGGCGAGATCGCGATGATCGTCTTCGGCGTGCTGGCCATCGGCAACGAGTACAGCAGCGGGATGATCCGGGTCTCGCTGGCCGCCGTGCCGCAGCGCGGCACCCTGCTGACCGGCAAGTCGGTGGTGATCGGCGTGCTGGCGCTGCTGGTCTCGCTGCTGACCGCCTTCGTCACCTTCTTCCTCGGGCAGGCGCTGCTCGGCGGGCACCACACCACCCTGGGCTCACCGCACGTGCTGCGCGCGGTCTTCGGTGCGGCGGTCTACCTGACCCTGCTCTGCCTCTTCTCGGCCGGAGTGACCGCGATGCTGCACAACCAGACACTGGCGCTGGGCGTGCTGGTCCCGTTCTTCTTCCTGCTCTCGCCGATCCTCTCGGCGGTGCCCAAGGTCAAGAACGTCGCGCACTACTTCCCCGACTACGCGGGACGCCAGATGCTGATGGTCTTCCAGGAGCCGAGCGCGCCCTACGGCTGGCTGGCCGGATTCTTCATCTGCGGCGGCTGGACCCTGCTGGCGCTGCTGGGCGGCGCCGCGGTGCTGAAGAAGCGCGACGCCTGACGCGTCAGTACTGCGTCAGTACTTGGGAGCGCCGCGGCCGCGCTGGACCGCCGAGCCGCGGCGCTCCCTGGCGCCCCAACAGGCCCGGTGCCAGTGCCGGCGGTCCTCCACCCCGGCGCCGTGGTCCGGCCAGGCCACCACATGGCCCATCCCGGGCGGGATCTCCTGGTCGCAGCCCGGGCAGCGGTAGAACCGGCCCGCCGTCCCGGCCACCGTCTGCACCACCCAGTCCTCGCCCCGGTAGCTCTCCACCCGACGCAGCGAGCCGCCCAGCGGGGCCGCGGCAGGCTCCGCGCTGCGGTCGGCGGAGCTGCTGATGCGGTTGCGACGGGGAGACACGGGGCTTCACCTTCCGGCGGGGACGCGACGCGGTACACCGTTCAGGTTACGGGCCGCCTACCGAGACCCCTATCACGCGCCCGGGCTCCCGCAGGGCGTTTTCGGGAATATCCACCCGTTCTTCGGCGAAATCGGCTGTTCTAGGTGCCAATGGCACATGACATGAGTTACTCACGTGAGGACAGTTACTCACATGGGGACAGAGTGGGACTCCCAAACCGCCCGCTCGCACCCGAGGAGGGCAATCCCGTGACCCAGACCCGCGCCGATCTTCCCCCGCTGGCTGCTCCCGACCTCCCCCCGGTCACCGCACCGGAGCGCGGCGGCTGCCATCCAGCGGCCCAGGACACCGTCCGGGTCGGTGCCTTCCTGCTCTCCGCCCAGTTCCCCGGCCAGACCCACGCCCAGGCACTGGACCGGACGGTGGCCGCCACCGTCGCGGCCGAGCGGGCCGGACTGGACGCCGTCTGGCTGGCCGAGCACCACTTCGTGCCGTACGGGGTCTGCCCGAACGCGGCCACCCTGGCGGCGCTGCTGCTCGGCCGGACCCGGCGGATCCAACTCGGCACGGCGGTCAGCGTGCTCTCCACCAGTCACCCGGTGGCCCTCGGCGAACAGGCCGCGCTGCTCCACCTGACCTCCGGCGGCCGGTTCACCCTCGGCGTCGGGCGCGGCGGGCCGTGGATCGACCTGGCGGTCTTCGGCAGCGGCGTGGCCGCCTACGAGGAGGGCTTCGCCGAACGGTTGGACCTGCTGCTCAGCTGGCTGCGCGGCTCCCGAGTCCGGGCGGACGGACCGCAGTTCAGCTTCCCCGAGGTCGCGGTGGTGCCCCGGGCCGTGGAGCCGGCCCGGCTCAGCGGCAACGAACTCGCCAACTGGCTGGGCCTGACGCCCGGGCCCGCGCTGCGCTTCCCGCGCCAGCGCACCGAGACCGGCCCCTCGACCGAGACGGGCACCGCCGGCGGGCCGCCGGTGGTGGTCGCCTGCACCTCGCCCGGCAGCGTCAAACTGGCCGCCGAGCGCGGCCTGCCGATGCTCCTCGGCATGCACTCCGGCGATGACGACAAGCTCGCCATGCTGACCGCCTACCGCACCGCCTGGCGGGCTGCCGGACGCGGCGAGGAGCAGCTCGCCCGGGTGGAGCGCGAGCACGTGGCCGCCGGGGTGGCTCAGGTGGCCGACCGCTCCCCCGCCGCCCGGGCCACCCTGCTGCAGGCGATGCCGGGCTGGTTCGAGTACGGGCTCGGCGCGCACCGCACGGTGGACGGCCGCGAGCGGCGGATGCGCGACCCGTACGCCTACACCGAGCTGCTCTGCGACCTGCACGCGGTGGGCACGCCCCGGCAGTGCGCGGACCGGCTGCTGGCCACCGTCGAGCGGACCGGGATCCGGCGGTTCGCCCTGCTCGCCGAGGGTTCGGGCGACCAGGAGGCCACCCTGCACAACATCGCCCGACTGGGGGCCGAGGTCCTGCCCCAGCTGAGTTGACTGCGCGTCAGAGGGGGGGGTGGCGCGCAGTGGCGCGCCACCCCCCCTCTGACGGATCAACAGTCGCGCAGGCCCGGCGACTGGTTCAGCAGCTGGGCCCGGACCGAAGTGAAGCGCCGGTGGCGCTCCTCGGCCTCGGCGGACGGCCCGAAGACCGCCACCCGGTGGCAGTTCTGGAAGGCCAGCTGCACCCCGAAGTGCCGCTGCAGGGCGCCGCGGATGGCGTCACTCGCCATCGCGCGCAGCAGCTGGCCACGCGCCTGCTCGCTCGGCGGCGGGACTTGGTTGTCCGCGAAGCCGGTGCCGTCGACCTCCATCTGGGCGACGAGCGAGCTGATCAGGTCCCAGGCGTAGGGCAGGGACGTACGGACGCAGTCGACGAACTCCCGCTCGTCGACCTCGCCTCGCTCGGCCTTCTCCAGAAGAGCCGGTGAGACGTCGAGCGACATGGGTTCTCCTCTCGCGGTCCACCGCGCGCACCTCGCGCGGGTGGCGGTGCTTGGTGCGTCGTGCTTGGTGCGTCGTGCTTGGTGCGTCGT
Source organism: Kitasatospora azatica KCTC 9699 (assembly GCF_000744785.1). Classification (NCBI taxonomy): domain Bacteria; kingdom Bacillati; phylum Actinomycetota; class Actinomycetes; order Kitasatosporales; family Streptomycetaceae; genus Kitasatospora; species Kitasatospora azatica. Next base: position 1,514,609 of record NZ_JQMO01000003.1, on the reverse strand, counting down.
GCTTGGTGCGTCGTGCTTGGTGCGTCGTGCTTGGTGCGGGTGGTGCCGTGCCGTGCTCAGTCGGTTGGCCCCGCTCAGGGGCGTGCCGGTCGGACCCGGCTGGGGCGGACGCGGCTCTGCCAGGTTGGCAGGCTAGACGTGGCAGATCTGGCGAATGCCACTATTTCCGTCGAAAACGCCGCCGGCGTGGCCAGAATGGCCGGAATCAGCCCAGAGGCAGTACATCTCCACACACTCCATCCCCGTTTGGCTACGCGGGCGTTCGAAGGCGTCACCCAACGTAGCGGTCCGTGCGCGCAGGCGCCAGACTTCGGGAGCGACCGGCTCCCGGGTTCCCATGGTTCGCCCCCTTCTACTCCCCGGTACACCCTCTGGACCGACTCGCTTCAATTGGCTCTGCCGTGGTCGGCCGCCCGACCGCACGTTCAAGCGCGGAGCTGCCACGGGGCCGGGTATCGCGTCCGCAGTCGAACGACTGCGCGGCGTATTGACGTACGCACGGTTTCTGTTCAGTCACTTGTCGTGACCCCGCCCAGATGGGCCGGGGTGGGGTGCCGGAGCGCCTAGGCTTGCGCCCATGCGTCTTGTCATCGCCCGTTGCTCTGTCGACTACGCCGGTCGGCTCTCCGCCCACCTGCCCTCCGCCACCAGGCTGATCCTGGTCAAGGCCGACGGGAGCGTGAGCATCCACGCCGACGACCGCGCCTACAAGCCGCTCAACTGGATGTCGCCGCCGTGCACCCTCAAGGAGGCCGACGGCTCGTGGACGGTCGAGAACAAAGCCGGCGAGAAGCTGATCATCACTTTGGAAGAAGTGCTGCACGACTCCTCGCACGAGCTGGGCGTCGACCCCGGGCTGATCAAGGACGGCGTCGAGGCGCACCTGCAGGAGCTGCTGGCCGACCGGATGGAGGTGCTCGGCGCCGGCTGGTCGCTGGTCCGCCGCGAATACCCCACCGCGATCGGCCCGGTCGACATCCTCTGCCGCGACGCGGCGGGTGGCACGGTCGCCGTGGAGATCAAGCGCCGCGGCGAGATCGACGGCGTCGAGCAGCTCACCCGCTACCTGGAGCTCCTCAACCGCGACCCGCTGCTCGCCCCGGTCAAGGGCATCTTCGCCGCCCAGGAGATCAAGCCCCAGGCCCGCGTGCTGGCCAACGACCGCGGCATCGACTGCGTGGTACTGGACTACGACGAGCTGCGCGGGATCGACGACGACAAGCTGAAGCTCTTCTGACGCAGCGTCAGCCACCCTGCGCGCCCCTCAGCGGGGCCGCCCGCCCCGGACCGCCGCCGCTCGGCCGCGCCTCAGCAGGGCCGGCCGCCCCGCTCGCTGCGCGGGCCCCGCGCCACCCCCGGACCGGGTTCCCAAGGCCGGCGCACACGCAAAAGCCGCGCGTCTGAGGGGCGGGTGGGGGGAAGTCGGCAGAGCCGGCCTCCCCCCACCCGCCCCTCAGACGTGACGGTGACTCAGATCACGGGCTGGTGGGTGGCGACGCGGTGTTCGTCGCGGTCGCCGAAGCGGTGGCCGTGGGGGTCGGCGTGGGCGGGCTGCTCGGCGGGGTCGACGGCGGCGTGCTGCTCGGCGGCGGAGGCGTCTTCGTAGGCGACGCGCTCGTGGTCGTCGGCGCCGGCGCGCTCGTCGTCGTCGGGGCCGGCTGCGTCGGCGGCTGCGTCGTTCCCGGGTCCCCCGGGCGCGTCGCCGTACCGGACGGGGAGCCGCTGCGCCCGTGGGTCGGGCCGGCGCTCGCACTCGCGCTGTCCGTGCCGGTGGCCGTGGCGCTGCCCGAGGCGGTGGCCGATGCCGAGTCGGAGGCGCTGCCCGAGGCCGTGGCGGAGGCCGTCCCCGACGCACTGCCGGTCGCGGTGGCCGAGGCCGCCCCGGTCCCGCCGGTCAGCACCGTGCCCGACACCCCGTTGTCGCCGCCGGTCCCGCCGGTCCCACCGCTGCCGGCGGAGCCGGAGCCCAGCACGCCGACGGCTGTGCCCACCACGGCCAGCGCCACCAGTCCGCCGGCGGCCAGCAGCACGTTCCGGCGCGACCAGCCGCGCAGCATGGTGGCCGAGTTCCAGGAGCGCTGGGCCAGCACCCGGATCACCGGGCGGCGGATCACCTGGGTCTGGTCCTCCGCCACCACGGGTGTCCGCTCGGCCTCCTGAAGGAGCGTCAGCAGCCGCCGCGAGGCGAGCACGGCGCGCGAGTCGCCGGCGGCACCGCGCAGCGCGCTGGCGGCCTCCAGGGCCGTCCTGGCCCGCTGCGGGACGTCGAGGCAGAGCCAGTAGACGCCGGACTCGTGCAGGAACCAGGCCTCGTCCCGGGGGCTGCCGGCCTCCCGGGCCACCGCGGCGCCGAGGTCGAGCACCTGCCGCCAGGCGCCCCAGCGCAGGGTCAGGGCGAGCGCGGGGGCGGCCGCCCGGGCCAGGCTCAGCACCGCGGCGGTCCGGCCGGCCGCCCGGTCGGCCTGCAGCGCACCGAGCACCACCTCGGCCTCGGCGGCGATCTGCGCGCTGCTCACCGAGCCGTGGCCGACCCACCAGGAGAAGTGCTGGGCCGCGCCCTCGGTGCGGGCCCGGTCGATTCCCCAGACCGGCGCCAGCGCCTCCACCACCCCTGAGGTCAGCCGGTGGTGGCCACCGATCGACTGGGCGAGGCCGCACTCCACCAGCTCGCGCAGCGCGCTCTCGCCGTGGTCCACGTCGATCAGCGCGGGCAGGTGCGGCGCGGTCGGGCACTCGCCGCCGAACGCCACGGCGAGCCGCAGCACCTCCTGCGCCTCCTCGCTGAGGCCGTCCACCAGCAGCAGCGCGGGCGCCGCGGCCTCGGCGACCGAGGGCAGCGGCACGGTCTCGCGCAGTTCGGCCTCGTGGACGGCGGGGTCCGCGTACTCCTCCTCCGGCCGGTCGCCGACCGGCCCGCCGAAGACACTGCGCCGGTCCTCCTCGGCGGCCAGCAGCGCGTCCACCTCGGTGTCGCGCCGCCGCAGCAGCGCCGCGGCCTGGACGAAGCGCAGCGGCAGGCCCTGCGACTCGAACCAGAGGTCGACCGCCCAGGCCCGTTCGGTCTCGTCCAGCGCGCGGCCGGCCAGCCGGGCGGTGAGCGCCAGGCAGGCGGTCCTGGACAGGCCGCCGACGGCGTGGTCCTCCAGCCGGGAGCCGACCGGCAGCGCGCCGCCGGAGCCGGGCGCGGCGGATATCAGGAAGGCGCACTCGGGGGCGGTGGCCAGCAGCTGCTCCAGTTCGGCGCCGTCCGGGACCACCTCGTCGATCACCACCACGGCGCCCACCTGGGCGAGCAGTTCGGGCAGTTCGGTCGCGCCCGGGCGGTACTCGGGGGCCTGGTAGGTGGCGGCGAACAGGTCCTGCAGCAGGTCCTCGGCGGTCCGCCGGTGCCCGCACAGCTGGATCACGCCGTGCGGGGCGAGTTCGCCCGCGGCCTCGGCGACGGCTGCGAGCAGCGCACTGCGGCCCGAACCCGCCTCGCCGGTCAGCCGGATCGAGCGGCCCTCGGCGAGCATGCCGAGCAGCTGGGCGACCTCGGCCTCGCGGTCCAGCAGCGGCAGGTCGGCCAGCCCGGCGCCGAGCGCGAGCGGGCCGACGGCCGGACTGGGTCCGGGGCCGACGGCGGGTCGGCCGCCGGACCGGTTGTCACCGTCGAGCCGCCGACGCAGGACCGGACGGCGGTCGGGCGGGCACGGCTGGACGTCGGAGCCGTCCACTCCGGAGACGGTCACCAAGTACCGCCCTGCGACCAGGTCGCCCGCTCGCACGCGCAGGTTCTCCTGCCCGAATTCACCGGATGGCTGTGCCACGATGCGCTCCGCCTGTGCTCCGCCGGGCGGCTGCCGGCCGCCGGCCGCCTTGAGGGACCGAGCCGTAGGACGCGTCCGATGCGTCCGACGGGCGACGGACCTTCACCTCGCCCGGGCGGCGCCGCCACAGCCGGGCCGCGCGGGTGGAACGGTCCTGTCGAGCGCAGACTCTCGCACACTCACCACCGACTGTGCAGCGCCGGTCCCCCAACTGGGGCCGACCGCGACTCAGAGCGTCGGCGCGATCACCGAGGGCAGCGCTCCGGCCCCCGGAACGCCGGCCAGGCCGGGCAGGGTGGCGCCGAGCGGATCGGCCACCGCGCCCTCGACCGCGAGGATCCGGTGCAGCCGGGTGGCCACCAGCAGCCGCTGCAGCTGCGGCGGGACGGAGCGCAGCACCAGCCGGCGGCCGAGCCGGCCGGCCCGCCGGTGGGTGCCCATGATCACGCCGAGCCCGGTGGCGTCCCAGGACTCCAGGCCGCCGAGGTCCAGCACCAGGTCGCCGGCGCCGTGGTCGACGGCCCGGTGCAGCCGGGCCCGGGCGTCGGCGGCGCTGCGCACGTCCAGACCGCCCTCCAGGCCGAGGACAGCCTGGCCGCAGGCTTCCGGGTACTCCACGATGCGCACGCTGTCCTCCTTCAGCATTGAGGCCCCCACCATCTGACGCCGGACCAGCGGTCCAGGTTGCTGGTCCCCGCCCGATCTGAAGCAACTTCACTCGTCCGAGGGAATATACGCAGTGGTGCCCGGCACTCACGCTCGATTGCGGTGCAAATCACCCATCCGAGCCACCCCTCGTGAGCAAACTCACGAGCTGCCGGGGCTCAGCCCTGGTAGCCGTAGAAGCCCTGGCCGCTCTTGCGACCGAGGTCTCCGGCGGTGACCATCCGGGCCATGATCTCCGGGGCGGCGAACTTCTCGTCCTGGGTCTCGGCGTAGATGTTGCGGGCGGCGTGCAGCAGGATGTCCACACCGGTCAGGTCGGCGGTCTGCAGCGGGCCCATCGGGTGGCCGAAGCCGAGCCGGCAGGCGGTGTCGATGTCCTCGGCGGTGGCCACGCCCGACTCGTAGAGCTTGGCGGCCTCCACCACCAGGGCGGTGATCAGGCGGGTGGTGATGAAGCCGGCCACGTCCCGGTTGACCACGACCACCTCCTTGCCCACCCCCTCGGCGAAGCCGCGGGCGGTGGCCAACGTGGCGTCGCTGGTCTTGTAGCCGCGGACCAGCTCGACCAGGCGCATCAGCGGGACCGGCGAGAAGAAGTGCACGCCGACCACGGACTCCGGCCGCTCGGTGACCGCCGCGATCCGGGTGATCGGGATGGCCGAGGTGTTGCTGCCCAGCACCGCCCCGTCCTTGGCGATCTTGTCGAGCTCGCGGAAGACCGCCTCCTTGACCTCCAGCTGCTCGAAGACCGCCTCGATCACGATGTCGGCCTCGCCCACCGCACCGAGGTCGGTGGTGGTGGTGATCCGCCCGAGCGCGGCCGCGGCCTCCTCCTCGGTCAGCTTGCCCTTGCTGACGAACTTGGCGTACGAGGCCTCGATGCCGTCCAACCCGCGGCGCAGCGCCTGCTCGGTGACGTCCCGCAGCACCACCGGGTGCCCGGCCTGCGCGGACACCTGCGCGATGCCCGCGCCCATGAGTCCGGCGCCGATCACGGCGATCTGCTGACGCTGCGTGGAAACACTGCTCATGGCTGGCTCTCCCGAAATCCCGTCCAGGCGCGCCCCAGGACAGGGATCACCCCCCGGGAGCCGCGCTGCTCACGGCTCGGACTGTAGTGCCCCGGGCGGGGTGATGAAACGACTCCCGGGTGTGATCTGCGTCAGCGCGGCGGCTGGGCGGCTCCGCCGGCCGCGGGCGGGGTGAGGCCCAAGTCCTGGGCCAGGATCGCGGCCTGGACCCGGCTGCGCAGGTCGAGCTTGGCCAGGATCCGACTCACATGGGTCTTGGTGGTGGCCTCGGCCATCTCGAGCCGGCGGGCGATCTGGCCGTTGGACAGGCCCGCGCCGATCGCGGCCAGCACCTCGCGCTCGCGCTCGGTGAGGGCGGCCAGCGCGGTGTGGTCGGCAGCCGGTCGGCCGGCGAAGGAGCTGATCAGGCGTCGGGTGACCGAGGGCGCCAGCATGCCGTCGCCCCGGGCCACCGTGCGGATGCCCTCGATCAGGCTGTCCGCCTCCACGTCCTTGAGCAGGAAGCCGGCCGCGCCGGCCCGCAGCGCGCCGTGCACGTACTCGTCCAGGTCGAAGGTGGTCAGCATCAGCACCTGAGCGGCGCCGGCCGCGACGATCTGCCGGGTGGCCGCGACGCCGTCCAGCCGAGGCATCTGAACGTCCATCAGCACCACGTCCGGGCGCAGCTCCAGGGCCCGGCTGACGGCCTGTTCGCCGTCGGCTGCCTCGCCGACCACCTCGATCCCGGGCTCGCTGCGCAGGATCATCACCAGCGCGGCCCGGACCGCCGCCTGATCCTCCGCCACCAGCACCCTGATCACCGTCATGTGTCCTCCCCAGGCCCGACCGCCGGCACCAGTGGCAGTATCGCCCGCACGCACCACTGGTCCCCGCACGGCCCGGCCCGGAAGCTGCCGCCGAGCAGCTGGGCCCGCTCCCCCATGCCGACCAGACCGGCCCGGGCGCCGGGCAATCGCTGTCCGGCGCCCGCCCGGTACGGGCTGTCCACCGCGATCTCCACCCGCTCGGGGCGGTGCAGCAGCCGTAGCCGCACGGTGCCGCTCGAGGCGTGCTTGAGCGCGTTGGTCAGCGACTCCTGGACGATCCGGTAGGCGGCCAGCTCCACCGGGGCCGGCAGCTCGGTGCGCTCGCCGCACTGCTCGGCCTCGAAGCTCAGCCCGGCGGCCCGGCCGGCCTCCCGGGCCTTGGCCAGCAGCGCGTCCAAGGCCTCCAGCCTGGGCGCCTGGTAACTGTCCTGCTGCTCCCCGCCGTCCCGCAGCAGACCGATCATGCGGCGCATCTCGGCCAGCCCCTGCACGCTGTTCTCCCGGATCACCGCGAGGGTGCTGAGCAGCGGGTCCTCGGTCGGGCGCTGCTGACGGCGGGCCAGCGACTGCGCGCCGGTGGCGTGGATCGCGATCGCGGACAGGTGGTTGGCCACCACGTCGTGCAGCTCGCGGGCCATCCGGGCCCGCTCGGCGACCACCGCGCCGCGCCGGTCGAGTTCGGCCAGCAGCGCGGTCTGCTCGGCCCGCAGGCGCTCGGCGTCGGCCCGGTCGCGGTGCTTGCGCACGACGTCGGCGGTCCACACCGGCGCCAGCAGGACCAGCGCCACGAAGACCGCCACCAGCAGCGCCCCGCCGACCGTGCCGTACAGCGCGGCCAGGCCGGTCAGTACCAGGGTCGAGGCCGCCCCGCACAGCCGCTGCACCACCGACATCCGGGGCGGCCCGTAGAGTGCGCCGGCATAGAGCAGGTCGGTGTACATGATCACGGTGGCCAGCAGGCTGCCGGCGAACACGGCCGCGGTGAAGACCAGGCCGCCCACGCAGACCGTCCACCCCGGGTGGGTCCGCCGCAGCGGCTCCAGGCCGGCCATCGCCACCAGCAGCAGGACCGTCAGCCAGACCGGCACGCCGTGGTAGTCGTACGCGCGGAAGGCGACCAGCAGCAGGCCGCCGATCAGCCCGCCCGCGGCGATCGCGAGGTCCTCCTGACGGGGGGAGAGCTGCGCCTTGATCACCCCTCCATCTCACCATCCGAGGCGGCGGCCGCGCTGTACATCGAAGGTTGCAGCCCTGGTTCGGCCTCAGCGACGAGGTGCCGGCCGACCGGAGTGGCCAGGCTGGGAGGTGACGTGGAGAGGAGCCGTCCCGTGCTCGTGAGCCTGATCGTCGCCGGCGAGATCGCGTTCTGGCTGCTGATCGCCGCCGGCCTCGCGCTGCGGTATCCGGCGCGCCGGCCCCGAGCCGGCGCCGCGGTGCTGCTGGCGGTGCCGCTGGTCGACCTGGTGGTGCTCGGCGCCACCGTGCTCGACCTGCGCCACGGAGCCACCGCCAACGCCTCGCACGGCCTGGCGGCCCTGTACGTCGGCTTCGCCCTCCCCTACGGGCCCTACCTGGTGCGCTGGGCGGACGGCCATGCCGCGCACCGCTTCACGGGGGCACCGCGCCCGCACCCCGGCTACGGCGCGCGGCGCGCCCGGCACGAGTGGCGGATGCTGGCCCGCACGCTGCTCGCGGCCGGGATCAGCGCGCTGCTCCTCGCCGCGATGATCGCACTCACCGGCGACCCGGCCCGCACCCAGGCGCTGACCGGCTGGTACCGCACGCTCGCCGTGATCGCCGGTGTCAACCTGGTGGTCGCGGCCAGCTACACGGTTTTCCCGAAGCAGCCGCCGAGGCAGCCTCAGGGCCGGTCCGGCCGGGCAGAATGAGCGCCATGGTCAACGAGCCGGACCCCGAACCGCAACCGCTGCGCCGCGAGACGCCCGAGGAGCGCGCGGACCGCAACCTGGTCGAGCTCCTGCAGGAGCTGCGGGTGATCCAGACCGGCGTGCAGATCGTCTTCGCGTTCCTGCTCGGTCTGGCGTTCACCAGCCGCTTCCCGGAACTGGACGACTTCCAGCGCGACGTCTACATCATCACCCTGCTGCTCACCGTGCTGGCCTCGGCGGTGCTCGCCACTCCCGTCGCGATCCACCGGGCGCTCTTCCACCGCGGCTTCAAGCGGCGGATCGTCCGGGCCTCCTCGCGGCTCGCGGTGCTGGGCCTGGTGATCCTGGCGGTCGCACTGAACGGCGCCGTGCTGCTGGTGACCGACGTGGTGCTCGGGCACACCGCCGCGGTCGGCGTCACGGCGGTCACCTCGCTGGTCTTCGCGGGCCTGTGGTTCCTGCTGCCGTGGACCCTGCGACCGGACCGCGCGGGAGACGGCGGCTAGCGGACGGGGACTAGCGGTTCTCGCCCGGCACCCAGAGCACGTCGCCGCGCTCCTTGTTGGCCACCCGGGCCAGGATGAAGAGCAGGTCGGAGAGCCGGTTGAGGTACTTGGCGGCCAGCGGGTTGACGCTCTCGCCGTGCTCCTCGATCGCCGCCCAGGTGGCCCGCTCGGCCCGGCGCACCACCGTGCAGGCCAGGTGCAGGTACGCGGCGCCGGGGGTGCCACCCGGCAGGATGAAGCTGCGCAGCTTCTCCAACTGCTCCAGGTACAGGTCGCACTGGCCCTCGAGCCAGTCGATGTACCCCTGCTCGACCCGCAGCGGCGGGTACTTCGGGTTCTCCACGACGGGCGTCGCCAGGTCCGCGCCCACGTCGAAGAGGTCGTTCTGAATCCGCGTCAGCGCCGCCACCAGGTCCTCGGACAGCGCGCCGGCCGCGATCGCCACGCCCAGCGCGGCATTGGCCTCGTTGGCGTCCGCGTAGGCGATCAGCCGCGGATCGGTCTTGGTGGTGCGGCTCATGTCACCGAGCGCGGTACTGCCGTCGTCGCCGGTGCGGGTGTAGATGCGCGTCAGGTTGACCATGCGGGCAGCCTACTCAGACTTGCGCGGCTCGCCGGTGACTGTGGTGTCGATCACGAAGCCCTTGGCGGGGCCTTCGGGGACGGTGACGGGGGTGCCGTAGGGCACCCGGTGCTCCGCCTCGTAGGTTGCCTTCTTCGGGTTCGGCTTCGTGAGAACGGTGACGTGGCCCTCACCGTCGTAGTCATCGATGATCACGTAGACGGGGACGCCGGCCCGCGCATAGGCGCGGCGCTTGCGCACCCGGTCACGCTGCCGGTCGTCATATCCCGGGGAGACCACTTCCGCCACCAAGTGCACTCGGGCGGCGTCGACACCCAAATCGTCGGCAGCCGAGATGTCATCCAGGTCCAGGGGCGCAATGAGGACGTCCGGGGTGGAGACCTTGTAACCGTGCAGGGCATTGAGGGCCTGATAAGCGGCGAGCCCGCTGTCGGACAAGTAGGCATCCAGCGCGCGGCGGAGCGCATTGGCGGCTTTCCCGTGGCTGAGTCGGCCAGCGGGTGACACCTCGATGAACCCCTCGATGATCTCGGCGCGATAGCCCTCGGGGAGTTCCAGCGCGAGCCACGCGTGCCACAGGACCTCGTCCAGGCCCAGAACGAGATCCGGCTCAGCCGCCATAGCGGTCATCGAGAACACACCTCCTCCGTACAGTCCGGGCGGACAGCACCATCCTCCACAACAACCCGCCCACCCGCGCCGAAACCGGAAGTGGCCGCTCGAACGAGCGACCACCTCTCAGGCGACGTTGACCCGCTGGCCGGGCGGAGCCGCCTCCAGCCAGGCCAGGAAACCGGTCAGCGCGTCCTCGCTCATCGCCAGCTCCAGCGGGGCGCCCTGGTGCAGGCAGCGCAGCACCACGGAGCCGGAGAGCAGGGCGAGTTCCTCCTGGCCCTCGGGGTAGCGCCGGCCGAGCACCTCGATCTCCCGGCGGGGCAGCACCTTGCGCGGGCGGGGGGCGTAGGAGAAGACCCGGAACCACTCGATGTGGTCGCCGCTGTACCGCCCGATACCGAAAACCCACCCCTTGCCGTCGGTCGCGGGGACCGGGGCGGAGGTGGGTTGTCCGTTCTCGTCGAGGTCGGGAACGGTCGAGGCGTCGGCGGGCATTTTCAGCCGGTAGCTGCAGTCGAAGGTTCCTCCGACTCGCTGGATCAGGCGCCGCCGTACTGCGAACGCCACCAGGCCGACCACCCCGAGAGCCACGACCGTCGCACACACCACAAGGGCGAGGACCATGCTCACCGACCTCCTCGCTACCCGCGTCCCCGTTTATCAACCGATACGACAGTCCCGGGGTCACGCTCAGGCGTCCCCGGGACCATCGGTCAAGCTCAGTGTCAGGCAGCCATGCGGCGGCCTGCGGCGACGAGGCGAACCTCGGCGCGGCGCTCGGCGTGCGCGTCGCTCTCGCTCTTGGCGAGCTCCAGCGCGCGCTCCGCGCGGGTCACATCGATCTCGTCCGCGAGCTCGGCGACCTCGGCGAGCAGCGACAGCTTGTTGTCGGCGAACGAGATGAAACCGCCGTGCACGGCGGCGACGACAGTGCCGCCGTCGGTCGTGCGGATGGTCACCGGACCGGACTCCAGCACGCTCAGCACCGGGGTGTGGTTCGGCATGATGCCGGTGTCTCCGGAAGCCGTGCGGGCGACAACGAGGGTGGCCGCACCGGACCACACCTTGCGGTCGGCTGCGACCAGCTCGACGTGCAGCTCAGCCAACGTGGGCTCCTAGGCTCTTGCAACACCCGATTACTCGGGAGTTTCGGTAAGAATAACGGGCTCGCGCCGCTGACATGAAACCTGCGGCACGGAGATGACCGGAATCACAGCCCTCGTGCCACAAGGGGTGGTCCCCAGAAGTGGGGACCACCCCTCATGGTCACTGGGCCATCAACCGACCGATCGGCTGCGACTTACTTCTTCGCGAGCTCGGCGGCGTTCTTCTCGAGGTCCTCGATGCCACCGCACATGAAGAAGGCCTGCTCCGGAACGGCGTCGTACTTGCCGTCCGCGATGCTGTTGAAGGCCTCGATCGTCTCGGACAGCGGCACGGTCGAACCCTCGACGCCGGTGAACTGCTTCGCCACGTAGGTGTTCTGCGAGAGGAAGCGCTCGATGCGGCGGGCGCGGTGGACAGTGATCTTGTCCTCCTCGCTCAGCTCGTCGATACCGAGGATCGCGATGATGTCCTGGAGGTCCTTGTACTTCTGCAGGATCCCCTTGATACGGATGGCCGTGTCGTAGTGGTCCTGCGCGATGTAGCGCGGGTCCAGGATGCGGGACGTGGAGTCCAGCGGGTCGACGGCCGGGTAGATGCCCTTCTCGGTGATCGGACGGGAGAGAACCGTCGTCGCGTCGAGGTGGGCGAAGGTGGTCGCCGGGGCCGGGTCGGTCAGGTCGTCCGCGGGGACGTAGATCGCCTGCATCGAGGTGATCGAGTGACCGCGGGTCGAGGTGATGCGCTCCTGCAGGAGGCCCATCTCGTCGGCCAGGTTCGGCTGGTAACCCACCGCGGAGGGCATCCGGCCGAGCAGGGTCGACACCTCGGAACCGGCCTGGGTGAACCGGAAGATGTTGTCGATGAAGAGCAGAACGTCCTGCTGCTCGACGTCGCGGAAGTACTCCGCCATCGTCAGGGCGGACAGGGCGACGCGCAGGCGGGTGCCCGGCGGCTCGTCCATCTGGCCGAAGACCAGCGCGGTCTTGTCCAGAACGCCCGAGTCGGTCATCTCCTCGATGAGGTCGTTGCCCTCACGGGTGCGCTCACCGACACCGGCGAAGACCGACACACCACCGAAGTTCTCGGCGACGCGGTAGATCATCTCCTGGATGAGGACGGTCTTGCCGACACCGGCGCCACCGAACAGACCGATCTTGCCACCCTGGACGTACGGGGTGAGCAGGTCGATGACCTTGATACCGGTCTCGAACATCTCGGTCTTGGACTCGAGGTCCTTGAACTCGGGGGCCTTGCGGTGGATCGGCCAGCGAACCTCGACCTGCGACTCGAACTCGGCCTTGTCGGTGTTCAGCACCTCGCCGAGGGCGTTGAAGACCTTGCCCTTGGTGATCTGGCCGACCGGCACGGAGATGGCGGAGCCGGTGTCGGACACCTGGGCGCCACGGACCAGGCCGTCG